>JABGSE010000036.1 GCA_018647945.1 Flavobacteriales bacterium | reverse complement strand
TGTTTTGGGGCAAGTTGTAGAAGTTTACCAGTTGGATAATCAGAGAGAATTAATCATTCTCAGAAAAGAGAAAACCAAAGGAATTTACTTTGTTGAATTGAAGGTAAACAACAAAAAAATATTTAAAAAAATTGTTTTACAATAAATTCCATTTTTCAGTAAAATGGCATTAAAGTATAAATTTGTTTTTCACAATATTGTGTGGATAACGAATTATACAACTATTAAAAATTCATAAAATTACATATGTTTTTAACCTAATTTTATAGGTATTTCTACCTAGTATTTAATTTTTATAAAAAAAAACAAACTTCCTTTTCTTATTACTAATATTAATTATTACATTTGCCGACCATTTTAATAAGAAAATAAGGTAACGAAATATTATGCCAACAATACAACAATTAATAAAAAAAGGAAGAACCAATCTAAAGAAGAAGAGTAAATCTCTAGCTTTAAACAGTTGTCCTCAAAGAAGAGGAGTGTGTACAAGAGTATATACAACAACTCCTAAAAAACCAAACTCAGCGCTTAGAAAAGTAGCAAGGGTAAGGTTAACAAATGGAAATGAAATAAATGCTTATATCGGAGGTGAAGGTCATAACTTACAAGAGCACTCTATCGTTTTAGTTAGAGGAGGAAGAGTAAAAGATTTACCAGGTGTAAGATATCATATCGTGAGGGGAGCTTTGGACACTTCAGGTGTTGATGGTAGAACTCAAAGAAGATCAAAATATGGTACTAAACGACCAAAAAAATAAATAGATTTTAGAAAATGAGAAAATCAAGAGCTAAGAAAAGAATATTACTACCGGATCCTAAATTCGGAAATGTATTGGTAACTAGGTTTGTAAATAACCTTATGATGGATGGGAAGAAAAGCACTGCATTCAAAGTGTTTTATGATGCAATAGACATTATCTCTACAAAAGTAGAAGAGGAAGAATCAATTGTTGTTTGGGAAAAAGCATTAGATAATATCAATCCTCATGTTGAAGTAAGAAGTAGAAGAATTGGAGGAGCGACTTTTCAAATTCCACAACCTGTAAGAGATGACAGAAAAATTTCTTTGGGTATCAAGTGGTTAATTGAGGCGGCTAGAAAGAGAAACGAAAAGACAATGGCTTTAAACCTTTCTTCAGAATTAATAGCTGCATTTAAAGAAGAAGGCGCTGCTTATAAAAAGAAAATGGATACTCATAGAATGGCGGAAGCAAATAAGGCATTTTCACATTTCAGATTTTAATAAGATAGGAAAATGGCAAAAAGAGATTTAAAATATACGAGAAACATTGGAATTGCAGCTCATATTGATGCTGGAAAAACAACTACTACAGAAAGAATTCTTTATTACGGTGGAGTTTCTCATAAAATTGGAGAAGTTCATGACGGTGCCGCTACAATGGACTGGATGGAGCAAGAGCAAGAAAGAGGTATTACAATTACTTCTGCTGCTACTACTTTAAACTGGGATTATAGAGGTACAGAATACCATGTGAATATTATTGACACTCCTGGTCATGTAGATTTTACTGTTGAAGTAAACAGATCATTAAGAGTTCTTGATGGTTTAGTTTTCTTATTTTCAGCAGTAGATGGTGTAGAGCCACAATCTGAAACAAACTGGAGATTAGCAAATAATTACAATGTACCAAGAATTGGTTTTGTAAATAAAATGGACAGACAAGGTGCTGACTTTTTAAAGGTTTCCAAGCAAGTGAAAGAGATGCTTGGTTCTCACGCATTACCTTTACAAATTCCTATCGGAGCAGAAGAAACTTTTAAAGGTGTTGTAGATTTAATTAATTTTAAAGGAATTGTTTGGAATGAAGAAGACCAAGGGATGACTTTTGAAGAAATTGAAATACCTGCAGATATTATTGATGAAGCAAGAGAATACAGAGGTCAACTTTTAGAAGCTGTTGCTGAGTTTGACGATAACTTATTAGAAAAATATTTTGAAGATGAAAATTCTTTAACAGAAAGAGAAATCTTAAATGCACTTAGAGAAGCTACTATTTCTGGGAAAGTTGTTCCTATGATGTGTGGTTCTGCATTTAAAAATAAAGGGGTTCAAGCAATGTTGGATATGGTAATGGAAATTCTTCCTTCACCTATGGATACAGAAGCTATTATTGGCAAAAACCCTGATACTGATGCTGAGGAGTCAAGACAACCATCTGTTGATGAACCATTCGCTTCATTGGCGTTTAAAATTGCTACGGATCCTTTTGTTGGTAGATTATGTTTTACAAGAGCGTATTCTGGAGTTTTAGAGTCTGGTTCTTATGTATATAATACAAGAACTGGAAAGAAAGAAAGAATTTCAAGAATCTTTCAAATGCATGCAAATAAACAAAACCAAATTGATTCACTTCAAGCTGGTGATATTGCTGCCTTGGTAGGATTTAAAGATATCAGAACAGGAGATACATTATGTGATCAGAAAAATCCAATTGTATTGGAGTCTATGGATTTTCCAGACCCAGTAATTGGTATTGCTATTGAGCCAAAAACTCAAAAAGACATGGATAAATTAGGTGTTGCTTTAGGTAAGTTAGCTGAAGAAGACCCTACATTTACTGTGAAAACAGATCATGATTCTGGTCAAACAATTATTTCTGGAATGGGAGAATTACACTTAGAAATTATTGTAGATAGATTGAAAAGAGAATTTGGAGTAGAATGTAATCAAGGTGCTCCTCAAGTTTCTTATAAGGAGGCGGTTACACAATCCGTTACTCATAGAGAGATTTATAAAAAACAATCTGGTGGTAGAGGTAAATTTGCCGACATTAACTTTGAACTTTCTCCTGTTGATGCAGATTTTGAAGGAGAAGGGTTGCAATTTGAAAATAAGATTAAAGGGGGTAATATTCCTAAAGAATTTATTCCTTCAGTTGAAAAAGGATTTAAAATGGCAATGGAGAACGGTGTACTTGCTGGATTCCCTATTGATACTTTAAAAGTTAGATTGTTTGATGGTTCTTACCATGATGTGGATTCTGATGCATTATCATTTGAATTATGTGCAAAAATTGCATTTAAATCAGCAGTAAAACAAGCTGGACCTGAATTATTAGAACCAATCATGAGATTAGATGTTATCACTCCAGAGGAAAATATGGGAGATATTATTGGTGATTTAAATAGAAGAAGAGGACAAGTAGAAGGGATGGAAGATAAGGCTGGATCTAAATTAGTGAAAGCGAAAGTTCCATTATCAGAAATGTTTGGTTATGTAACAGATTTAAGGACTATATCTTCTGGTAGAGCAACATCTACTATGGAATTCTTTAGTTTTCAAACAGCACCAAAAAATATTGCAGAAACAGTAATTGCAGAAACAACAGGAGTTAAATAATAATATATTATGTCACAGAAAGTAAGAATAAAATTAAAGTCGTTTGACCATAACTTGGTTGACCAATCTGCTGAAAAGATTGTAAAAACAGTAAAAACATCTGGAGCTGTAGTTAGTGGGCCAATTCCATTACCTACAAACAAAAAGATATACACTGTTTTAAGATCTCCTCACGTAAACAAGGAATCAAGAGAGCAATTCCAATTATCTTCTCATAAAAGATTAATGGATATATATAATGCATCATCAAAAACAATTGACGCCTTAATGAAGTTAGAACTTCCTTCAGGAGTTCATGTAGAAATTAAAGTAATATAAATAATAAATAAGATGCCAGGTTTAATAGGTAAAAAAATAGGAATGACAAGTATTTTCTCTGAAGCAGGGAAAAACATACCTTGTACAATTCTTGAGGTTGGTCCTTGTACTGTAACTCAGATCAAAACAGAAGAAGTAGATGGTTACAATGCTATTCAGATTGGTTTTGAAATTCAAAAGGAACAAAGAGTAAACAAATCGTTAGAAGGACATTTTAACAAAGCTAAATCTCCAATGCACAAAAAATTAGTTGAGTTTAACTCTTTTAGTGAAGTAAATTTAGGGGATAGACTTACAACAGAATTATTTGAAGAAGGTGATTTTGTTGAAGTTGTAGGAACTTCTAAAGGTAAAGGTTTTCAAGGTGTTGTAAAAAGACACGGATTTAAAGGTGTGAATGACGCTACTCACGGTCAGCACAACAGACAAAGACATCCTGGTTCTATTGGTGCGGCTTCTTATCCTGCAAGAGTATTTAAAGGAATGAGAATGGGTGGACAAATGGGCAACGAAAGAGTTAAGGTTGAAAACCTACAAGTGGTAAAAGTTATGGCAGACAGAAACTTAATTTTAGTTAATGGTTCTGTTCCAGGAGCGAATAATTCATATATAACAATTGAGAAATAATGAAATTATCAATTTATAATACAGAAGGAAAAGAAACTTCAAAATCAGTCTCATTAAGTAAAGATATCTTTGGTATTGAGCCAAACGATCATGCTATTTACTTAGATGTAAAACATTACTTAGCGGCTCAGAGACAAGGTACTCATAAATCAAAAGAAAGAAGTGATGTTGCTGGTAGCAGAAGAAAAATAAGAAAACAAAAAGGTAGTGGTGCTGCTAGGGTAGGTGATATTAAGAATCCATTGTTTAGAGGAGGGGGTAGAGTTTTTGGTCCAAGACCAAGAAATTACGATTTTAAATTAAACAAAAAAGTTAAAGTTTTGGCTCGTAAATCTGCTTTTTCTAAACTAGCTATTGATAAGAATATCATAGTGTTAGAGGACTTTGCAATGGATGCTCCAAGTACTAAAGGATATGCTAACATTTTAGCTAATTTAGATCAAGCGAATAATAAAACTTTATTAGTACTTGCAGATTCAAATAAAAATATACTTTTGTCTTCCCGAAATTTAAAGAGGTCGAAAGTAGTAAATGTTTCATCTTTAACTACTTACGACTTAATGAACGCGAACAAGATAATGTTTGTTGAATCGTCAATTAAGGAAATAGAGAAGAATTATAAAAAATAGAAGTGATGAATATTTTAATAAAACCAGTAATAACTGAAAAAATGACGGCTGAAGCGGAAAGCTTAAATCGTTTCGGTTTTGTTGTTGACAGAACTGCTAATAAGATTGAGATTAAAAAAGCGGTAGAAGAAACATATGACGTAACTGTTGAATCAGTTAGAACTATGGTTTGTATTGGTAAGAAAAGAACAAGAGGTACTAAATCAGGTTTCATTTCTGGTATGACAAAAACTTATAAAAAAGCTATTGTTACTTTATCGGAAGGAGATACTATTGATTTTTACAGTAATATATAATTAGAGGAAAATGGCAGTAAGAAAATTAAAACCAAATACTCCTGGACAAAGACATAAAGTCGCTAGGTCGTTTGATGAAGTAACTACTTCAACACCAGAAAAAAGTTTACTAGTTAAACAAAAAAGATATGGTGGTAGAAATGACACAGGTAAAATGACTATCCGACATGTCGGAGGTGGACATAAACAGAGATACAGAATTATTGATTTCAAAAGAAATAAATTTGGTATTGCAGCAAAGGTTGCTACCATTGAGTACGATCCGAACAGAACAGCGTACATTGCTCTTTTACATTATGTAGATGGTGAAAAAAGATATATTGTATCTCCAGAAGGATTAAAAGTAGGAATGGAATTAATGTCTGGGGAAAAATCTCCTATTGTTGTAGGAAATACTTTAGCTCTAACACACATTCCTTTAGGAACACTAATTCATAATATTGAATTAAGACCAGGACAAGGTGGTATTTTAGTGAGATCTGCTGGTTCTTACGCTCAGTTAATGGCGAAAGATGGTAAGTACGCTACTATTAAATTAGCTTCTAGTGAAATCAGACAAATCTTAATTACTTGTTTGGCTACTATTGGTACGGTTTCAAATGCGCAAAACCAGTTGCAAATTTCTGGTAAAGCGGGTAGAAGTAGATGGAAAGGTAGAAGACCTAGAGTTAGATCAACAGTAATGAATCCGGTAGATCATCCAATGGGTGGTGGTGAAGGAAAACATTCTGGAGGTATTCCAAGATCTAAGAATGGTATTCCAGCCAAAGGATACAAAACAAGAAATAAGAAAAAGGCTTCAGATAAGTATATAATTGAAAGAAGAAAAAAGAAATAAACCATGGCTAGATCGTTAAAAAAAGGACCATATATTCATTATAAATTGCAGAAGAAAGTTGATTCAATGAATGGGTCAGGTAAAAATTCAGTAATTAAAACTTGGTCGAGAGCATCAATGATATCTCCTGATTTTGTTGGGAAAACATTTGCGGTTCATAATGGAAGACAATTTATTCCTGTTTTTGTAACAGAAAATATGGTAGGTCATAAATTAGGTGAATTCTCTCCAACAAGAACTTTTAGAGGTCACGGAGGTAATAGAAAATAATAAAAAATGGGAGCTAGAAAAAGATTAAAAGCAAATGCAATGAAGGAAGCGAAAAAAACAATCGCTTTTGCAAAATTGAATAATTGTCCTACTTCACCAAGAAAAATGAGGTTAATTGCTGACCTTATTAGAGGTATGGATGCTGATAAAGCGTTAGCACAATTAAAACTAAACCCAAAAGAAGCATCTGGCAGAATGGAGAAACTTCTTCTTTCAGCTCTTGCAAATTGGGAAACTAAAAATGAGGGACAAAGAATGGATGAATCAAATCTTTATGTTTCTGAAGTAAAAGTAGACAGTGGTAGAATGACTAAAAGAATTCAACCAGCGCCACAGGGTAGAGCACATAGAATAAGAAAAAGATCGAACCATGTTACTTTAGTGGTTGATAGTAGAATTAT
>JABGSE010000035.1 GCA_018647945.1 Flavobacteriales bacterium | reverse complement strand
GGAAGGAGTAGTAAAGGATGATATTCCTCCAACTAAAGTTTGAGAATAACCTGCAGCATTTACTGTATAATCAGGTATTCCACCACTTATATCTATTGTTACATCTCCATTGCTCCCTCCAAAACAACTTATATTATTTTGTGAAGTAGTTGTAGAAATTGCTGTTGGTTCAGTAATGGTAATATATTCTGTTAGCGTACATCCATTAGGAGCTGTAACTAAAACACTATATCCTCCAGGAAGAAGCCCACTAATACTATCTGTTGTTAATCCATTTGACCACAGGTAAGTGGCATTAACTGAACCTCCATTCACAACAATTGAATAATCTTCTGTAGCTCCGAACCAAGGTTGAACATAAATTGGGTTTGCCATTATTCCAACATCACAAGGTCCTACATTGTTTACAGGAGTATTATTAAGAAATTGAGAAACAATTCTCATTCTTGTTGCACCAAAAACACTAAAGGGAACTGTAAAAGATATTGTTGTTGTTGTTGTTGAGGGAGGTCCAACAGGTATTGTTCCTATTTCTTCTCCTGGATCGTTAAAATCTCCATCAATATTCCAATCGATATACACCTTACCACCTGAGGAGTAATTATTTGAACAATCTCCTAAAGTAATATCAATAGTATAAGATTGTCCTTGAGTAATATCAGCATATTGATTAGTATAATCCTCATATTGGTCACATATTCCTGTCGTATTATTAGTTATATTGAAGGTGTCTCCTATTAATTGAACATTGTCAATTGTAGACGCAGTATTTGATCCTGGTGTAGACGTGCAATAAGTTAAGTTTGATACTCCTGCTGATGGTGCTTGAACTGAAACGATTGCAGTGCCAGTATTCCCATTACAGAGAGCATTTGTTGAAGAAATAGTTGTACTGTATGCTGGAGCAAATCCAACATTAACCGTATCCGTGAAACTACAAGAATTACTATCTGTGATTGTACAAATATAAGTGCCGCCTGCTAAAGAATTAGCGGTTTGTGTAGTTTGAGTATTAGTGTCATCCCAAAGATAAGTATATCCTGGAGTTCCGTTAGAGGGGAAAACAGTAGCTGATCCATCATTAATATTTAAACAACTTGCATCATAAAAAGTAGAAGTAGATGTTATTTGTGAAGGATCTATAACAGTATAGGTTTCAGTCATAGTACATCCTCCACCATCAGTGAGTTGTAAATTATATGTTCCTGCAGTTAAATAAGAGGCATTTGCAGTAGTTCCTCCATTTGGCCAAAGATAAGTAAAAGGTGGTGAAGTTCCTGTAGTGCTCATGGATATCGTACCATCATTTCCTCCATTACAACTTACATTTGTAATAGTTGGAGTAGCAACCATATCTGTTCCTGTAACAATTACTTGATACTGAAAAGAAAAACTACCTGGAGTAGGACAAGCATCATTTGTGACATTTACAGTAAAAAAGTAAGGACTATTTGCTGTATCGGCCAATGTAGGATTCCAATTAAAAGTACCTATGGGATTCATAGTATTATTGTTAGCAATAGTAAAGTTAGCTCCTGGTATACCGTTATTCCAATTCATTGTAACCAAAGAGCCCGCTCCACTAGTTGGTGTACAAGGAGTTCCTCCAGTAATACCAAAGGAATTAGAACCAAAGCTTGTCCAACCAGTTAATCCTCCTGAAGTTATACCATATAGAGTTGCATTTCCAGTAATAGAATAGGCACCCCCATTCCAACCATCTCCATATGAATCATACATATTAAATATTAAAGGACCAATTGGCACACAAACTATAGTTGTATAAGTGCTATAATTAGAATATCCACCACCAGAAGCCACTACTGTTCCACCAGAGGTAATATCCCAAGAAATTTCACCACCCCAAGATTGTGTATTTACTGTAACAGTAATATTAGCCCCTGGAGGAGGAGGTGGTGGTGGTGGATTATTATTAATAGTATTAATATCAAAATTAATATTTTGGGAGCCATTAGGGCAATTTACCTCAACAGTATAAGTATTGATGTTAGTCATATCAACTACTGTTGTTGTGTCAATTCCTGAAAGTTGTGGAGGGTTAACTGAAGTGCAAGCAAATGCATTTATTTGAATATCTCTTATTATACTACCAATTAAGATTCCATTTCTATATTCACTTACTTTAATTGCTAAAACACCAGAAACAATTCCTGGAGGAGTTACACATAAATTGCCCGTAATGGGGTCAAATGTAGAACCCCCACCTACTGGGTTTGTTACGGAATAACCTCCTATATATGTAACTGTTCCAGGATTATCAAGCGGTGTAACTAATGAATAAACTAAAGAGTCTCCATCTATTTCAATTGCTCCATTATTATAACAAAAATAATTACCAGTACACACAAAAGGTGTTGGATATTCAGAAAAAGTAGGGGAGTTATTACAATATACCGTATTGTTCAATGTTGCTTCAACACATAACTCAGCACCACCAGGATTGTTAATTGTATTAATTGCATTATTTCGACAACATTCACAAACTCTTAAAACCCAATTAGAACAATGTGCTAAAGTAATGGTACCCTCATAAGTATATTCTTCAATCCCAAAGGCGTTACCTCCATTACAATATGAAGCGCAAAGGGGGTTTATATCAACAGCTCCACCAACCATGTTTAGGTTAATTGATCCTGATCCACAGGAAGAAGAATAATTTAGAGTATGAGTAGAAGGAGCTGATACTCCGTCACAATCTCTGTAAAATTTAAGTGTTATCTTATAAGTATCTGAATTAGTGCCTTGTGTTATACATTGATAAGAAATATCCATCCCTGCTGCATGAGTTGAAAAAGCATCATAATTGAATAGTATAGATAAAACACATATTATGAGTAGTTTTTTCATATTATCTAATCAAAAAGAAATCTCCTTGGAAATTTCTCTTTTTCCCATGAATATCGACTATATAAATAGCATATGCATATTTACCTACTAATGCGTATTCATCTCCATTATCAACTTTTCCGTCCCATCCCTCACCTGGATCTTGAGTTTCAAATATTTTTTGTCCTTCTCTACTATAAATATACAATTGATATTCAGAAGTTCCACTAATAATAGGAGTGAAAATATCATTTATTTGGTCCCTATTTGGTGAGAATGCATCTGGAATATAAAGGATAAAAGCATTGTCAATTACAATTTCTTGTACTATAGTGCTGTTGCAACCTTTATCAGTTTCTACATAAAGTTCTACAAAATAAGTTCCACTATCCTGATCAGAAAATCGGTGAGTTAAACTTCCGAAATTAGTAGAAACTATGGTGTTATCATCAAAATCCCATGTTCCAAAACTGTGTCCTGTGGATTGATCTACAAAAGTAATTACAGGATTTGTAACATCCGCAGGTTGAGGATAAACAGAGAACTTAACAACAGGCATAGGATTTACAATTACATCTGCAGTTCCGCTAATACTTTTTCCAACACATCCTTTACTATCAACAACAGATGTTACCGAATAAGTTCCCGATTCATTTGTTGTGAGTACATATTGATATCCAATATTTGAAGCTAATCTGTTAGAAATTCCTACTGCATAATTTAAGTTGAAAGTTGGAGTTCCGTTTGTAGTATTGAAAATAACATCAACTGTAGATCCATCATCACAAACCTCTCCACCTCCAGAAACAGTAACTTCTGGTAACTGATTTACCGTAATTGTTATAGCATCTGTAATTGTACTGCTGCAATTGTTGGCATCCGAAATAGAACTAAATGTATAAACAGAAGTTGTAGCAGGACTAACGGTTAATAAATCAGTAGCATTACTTAATGTTAAAGGCCCTGAAGGAGTTCCATTAATATCGTAAGTTAAACTCCAAGGAGATTGACCTGATGTAAAGTTGAAATCCAATTGTGTTATTTCTTCAAAACAAATTTCTGTAGTTCCAGATATATTGGCAACTGGCAACTGATTTACAACCAAAGTTTTATTATCGGTTAGAGTAGCAGTACATCCATTTGCATCCGTTACGGATGTAAGAGTGTAGGTTGTAGTATTTGGAGGGGAAACCTGATATGGCTGTCCACCAATTAGTCCACTAGCATCTATATTCAAAGTATTTGATGTTGCACCTTCCAATAAACTTAAATTAAAAGGAGCTAATCCTCCAAGTATTGGGAATGAAAGATCTGATATTTCTCCAAAGCAAATTGGGTTTGTTCCACTTATTGTTACATTAATATTTGGTAATTCCTGAACCAAAATATCTACTGTATTTGCAATATTTCCAATACATCCTTTACTATCAATAATATTAATAATAGAATATGTGTTTAATCCTACCGTAGGGTCAGGACTCAATATTTGAGTTTGAGTACCCATAAAAGGGAATGATAAAGGCGGTGCGACTGGGGTTCCGTTTATTCTGTAGTTTACAGTAAATGCTGCGGTTCCTGCCATAAAGTCAAATTCTAAAATTGCATCATCTCCAAAGCAAATTATAGGAGTTGTAGTAGTGAAACTTACATTTGGAACAGGGTTTACTACAACCTGAATATCGTTAGGAATATTTGGAGAAGCTTCTCCATTTACATCCACAATACTGCTAATACTGAAAGTATTTATTCCTAATGTTAAATTAGCATTTGGAACAACTATTGAAGTAATTCCTGTGGAGTTTAATATTTCAGTATATGTCGTTCCGTTCAATACATAATCGATTGTTACTGGTACAACACCTTGTGTTAAATCAAATTCGATAGTTGCAACATCTCCTTCGCAAATTTCTGGAGTAACAGTAGAAAATGGATTAACTATTGGATAGGGTATTACTCCAACTGGGACTGTACCATTATATGTAGTTGTACAACCATTTCCATCAGTAATATTTACTATACTATAAGTTGTTAGAGGAATTACATTAGGGGAAACTGTAACTTGTCCTGAAGTTCCTGATGCTATAAATATTGAAGAGGAATTAATAGGAGAATCATCATCATCTATACCAATTGTGTAAGGAGCGGATCCAACTAACATATCAACTATTATATCAATTGTATATCCTTGTGTTGTAGAGGGAGCAGAAGATGTAAAAGTATTTACAATTGGCTCCGGATTTATTGTTAAATCAACATTTATACTTTGGTTAGCACATGGAGGGATTCCATTTACTTGATAAGTAAAAGTAGTTGTACCAATCCCATAAGTTGCAGGGTTTATGTTTGTTGGAATTGGTGTTGCTCCATCATACCAAGTTCCAGGGTCGAAAGCACCAGAAAGTAAATTGTTTAGGTTGTATAAGTTTCCTACTCCATAATCGTTAAAACAAATTGATTGTGGATTTGCTGTTCCAGTATTTGGTGCGGTAATTACCGTTACCGGTAAATTTGTAGTTGCATCCGGGCAAACAGCAGAAGTTACAGTATATGTGTAAATTCCTGAAGCCATAGAGGAGTTAAAATTGAAAGATGAGTTTGGAGGTTGTGGAAATCCTCCAGCATCTATCCAATAACCAGTTAAATCTTGTCCGTTCAATTGGTTTGCCAAATCGAAAATTGCCAAATCGTTCGAACATACATTTAAAGGAGTAATAATAGTCCCTGAATTTGGTGGAGATAAAACATTAATTGTTGTAGATTGATTTGAAACTGAAATTGAACAATAAACATCAGAAATGCTTTGTATTGTGTAGGTTATTAACCCAATGTTTCCTGGTGTTACAGAAACAGGGTTTCCAGTTCCATTATCATTCCCGTTTCCATCCAAAGTTACATTAAATGGAGGAGTAACTCCATCCGAAATTGTAACTATATAATTTGCAGTTCCTGTAACAACAAAGATTAAATCAATGGACATACCCAAACAAATCTGATTAATAGATGACACAGAAATAGTTGGTAAATCATGCACAATTACAGTAATGTCTTCATCATCTGAAGGACAATTTGTTGTTGATGAAATTGTGTTTCTGAAAGTATAAGTCCCCGCTGCAGTTGGGTTAAACGAATTGGTAATATTTGTTCCAGGAGTTCCAGAAGTAATGTCTGTCCAAACAGGAGTGAATGGAACAGGTAAATTCAAAAATGATGCATTTAAATCCAAGTTTGTTCCCATACACATATCTGTAGGAGGGATAGGTAATTGTCCTGCATAAGGAGGAGTTTCCAAATTGATAATTAATGTTACATTATCATCCAAACAAGGAGAATTACTCACAGTATATATATAATTTCCTGCGGGAGAACTAGAAGGATCAAAATTATAATTTAGACCAACAAAAGGCATGTTTGCAGGAGCTGGTCCTGCACCGGTATAAGTCCAAGTTCCTCCCAAATCTGGGTTAGCAGAAATAAGAGTAGATAAATCAACAATTGCATCACTTTCACAGTATGTTGTTGGGTTTATCAGTGCAGTTCCTGCATTTGGTTGAGTTGCAAAAGTTACAACTTGACTGGCATTTGTAATTGGAATTTCACAATTGTTTGGGTCAGAAGCGTCTACTAGAGACAAGATATTAAAAGACACATTAGGTATTGCTGAAGAAATAGTAGGACATAGTTCAATTGGCAATCCTGGAGTTGCAATATTATTTCCAGCAGAATTGATTGTGAAAGTATAAGAATTGGAGCCCGTTGCATCTATCATTTCCACCACAATATTATAATTTCCTGAACCTACGGTTGAAGTAAAGTTTAGATCAATACAATCTCCCTCGCAAGCAGGGTTCGGAGCAATAGGATCAAAGTCCCAACTTCCACCCGATCCAATAACGTTAACCAATCCAGTAGCAATACATCCAGGATTGTTTACGTCTGTAGCAACTACCTGATAGTTTTGAGTGGAAGCTGTTGTTACTACAGTTGATTGAGAATTTGGAGTAGATATACCAGCTGTTGATCCTCCTGGTGAAATGGACCATGAATAAGTGTATGGATTTGTAGTAGGACATACAGTGCTTACTGGTCCAAAATCAGCAGGAACTATAACAAATCCTCCGGAAGGAAGTGTGCCTGCTGGAACTGGCCAAAGTCCTACTGGAACGGTTGGAGAAGTTATTAGTCCCATTGCTGAGATAATATTACCTCCTGCATCTGTTATTAATTGTCCTTGGTTATCTGTAACAAAATATGCACATTCTGATGGATTTGGACCTCCAGTTAAGAATACAGTTTCAAATGTTCCTCCTGATGTTACAGGGAAGGAATAGACAAAAGGCCCATATCCATTATTCATGGTAACTGTATTTACCAAGATTCCATCAACATACACCTCTATTCTATTATCAATAGAAGTAGAAGTTTGAGGAACAGTTGTCCATCCATCTCCTCCATTATCGTATAAATAAATATTATAATTACATGAGTTAAAACTAACATCCGCATTCAAATCTATTGCATTAGGACATGGATTTAAAGGATTTGGAACTATTACAGGATTTACAATAGGAGGAGCAACATCTACAACTACAGTAGTGCTGCATGATATTCCATTATTAGCATAAGTAAAAGTATAATTTGTTAATGAGGTTGGGCTAACGTTTAATGTTTGTCCTGCTCCACCAGGATTCCATGTATAAGTAGCTCCACCTGGGGATGTAGTAGAAATATTAACATTATCTAATCCCCAAAAATCCCAATTTTGACTTGTTGGGCTTATTTGCCTCCACCTGAATTCAGTAGATGCACTAAATGCAGCTGCAGGAATAGGGATTGAGTATTGATTCCAATTTGTAAAACTTTGAAGTTGAGGATTTGTTGGGCAGAAATAAGCTTTATTAGTATAAGGCATTGGATTCAGATTAAATGGCCACATTGTTGCTGGCATATCTTGCCATATACCTGCTGCAACTCGATACTGTAACATTGTCCCTTCTCCAATCAAGTCAGGACCATCACAAGATCCACCTTGCCCCTCCATCTTAAATTCAAAAATAATATCTCCACCAGCTGGAACCGGTATAGGTATAGTAGTTGCTTGTCTTGGCACTGTAGATCCGCCTGGAAACCAAAGAAAATCTCCAGCAGGAACAGATCCTGCTCCAGCACAATTTATTGTACTTACAGAAGATGCTCCAGTACAAGTAGAGGTTGTTGTACCACCTGTACTAACCGAATTCCATAATGCGCCAATACCACTATTAAAATCATCTCCATAAGAAGAAGTAAGAAATCCATCACCAGTTAATGTTGCTGTTTCTCCACAGGTAATTAAAGCTGGAGCATCAACACAAACAACACATTGAGAGTTTGATGTTATAGATGCGAATACTATTATAAGTGCTGTTAAACTTTTAATATAGAATTTAGTCATTTTTAGTAGTTATATTTATTAATTCAAATTTTGTTAATGAAACATACCTCTCATTTGTTTCATTGTGCACAAAAGCGGAGAAAATAGAATATTCCTTCCATTGATTCTCACAATTTGTCGTAATTATCTCATTGTTCTCTAGGTTAATGGTTTTACGAAATTCATCTGAATTATGTTCAGTATTTATCTCTTTTCCATCATACCATATTTGATTTTCGTAATTTAATGTAATATTGTTTTCACTAAGGTTTGTAAATCTGAAAACAATTAATTCCTGACTTGCAGTAGAAGAAAAATCACAAATCATATAATTGTATTCAATTTTAATTTGATTATCTGAGTAATACTCTTCCCAATTATCGGATTGAGAGAATACAGTATTTACAAATAAAATTGAGAATGTTAAAGTTATCAGTTTTAATAGAGATTTTTTCATTTTTTTTCGTTCGGTTTTTTTATAGCTACAAATATACGTAAATAATCTTGTACTTTACTTCTTTAGTTCCCCTGAAAGTATAATGATTGAAAAGTTGAAATAAAAAAATATTACTTATTAATAGAAATATTTTGTAAATCTTGATTGAATATTCTTTTGTTTTTTTTCTCTTTTCCTTGAGTTGTTAGGTAAAAAAGAAGATTTACAATTAATAAAACTACAAATAAATATTTTGAAATTATTTTCTTTTTTACAGTTGATAAAAAAGTTAAGATTAAAAGAGTGATGATGGAGAATAAGGAAAGTAAATACCAATTGTTAATTTTCAGAAGATTACTGTAGTTTTTCCACCATGTTTTGTAAAAAAATTCTGGGGAATCTTTTTTCAGTACTTTTAGTTTGCAGAGTTTTATGTTTTCTTTGCATTTTGTGTTTTCTGGGTTCAGAATCAAGCACTTGTTAAAATAGTTTTTGCTCTTTTCGTATTTTTCCAATTGAAAGTAACAAACACCTAAATTGTAATAAACAGAAGAACTTTCCAATCCTTTTTCTAAAACGAAATTGTATTGATCAATTACCGTTTGGTAATCAGAAAGTTGATACAAGGAATCGGCTTTTTCAAAAATCTTTTCTGCGGAAAAAGAGTGAAAAGAGAAAACTAAAAATAAATATGTAATTCCTTTTTTCATTCTATTTTGTGTATGTTTCTACTTTAATTATAATTTCTTTTGCTCTGTTTAATATCTGTTTCATTTCCATGTTTTTATTTGAAGAAGGAGCGTATCGTGCAAATTCGCAGTGTATAATTAAATTGATAAACTCTGATTCTAAATCTTTTCCAATATTATTATCAGTAAAGTATTTGATTATGTTCTCTTTTGATAGTTTTGAGGATTCTACATTGAATTTTTGTCCGAAATAACCCCATAATGATTTTTCAATTTCTTCAAAAAACTGGTCAAAATTGTTATTTAATATACATTTATTGGCGGTTTTCAGTCGTTTTATAGCAATTTTTGTAGATCTCCTCCTTTTTTCATTTATCGGATTTATAGTTTTATTTTTGTTGTAGATATTAAAAACAATGAGTAAAATTACAAATGAAAAAAGTGTCCAAAAAGAAATGAAATAATATTTCTGCCATTTTGCTCTTTCTGAAATTTTAGTAAAATTTAATTCTTTTTCCAACTCCATATTCTTTTTGGAAATGTTATTTGTACTGTCTTTTGTAAAGTTTAAATCTCCTTTCAAAACATTTATTTTGTATTCTTTTGTTTTTAATTCTACATATTTTTCAGTATTAATATCAAAATAACTATATTTAAAAGATGGGATAGTGTATACGCCTTCTGATCCAGGAATTAAGATATATTCAAATATTTTACTGCCATTTACTGATTTATTTCCTATAAAAGTTTTATTAGTAACATTTGGGTCAAAAACATCAAATTCATCTGGAAATCCTAAAGGAAAAGGTTCTGATAAATTGATGTTTCCTGTTCCTCTCAGAATTATTTTATAGTTTATAGCTTCTCCACTCTTTAATTTTGTTCTGTCAATTTCCGATTTTAAAGAAAAATTTGATCCAACACTTTCATAAAAATACTGTGGTTTTGGTGTAGGAAGTTCCTTTACATTTATGTTGAACGATTTTGATTTCAGAGATTCGGAAGTGATTTTCTGGTGGTAAACCGGCCTGTTAAAAATATCGTAACCTCTTAGTTTTCCTCTGGTAATATAACTTAAATTAATTTGAGCAGGAGGAACAATTTGTTTCCCAGATTTTTGCGGAGTAAGTATTGAATGTTTGTATTTGATAACCGTATATGCGATTCCATCAATTATTTCTCTCTTATTTTTCTTTTGATTTATTTCAATTCCATCTTCCCAAAAATTATCAAATGTTGTTGGAAACACTTCTGATTTCTGAATATTAATTCCGTTTTTTATGTATAAATTATAGATAACTGAAAACTGCTCTCCAATAAAAACATTTGTTTTACTTGCTGTTGCAGAGATAAATATTGTTTTTTCACTTTGTTTTGATTTGTTATTTATATCCTTAACAAATTTAATTGTATAAGGAGAACTCTTGTATTTTTTGCCACTCACTTTTACTGATGCGGATGAGACAGTAAATTCTCCTTCTTTTTTTGCTTGTAAAGTATAGGAAATAGTTGTGGATATTTTATTTTCAGTTTTTCCGTTTATACTGCTGTAACTTTGGTTAAATCCGCTTGCAGGTCCTGATAATACATGAAAGTTTGAAAGGGGAGGAGGAATGAAATCATCTCCTTTTGCATTTATACTAAACTGAAGCTGAATGATTTCAGAAGTTAAAGCCGGATTTTTATTTACTTTTACTTCAAGTTGTAAATCCTGTGCATTTACTGAGAATGTAAAAAGAGTGAAAAGATAAAAAAGTAATTTTTTCATTTTACCAATCTTTTAAGTTTTTACTTTTTCCCACTACTTTTTTCTTTTGTAAATCTTCCTGAACTTCCAATTCTTTTCTTTCCAAGGCTTTCAAGATTTGTTCCAATTCGTCCTTACTTATCTCATCTTTTGGTTCTTTTTTAGGTTCTTCCTTCTTTTCCTCTTCTTCTTCTTCTTCTTTTTCTTCTTCTTCTTCTTCCTTCTTTTCTTCTTTTTCCTGTTCTTTTAATAAGGATTGAGCAATAGCCAAATTTCGTTTCGCATTCATATTATTTGGATCAATTCTTAAAGTGTTTTTGTACGATTCTATACTTTCTTCCACTTTACCTTCTCTTAATTGAGAATTCCCTAAGTTGTAAAAAGTAGCTGATTTTTCATCTGTTAATTCCAAAGCGTTTTTATAAAAAGAAGTTGACTCATCAAATCGTTCTTGTTTGTAAAGTGAATGAGCCAAGTTTACATTTGCTTTGTAATAGGAAGAATCTTTTTCCAACGATTGTTTGTAGAGTTGTTCTGCTGCTAGAAAATCCTTATTGTTAAATTTTATATTTCCTTCATTTAGTAATTCAACTTTATTTTGAGAAAGAGAATTGAAAGCACAAAACACAAATAATATATAAATTAAATTTTTCATTTTACTCTGTATTTATTATTTGTTAATGTCTTGTTTTTCTTTCCCAGAATTATAAAATCCAGCATAATAAGGAAAAAGGCAATTGCCAAAAACCATTGAAATCTATTTGTGTAGTTTGTGAAAATAACCGAGATTACTTCTTTTTTCTCAATTTTATTTACCTCCTCAAAAAGTTCGGTTAATCCCATTCTGCTGTTATTTGCATTTATATTTTTACCGTTTCCATTATTTGCAAGTTCTGCCAAAAACCGATAATTTGGTCTTGTTACAATTGTGTTTCCTTTGTTATCTGTTTTGTATTTTCCTGTTTTATTTCCTCTTGAGTTTACAATTGGGATGGGACCTCCTTTTTCCAATCCAACTGATAATGTATGAATGAAGACTCCTTTTTCGCTTGCTAATTGTGCACTTTCAATTGCTCCTTGTTCATTGTTTTCTCCATCTGTAATTATAATAATTGACTTGTTAAATTCATTTTGCAAATTGAAACAACTCACACTTTTTTCAATGGCTAAGGAAAAATCAGTTCCTTGTGTTTTAATGGTACGGGTATTTATGGTAGATAAAAACATTTTTGCCGCAGAATAATCGGAGGTAATTGGTAATTGGATAAATGCATCTCCTGCAAAAACTACTAATCCAATTTTGTCTCCATCTAATTTGTCAATAAGATCAGAGATAGCTTGCTTTGCTCTGGAAAGTCTATTTGGTTTTATGTCTTCACAAAGCATGGAGTTAGATAAATCTAATGCAATTACAATTTCAATTCCCTCTCTTTTTACTTCCTCCAAATTACTACCTACTTTTGGGTTGGAAAGTCCGAAAATGATAAACAATAGTATAATAATTGTAAATAAATATTTTATGTTTCTTCTTCTTATCGATTTTGATTTTGAAAGTCGTTCCATCATCTTATTATCTGCAAAAATTGAAGCTGCTCTTTTTTGCCATCTTACATAAATTAGTATAAAAATTATTACAACTGGAATGCAAAATAACAGATACAAATATTCTATATGTTCAAATTTTATCATCTAAGTAATTTGCCTGAAATATGTTATTTGCAATAAAAACGAAAGTAAAAAACTGAATAAAGCTGCAAAAGCATAAGGGTAAAATTCTTCATTTTTTGTATTGAATTTTTTTGTTTCAATTTCGGTTTTTTCCAGTAAATCAATTTTTTTGTAAATCTCTTCTAAGGATTTATTATTTGTTGCTCTAAAATATTCTCCCCCAGTTTTATTTGCAATTTCTTTTAGTGTTTTTTCATCTATTTTTACTTCCACATAATCATAAATTAATTTTCCTCTAAAATCTCTTCTAACAGGAGATTTTGCCATCCCTTTTGTTCCAACCCCAATAGTATATACTTTTATGTTTAATGAGTCGTTTGCAGCAATATTAGCAGCGGTTGTAGGGCTTATATATCCACTATTGTTTTCTCCATCAGTAAGTAGAATGATTATTTTACTTTTTGCTTTACTATCTTTTAATCTGTTTATTGCTGTTCCCAACCCTTCTCCTATAGCGGTTCCATCAGTAATCATTCCTTGTTTTACATCATTAAATAAATTGATCAATGAGTTTTTATCGGTAGTTAGCGGACATTGAGTGAAACTTTCTCCACTAAAAATAACCAAACCAATTCTGTCGTTTTCTCTACTTTCTATAAAGTCGATTGCAATTTGTTTGGACGCCCTCAATCTGTCGGGTTTTAAATCTTGTGCTAGCATACTACCAGAAATATCCATGGCAATAATAATATCAATTCCTTCTGTTTTACTTTCTTCCCAATTGTTGCTGCTTTGTGGACGAGCAATGGCAATAATTAAAAATACAAGACAGATTACATTCAATATATAAGGTAAATGAATTAGTTTGTTTTTAATACTTTCTTTGTCAGAAAACAATTTTGTGTTAGAAAAAGAAATACTTGATCTTGAGTTCTTGTTTTTAAGTAAATACCACAAAATATGAAGAAATACCAAAATAAAAAGGTAAAATATTTCCGGATTATAAAAAGTTATTTTATTTAGAAATTCGCTCATTTTCTATTTTTGTTTTCTTTATAAAGTTGACCGAAAGTTCCATTACTTCTTTGTTTTCATCTTCCAACGAAAGTCCTTTTGCGTATTTAATATTGTCTGCTCTTTTTAGTATTATTCCTAAGGATTCTATAATTTTTTTTTCTACTTTTAGTTTTTTTAGTTCCGATAATATGTCGGAAGTTGGAAGTTCCAATGCGTTAAATACGAATCGGAGCTCTGTGTACTCTCTTATAATTGTAGAGATTTCTGAATAATATTCTTTCAGTTCTCCTTTCTGCCAGAGTTTTTGTTTTTTTAAGTTTTGTAATTTGTTGAGTGCAGTAACATGAATAGGAACAATCACTTTTGGTTTTATGATTTCCTTGCGTTGTAGGTATTTGTAAACCAAATAAGCAATAGCGATAAGTAATAACACTATAACTATTATTATCATTGTTCTATTTCTTTTGTTTTCATTGAGTTTATCTAATTCCTCTGTTGTTAAATCTTCATCCTCTCCAATTAGGAGTGGAGAGTGATCTGACATTTTTGTACTGTCGTTTACTGTAATTGTATTTACCACCAAAATAAGTTCTTCTGATTTTACACTTTCTGAAAAGAAAATAGGAGGGATGGTATATGTTCCGCTATCGAATGAAGTAATGATATATTGCTGCTGGATAATAGGAAATTCTTGATCGTGATCATAAAGGGTGTCAATGTCAGATTTTTTTATTATTTCAATTCCGTCAACTATACTATTGTTATAAATAGGCCATTCAATTTGGTAATCGCATCCTAAAACATGATTGATTGTAAATTTAATCTGGTCCCCAATTAAAATGGTATCCTTTTCTAAACTAGCTTTCTGAGAAAAGGATATAGTAGATAAAAACAGAAATATAAGGGTGAGATTCTTCATTATCTTCTCCCTCTATTTTTAAAGAAATTCATAAGGGGTTTTACATAATCTTTTCCGGTTTTTATATCAATATGATCTACTCCCGAACTTTGTAGAGTTTGTTTCAATCCCTTTTCAAATTCTCTGTAGTTACTGTTGAAGTCGCTCCTTACTTTTTTGTTGGAAGAGTCAATCCATCTCATTTCACGATTTTCGGAATCTTCTACTTTTAGTAGTCCCACATTGGGTAGTATTTCTTCTCTTTCATCATGAATGCGGAGGGCAATAATATCGTGTTTGTTACGGGCTATTTTTAAGGACTTTTCAAAATTATCATCCATAAAATCGGAGAAGATAAAACAAACGGCTCTCTTTTTTATTACATTGTTGAAGTACTTTAATACTATTTCAATATTTGTTTTTTTACTTTCAGACTCAAAGGTAATCAACTGTCTTATGATTCGTAAAATATGGGATTTCCCTTTTTTTGGAGGAATAAACATTTCTATTTTGTCGGAAAAGAAAATAACTCCGATTTTATCGTTGTTGTTAATAGCCGAAAAAGAAAGTACAGCCGCTATTTCTGTGGCTATTTCTCTTTTTAATTGTGTTTGCGTACCAAAATCTGAGCTACCACTTACATCTATCAAAAGGATAACAGTCATTTCTCGTTCTTCTTCAAAAACCTTTACAAACGGACTATTGTATCGGGCGGTTACATTCCAATCTATAGATCGAACATCATCTCCCGGCTGATACTCTCTCACTTCCGAAAAGGCCATACCTTTCCCCTTAAAAGCCGTATGGTATTCTCCAGAAAAAATATGATTAGAGAGTCCTTTGGTTTTTATTTCAATTTTTCGTACTTTTTTAAGAAGTTCGATTGTACTCATTATGGAATCTCTACTGTGTTTAGTATTTCAGTAATAATATCTTCTGTACTAATGTTTTCTGCTTCTGCTTCATAAGTAAGTCCTATTCTGTGTCTTAATACATCATAACACATAGCTCTTACGTCTTCTGGAATTACATATCCTCTCCTTTTTATAAAGGCAAATGCTTTACTTACTTTTGCTAAGTTGATAGATGCCCTTGGAGAACCACCAAAAGAAATATAATCTTTTATTTTTCCTATTCCGTATTTTTCCGGAGTACGAGTAGCGAAAATAATGTCCAATATATATTGTTCAATTTTTTCATCCATGTATACTTCCTTTACTACTTCCCTTGCCGATAAGATGCTTTCGGTTTTTAATATGCAATTTGATTGTGGAAATTCCTTTGCTAAGTTATGACGCATAATTTGTTTTTCTTCCTCCTTTTTAGGGTAGTCAATTACCACCTTTAGCATGAATCTATCTACTTGTGCTTCTGGTAAAGGATAAGTTCCTTCTTGTTCTATAGGGTTTTGGGTTGCCATTACCAAAAACGGATCTTCCAATTTAAAGGTCTCATCTCCAATGGATATTTGACGTTCTTGCATGGCTTCTAAAAGTGCTGATTGTACTTTAGCAGGCGCTCTGTTTATCTCATCTGCAAGTATCAAGTTAGAAAATATAGGTCCTTTTTTAATGGAGAAACTTTCCTTTTTCGGACTATATATTTGTGTTCCCAAAATATCGGCTGGTAATAGATCAGGAGTAAATTGTAATCTTCTAAAGTCGGCATCTATTGTTTTTGCTAGAGTGCTAATAGCTAAAGTTTTTGCTAGTCCTGGCACACCTTCCAACAAAATATGTCCGTTAGATAGAAGCGCTACCAGAAGTCGGTCTATCATTTCTTTTTGCCCAACAATTACTTTGCTTAGTTCCATTGTAAGTAGCTCAATAATGGCACTTTCTTTGTTAATCTTTTCGTTCAGCTGTTTTATGTCAATATTTAATTCTTCCATTGTATTTATTTTAGGGAAACAAAAATAAAATTGTTTCTCGACTTACCAAAAAACAAACGTATTTCTTTTTGCTATAGTATTTTAATTTGCTTTCTTACTTTTGCCACAAATGAAATACTTTATAGAATTTTCTTTTAATGGAACCAATTATCATGGTTGGCAAAAACAACTCAATTCTAATACGGTGCAAGAGGAATTAACAAAATGTTTGTCGGTTTTACTAAAAGAAGAAGTAGAATTAATGGGAGCCAGCAGAACCGATACGGGAGTACATGCCAAACAAATGTTTGCTCATTTGGATACTAGCACAACATTAAATTCCGATAAAATAGTGACTAAACTCAACTCCTTTTTACCAAACGATATTATGGTTTCGGCTCTATTCCCAGTAAAAGAAGATACTCATGTCCGTTTTACTGCAGTTGCCCGAACTTATAAATATTATGTATCTCCCCAAAAAGATATATTTAACAATAACTTACATTTGGTTTTTAAACATTTGGATATAGATAAAATGAATGCCGCTTGTAACTATTTAATGGGAGATCAGGATTTTACTTCTTTCTCCAAAGTAAATACCGACACCTTTACCAATAATTGTAATATAACAAAAGCAGTTTGGGAAAAAGAAGGAGATACTTTTGTGTTTACTATTTCGTCCAATCGTTTTCTTAGGAATATGGTAAGGTCCATTGTTGGTACTTTGTTGGATGTAGGAACTGGAAAAATAGAAGTAGAAGAAATAAAAACAATAATAGAAAAGAGAGATAGGTGCGCTGCAGGGACTTCCGTTCCTGCAAAGGCCCTATTTTTAACTGAAATAAAATATCCAAAAGACATATAAATGGCACAAACAAAAACCGGAAAAGCAATAGATTTTAATCTTCTGAAAAGAGTACTTACTTTTACTCGTCCTTATAAAAAGGTCTTGTATTTGTCCATGTTCTTTTCCATACTACTTTCTTTTTTAAGTCCGCTTAGGCCCTTACTTATCAATTATGCAGTGGACAATTATATCATTTCCCCTGATCCTATTCAACTCAAGTTTATTTGTATGGTATTATTGGGGATTTTATTTTTGGAGGCCATAGTTCAGTTTCTGTATATTTATTTGGCTACTTGGCTTGGACAGCATGTAATACAAGATATGCGTGCAAAAGTATACAAGCATATCCTTAAATTGAAAATGACTTATTTCGATAATACTCCTATTGGTTCTTTGGTTACGCGTACCGTTTCGGATATTGAAACCATTTCGGATATATTTTCGCAAGGGCTTTTTGTTATTATTGGGGAACTCCTAAAACTGATTGTGGTAATCAGTATGATGTTTTACACTGATTGGAGATTAGCACTAATGAGTATGGTAGCTATTCCAATTTTACTAATTGCTACTGCTTGGTTCAAAAAGAATATAAAAGCTGCTTTTCAGGATGTGAGGAAAGAAGTATCGAACATAAATACTTTTGTACAAGAACATATTGTGGGGATGAATTTGGTGCAAATTTTTAATCGGGAAGACTCAGAATTTAAAAAGTTTGAACAGATAAACAAGAAACATTTAACGGCTCATTTAAAATCGGTTTTCTATTATTCTGTGTTTTTTCCGGTAGTAGAAATTCTTTCTGCTCTTTCTATCGGTTTGATTATTTGGTATGGTGGAGAAGCAATTATTTCTGGGAAGTCTGTTACATTAGGAGAGTTAATCGCATTTATACTTTACATACATATGATGTTCCGACCAATAAGGCAGCTTGCCGATAGATTTAATGTGTTACAAATGGGAATTGTAGGATCGGAAAGGGTATTTAAAGTTTTAGATACAGAAGAATTTATTAGTGATAATGGAATAACTGAAAAAGAAACAATTGCTGGTGATGTAGAATATAAAAATGTAAAGTTTGCTTATAAAGATGAAAATTGGGTACTCAAAGGTCTTTCGTTTAAAATTGAAAAAGGAAAAAACTTAGCTTTGGTTGGTACGACGGGTGCCGGTAAAACTTCTATTATAAATATACTGAATCGTTTTTACGAAATACAAGAAGGAGAGATATTTATTGATGGGGTGGAAATAAGAGATTTTAAGTTGAGTAATTTGAGGCAACATATTGCGGTAGTACAACAAGAGGTTCATTTGTTTTCTTCTTCTATTATGGAAAACATTATTTTGTTTGATGAAAACATAAAAGAGGAAAGTGTAATAAATGCAGCAAAAGAAATTGGGATTCATAATTTTATTATGAGTTTACCAGGAGGATATAATTATGTGGTGGGAGAAAGGGGAGTTACGCTTTCTACAGGGCAACGACAACTTATTTCTTTCTTAAGGGTGTATCTCCGAAATCCAAAAATCCTTATTCTAGATGAGGCTACTTCTTCAATTGATTCCTACACAGAAAATATTTTGCAAGCTTCCCTCCAGAAAATATCGGAAGGAAGAACCACAATTATAATTGCTCACCGACTTTCCACCATTGTGAATTCCGATAAAATTCTTCTGATAGAAAACGGTACTGTTTTGGAACAAGGAAGCCATACTGATTTGATGGAGATAAATGGAAAATATAAAGAGATGTACACTACACAGTTTTCTATAAAGGATTGAAGGCATAAGATGAAGTGAAAAATATTGTTGATTTTTCTAGTACTTTTATATATTTGCACTTCATGAAAAAAATATTTATATTTTTATTTGTTTTCTGTAATTTTATTTCCTTTTCTCAGATTACGGTAGATAAAACTACTCCAAACGATAATCCTACTTATTTAATTGATAATGTATTACTGGGTGGTGGAGTTGTGGCTTCTAATCATTCTTATGAGGGGGGTAGTATGCAAATTGGTTTTTTTAATGCGGTAAATACTTCACTTGGTCTAG
This sequence comes from Flavobacteriales bacterium, assembly GCA_018647945.1. Classification (GTDB taxonomy): domain Bacteria; phylum Bacteroidota; class Bacteroidia; order Flavobacteriales; family BACL11. The sequence goes on along the minus strand of JABGSE010000035.1, from coordinate 13,043 downwards.
ATAGCGGAATAGTAATGGCGACCGGAGATATTGATAACTTGATGCCTGGAACGATCTCTTTTACTAATCCAGCGAATATTGTAACTGATCCAGATTTACTTAATGTTGCTAATTCTGTTCCAGGAATGATTGGACAATCATTTACTGTAAGTAGTATTAATGATGTTGCAAAATTAGAGTTCGACTTTATTCCTACTTCAGATACTATTACTTTCAGATATGTTTTTGGTTCTCAAGAGTATTTTGCTTTTGAAAATACACAATATAATGATGTATTTGGATTTTTTCTGTCAGGTCCTGGAATCTCGGGTCCATATGCAAACGGATCAATAAATTTAGCTATTGTTCCAGGTTCAAATCCTCCATTACCAATTACAATATCATCTGTAAATAGTGTAACTCCAATAAATGTTCAATATTTTGTAGACAATTCTGGTGGTTTAGACACCATTGCAGATGCAGATGGAATGACTACGGTTTTTACAGCTGTTGCAGTTGTTCAATGTGGGGAACTATATCATATCCGTTTAGCAATTGCTGACGGTTCAGATCAAGGATTAAGTTCATATGTTTGGCTGGAAGCAGGAAGTTTTAAAAGTCCAGAATTAAATGTAACAGATAATTTTGGTTTCGATTCTACTTATGTTGAGATACCTTGTAATGCTACTATTATCCTTACTGCAGATGGTGGAATTGGTGCAACATATGAGTGGGTTAATGAATTTGGAACAATTTTAAGTACAGATTCTTTAGTAGAAGTAGGTCCTGGATGGTATTTAGTATCTGCTACTTCATCTGGTTGTGCAGTAGTTTCTGATACTATTACAATAAACTCAGATATTCCACCATCATTTGATTTAGGGCCGGATGTAATAATTCCATGTAATACGACCGTTTCTTTATCTCCTTTAGTAACTGGAGGGTCTGGGATTTATCAATATAATTGGAATATTAGTTCTACAGACAGTTCAAGTTCTTCTATTATAGTTTCTGAAGGATTTTATAAACTAATTATTGATGACGGAACAGGATGCTTGGCAGAAGATTCTATAACAATTACAGAAGATAACCCTCCTATAACAATTGTTAGTGGAGGTGGAAATATTTGTAAAGACGGAAGCACAATAAATATTGATTTTACTTTTAACGGACTTCTTCCTTGGGATTTAACTTTTACAGATGGGACTTCTTCTTTTAGTCAGAATGGAATAAATAGTCCTGTTTATACTTTATCAACTTCTGATGCTGGTACTTATAATTCTACTTTAGTTACGGATGTAAATAATTGTGTTTCTGTATTGCAAGATTCTGTTTTGGTTTATACTTTCGATTTGCCAATTGCGGTAATTACTCCTGCAGAAATCACTATTTATGAGGGGGAAGTCATAACTTTAAATGTTGGTGAATATCAGTTGTATCAGTGGTATGATTCTGAAGACTCTTTACTTTCAGTATATTCTGATTTAACTATTTCGGATGCAGGTATATTCTATGTTTTTGTTACGGACGAAAATAATTGTACAGATACTTCAGAGTTTTCAATTGTTCATACAGTTCCTCTTACTCAGTTGTACATCCCGAATGCCTTTACCCCAAACGGAGATGATCATAATGAGTTATTTGAAATATATGGATTAAATATCAGTACTTTTTCTATGATTATAACTAGTAGATGGGGGGAGTTAATTTATGAAACAAATGATATGAGTAAGTTTTGGGACGCTAAGTTGAATGGAAAGTTAGTCCCTCAAGGAGATTATTTGTATTCTATAGAGTTATTGGGAAAAGATAGAAAGAAGTTTGTCAAGCAAGGAATTGTTAATGTAATTTATTAAAATATGAAAAAATATTTATTTATAGTTTTATTTGTTCCTATAGTGTCTTTTTCTCAAACAACAGATTGGGTAAAATCTTTTGGAGGAACTGCTTCTGATAAAGGAATTTCAATAGGTACAGATTCACTAGGTTTTATTTATTGTAGTGGTTATTATAATAATGAGGCTACTTTTGGGAGTATTACTTTAACAAATAACAATTTAAGTACATGGGGAAATAATAAAGAGAATTTTGTTTTTAAGATGGATTCACTTGGAAATGTTCTTTGGGCTATTCCTGGAGGGAATCAATCAGGAGGTTGTTGTGATGACAGAGCCTTGGGTATGCATGTAACTCCTGGTGGAGATGTGTTTATTACAGGAACTTTCTGGAGTTCTTATAAATTAGGTGTCAATGGAGCACCAGGCACTTTAAGTGTTCCAGGTGCTCAAACAAATTCTCACGATAATTCATTATTGGCTAAAATTGATACAGATGGTAACCCTGTTTGGGTAATTGGTTTTGGTGGAGACAATACATCCGGTGGATGTCCTTATCCAATTTATGATGCTGATGATCATTCATATGATGTGAAAGTAGATGATGACGGATTTATTTATGTTACAGGATTCTTCTCTGGATATGATGCGGATTTTGATGCTTTATCAGTTTCAAATCCGAATTGGGGAACAAATTGTACTCCTATGGGATATATAGGAAAGTTAGATTCAAATGGTAATTGGCTTTGGGTTGATGAGTTTGATGGCATTAAAGACGCAAGAGGATCGAGAGATAACAGATTAGCACTTGATAAGTTCTCTAATATATATGTTATAGGAGGATTTGAAAATACTGGAAATTACGGTCCGTATTCTATTACATCTAATGGGGAATGGGATGGATTTATCTTTAAAATGGATAAAGATGGAAATTGGTTGTGGGCAGAAGGTATCGGGAGTAACAAAACAGACAGGATAAATAGTATAGCTATTGATGTTTGTGATGATGTTTATATTACTGGAGAATATCGTAATCCTATGGTATTCCCTGGTGCAAATGCATCAAATGGAACAGATACTTTAAGTCATAAACAAAAAAGAGATGTCTTTGTTGCCAAGATGAATAATCAAGGAGAATGGAAATGGGCAAAAAGAGCAAGAAGTGAGGGTACGGATAAACCATATCAAATGTCTGTAGATATAAATAAGCAGGTTTTTCTAGGAGGTACTGCTAGAGGAGAAATGACTTTTTCAAGTGGATTGGTTGTTGGCCCTCAAATACCTGGAGATACTACGGCTTCTGCTTGGGTCGCTCAGCTGGATGGATCTACAAACACTGGAGATTGGGTTTGGGCAAAAATGGCTGGATCTGATACGGATGATGATGATAGAACTGGAGATATCTGTCCAGATGGATTTGGGAATGTTTATGCAATTGGATTTTATGAAGATGCAGCTAATTTTGATGGAACTATACTTAATTCACTTGGAAGGAAAGATATTTTTGTTTGGAAAATGAGTATGACTCCAGGAAGTTTTACTTATAACAATACTTTTAATACGGTATATACTCCTGATAGTATGGTTTTTAATCCTGCTGATACGGGTATTTTTACTACACAAGGATTTATAATTGATGGTTGTGATACTGCATTTGTAGATTCTGTTGTTCATCAGAAATTAGGTATTCAGATTATTTATGATATCAATAATATAGGTTCGGCTACGGCTACCATTGATGGATTAGTGCAAGCTTTACCCTATTCGCAAAACTATTGGTATGGAGAAAACATTACACTACTAGCCCAATTAAATCCTAATTGGCTTTTTAATCAATGGCAGTCCAATACAAATCCTATTTTGCCAAATGCAAATTCAATGTTAGCTAATTTTGATGCAATATCCTCTGATTCTGTTATTTTGATAACTTATCCTAAACCACCATTAACGGCTTTTATCTCTGCTAACGATACAATTTGTAAAAATTCAACAAATAATGCTGAGGTAAAAATATATTTTTCCGCAGCGGTTTCACCTTTTACTTTTGTTTATGAAAAAGATGGGGTTCAACAACCTTCAATAACTACTACTTTAAATCCATATATTATTTCTACAAGGGAGGAAGGAATATATACATTACTGTCTTTTTCAGATGCTAATGAAGTGGGATGGCCTTCAGGATCTGCATTGGTAACGGTTATTAATCCTCCAACAGCACTATTTAATTTAGAGTCCGATACACTTTCTGTTATTTATCCGAATGCTAATTTTAACGATTTTTCAATTCAGGGTGATGCTACAATATCAGATTGGTTGTGGAATTTTGGGGACAATACTTTTGAAGAAATTATTCAGAATCCTACACACACTTTTAAAGATTCTTCAGGAATATTTGAAGTGTCCTTAATTATACAAGATGACTTTGGTTGCACAGATACTACTTACAAACACATTTGGATAACGGATGAATATTGGATGTATGTTCCAAATTCCTTTACTCCTGATAACGATCAGTTAAATGATCTTTTCTGTATCAGTTACAATGGAGTGCGAACAGAAACATTTTTGTTTACTGTTTACAACAGAACTTCTGATGTAGTATTTTCTACAACGAATATTGCAGAAATAGAATGTTTCTTAAACTCCAATGGTTGGGATGGAAAGCACCAGTCCACAGGAAATGATTTACCAATGGGAATGTATGTTTACGAAATATATTTCCAAGATTTTGAAGGATGGAAACACCAAGATCACGGTTATCTTTATATAATAAGGTAAATAACTTTTCCACAAGTTTATTGACTTTGTTTTTTTATCAAAAGCTTTTTGTATTTTAGTGGAGTTAAAAAATACAAATGTCCTCAATAAATAAAAACTTAAAAATATACCGCTCTTCTGCGGGTTCTGGAAAAACATATACTCTAGCTCTCAACTATATTTCTTTGTCCTTACTTTCTGTTGGAAATTTTAAAGAAAATTATTATCGAAAAATTTTGGCAATCACTTTTACCAATAAAGCAGCTGCCGAAATGAAGGAAAGAATTTTGAAGTATTTTGGAATTTTAGCAAAACAAGATAATGAAGATGGTATTTTAGAAGAATTAATTAAACTTACCAATCTTTCGGAAGATGAAATTTACAGAAGATCGAAAAAAATAAGAGAACATATTCTTCATCATTATGCCGATTTATCAATTTCTACTATTGATAAATTCACCTATAATATTGTCCGAACTTTTGCTTCCGATTTAGGTCTTTCCCATAATTTTGAGTTAGAAATGGATAACAATAAAATTATAAAATCAGTTGTTTCCTTACTTTTATCTAGGATGAATGAAGGTGGTGGAGATTTATCCCATGCTTTGGTTCATTTTGCAATTCAGAAAGCAGATGACGGAAAGAGTACCAATATTGAAACTGATTTAGAAGAGTTCTCTCAACATTTATTTAAGGAAGATTCCCTACAGTATATCGAAAGTAATGTATTGTCGGTTTCCGATTGTATGAAAGTGAAAGATACATTGATAAATAAAAAACAAATCCTAATTCAGAAGATAAAACAATTCTCTTTTGATGTAGAATCCTATTTTGCAAAAGTGGGTTTTACAGATGAACATTTTACGGGTAAAACATTTTACAATCATTTTATAAACAGAATAAGATTAGAGGATGATGAAAAATGGGTTCCAGTTCCTGGCTTGCAAAAAAACATGAATAATGATGTTTGGTACGCTCAGTCAAAAAAACAACACATAAAGGATTTGGTAGATTTACACAAAGCTGATTTGGAAAAAATATATTCTGATTACATGATATTATTTTCTGAGTATATTTCTATGAAATCGGCACTTAAAAATATTTATTCCATTGCGGTTTTAAACGAACTTATTTCGGAACTAAAACAATACAAAAAGGATCAAAATATAGAACAGATTTCTGTTTTCAATAAAATGATTCATAAAATTATTACCTCTCAACCATCTAGTTTTATTTATGAAAGATTAGGAGAACGTTACAATCATTTTCTGATTGACGAATTTCAAGATACCTCTGTTTTACAATGGCAAAATATGTTACCACTTATTACCGATAGTTTGGACTTTGGGAAAAATTTAATTGTTGGAGATGGAAAGCAATCTATTTACAGATGGAGAGGAGGGGAAGTAGAACAATTTGTTAAAATACCAGAAATTTTTAAGGGAGAAAATCTACCTCCATTATTAAAAACAGAATGGGAAAATAAATTAGTTTATCATCATGATGTTGATAATTTAAAATCTAATTTCAGAAGTAAAAAAGAAATTATTGATTTCAATAATGATTTTTTCGGAAAGATAAAGGGATTGCTTTCCCCAGATTTACAAAAGATATATGATGGATATAAGCAAGATGTAACTGACGCAAAAAGTGGAGGATATGTTCATTTGGAATTGGTAGAGGATACTGAGGATGGATTTAAAGAGGAGGTGATTTCAAAAATGATTCAGGAAATTAATAAGAGAGTGGATGATAAAAAATTTAAATATAAGGATGTTACAGTTTTGTGTAATAGTCGAAAAAGAGTTTCAATGGTTGCCGAAAAATTTACGGAAAATAAAATTCCTGTAATTTCAAATGAAGGGTTGTTACTTTCAAGCTCCGAAAAAGTGAATGTAATTATTGCTTCTCTTAAGTTTTTGCAAGATTCAAAAAATGAAATAGCAAAAACTTCAATTGTAAAATATGTAGAAAGAAATATTTTGAGTAATAATGATTTACATCAATTAAACTTAAAAGTAAAAACAGAAAAAAGTTTTATAACACTACTGAAAGACGCTAACATTACTCTTTATTCCAACAAATTAATACAACTTCCTCTTTACGAATTAATGGAAAATATTATTAATGCATTTGGGATACAAGAAGATTTATACATTCAATTCTTTTTGGATTCAATCCTGAAGTTTTCGGAGAAAAAAGGAGGAAGTATTTCTGCATTTTTGGAGTGGTGGGAAGATAAAAAGGAAAAAGAAAGTATTGTAGTTTCAGACGAAACAAATGCAGTAACTATTATGACAATCCACAAATCCAAAGGATTGGCTTTTAATGTGGTAATGATTCCTTTTAATTGGGAAGATCAAAAAAATTCTTCAGAAATTTGGGTAGATATTCCTCAGAAAATGGGAGTAAATTTAAAATCGGCATTAATAAGTGGTAGTTCAAAATTGGAAAATTCTGATTTTAAAAATGAGTATGAATTGGAAACAAACTTAACACTTTTGGATAATATAAATAAGTTATATGTTGCCTCTACAAGGGCAAAACATAGGTTGTACATTTATGCAAAAAAGTATCCCAAAAATTTATCAGGGAATTTTCCGAAATCAGGGAAACTCAATTCTTTCTTATTTGCTTTCGGTAAAAACTACCCTTATATTAAGGGAGATAAAAATGAAAAAATTACTGAAAAAGATAAAGGTGATAAGGAGCATTTTAATGTTCCATTTGACAAGAAATCGGATTGGAGAAATATCATTTCATTAAAATATAGTTCGGATGATGTTTGGGATGCTGAGCAGTACAATAAAAAAAGAGATTGGGGTTTGTTACTTCATTTTGCTCTTTCAAAAATTATTTATACTAGAGATAAAGAGATTGTTCTAAAAAATTTATTATCTGAAGGAAAGTGTAATGGTCATCAGTTTGAAGAACTAAATACTGAGATTACCAAACTTTTTGAAATAGATGAAATAGCGGAGTTTTTCACTGATAAATGGAATGTGAAAACTGAAAAAGAAATATTAATGCAAGATGGAAAAACATACATTCCGGATAGATTAATTTTTAATGATGACAAGACAATTGTTGTAGATTATAAAACAGGAGTTAGAGAAAATCATCATATTAATCAGATTACAAATTATGCAAATGCACTTTCAGAAATAGGATATAAAAATATTGAAAAAGTATTGATTTACACTTCTGAAAAAGATAAAGTATTCCGATTATGATTCCATTTTTAGATAAAATAGCAAAACGACTATTGGATAAATATCCAAAAGGGATGGATGATATTTCGGTTGTTCTTCCTTCAAAAAGGGCAGTTGTTTTTCTAAAAAATTATCTTTCCAAAAGAATTGAATCTCCTGTTTTTCTTCCAAAATTTTATTCTATAGAAGAATTTGTAGAGGAAATTTCAGGATTAAAGGTGTTGGATAATTTGTCCTTACAATTTTATTTGTATCAAGCTTATTCCAAAAATCCTGTAAAAGATAAAGAGTCCTTTGATGATTTTCTGAATTGGAGTAATGTGCTTTTGCACGATTTTAATGAGGTGGACAGGAATTTGGTAAACCCCAAAGATATTTTTTCAAACTTGAAAGAGGTTAAGGAATTAGACAGTTGGAATATTTCTGATTGGAGTTTATCGGAAGATCCTTTAACTCAGGAGCAAGAAAGTTTTGTTGATTTCTTTCAGAAAATGTTTTTGTGGTATTCCGATTTTCAAGAAATATTACTTAAAAATAATTTTGCATATCAGGGATTGGCTTACAAAGTTGCTTCCAAAAAAATAATTTCAAATTCTGTACAATGGGAAAAAGTTTGGTTTGTTGGATTGAATGCACTTACTAAATCCGAACAGAAATTAATTGAATATTTAAAACAAGAAGATATTGCAAGGGTTTTTTGGGATGCCGATCAGTATTATTACGACAATCCAATGCATGAGGCGGGAGGATTTTTAAGAGAACAAAGAGAGAAATGGTCGGAGATTGATTTTGATGGAGTCGGTAATTATTTTGCAGAAAAAAAGGAGAAATTTCAAATTATTGCTTGTCCAAAAAATGTGTCTCAAACCAAAGCTCTTTCCAAAATATTATCTGAATTTTCGGTGGAAGATTTAACACAAAGTAATACGGCAATCATATTGGCTGATGAAGGATTGTTGTATCCTGTTTTGCACAATTTACCTAAAAATATAAAGGAGTTAAATGTAACAATGGGTTCTCCTTTAAAATATACTCCTTTTTATTCTCTTGTAGAATCAATTTTCACAATGAATGTAAATGCGTTTACTTACAAAAAGAAAGCTTTTTATTTTAAGGATGTGTTAAATGTAATTGAACTTCCAATTCTGTCTAAAATTTTAAATTCGGAAAATTTAATTAATCTTAAAAATTACATTACACAACATAATTTGGTTTTTATTACAGAAAAAAATATAAAAAACCATTTGAAAGATGATAGTGAAAGAGTAGAAGCTATTTTCAAGATTTGGGAGAATAGTGAAACGGCACTTCAATCCACTCAAAAAATTATTTCCTTTTTCAGAGAATCGTTAAAAGGAGCGAAATCAACAATTGAAACAGAAATAATATTTACTTTTTACAAATGTATCAATCAGTTGCAAAACTTAATTTCAGAAAGTAAACAAATTCCAGAATTAAAAATACTTCAAAAAATAGTAAAACAAATTGTTTCCAATGAAGTAATTCCTTTTAAAGGAGAACCCTTAAATGGTGTTCAGTTAATGGGGATTTTGGAAAGTAGAACTTTGGACTTTAAAAATATAATTATTTTAAGTGTTAATGAAGGGAATCTTCCAAAAGGGAAGTCTGTAAATTCTTTTATTCCATATAATTTGAAAAAACATTTTCAGTTGCCAACTTATGCGGAAAGTGATGCTGTTTTTGCCTATCATTTTTACAGAATATTGCAAAGAGCAAACAATATAAGTTTACTGTATAATACGGAAACAGATGATTTTGGGAGTGGAGAAAAAAGTCGTTTTATTACTCAGTTATTGTCAGAATATCCAAATAAAATTACAGAATTTATTTACAATGCGGAAGATTTAATTGTGTCGCAAAAACATCAAATAATTATTGAGAATAAAGGATTAGATTCTGAAATACAAAAGTGGTTTTCAAATGGAGTTTCTCCTTCTGCTCTTAATATGTTTAGCAAATGTAGCTTGTCATTTTACTTTAATTATTTGGTAAAAGTAAAAAAGGAAAAAAGTGTAGAAGAATTTGCAGAAGCAAGCAGTATGGGAACCGCTATTCACGAATCGTTTAAAAATAATTATTTAAAAGGAAAAATTTCTGTAAAGGATATTGAAAATGTAAAAAGTAAAGTTATCAATTCTCTGAAACACGAATTTGAACAAGCTACTTCCTCCCAAAATATGCATGAAGGTAAAAACTATTTGACTTTGCAAATTGCCAAAAAATTGACGAATGATTTTCTGAATCATGAGATTGAATACCTTAAAGAAGCGGCAAAAAAGAACATCAATTTGGAAATATTAGAATCAGAGAAAATATATAAACATTTAATTAATTTGAATGGTCAAGATGTTTTGTTAAAAGGTCAAGTTGATAGGATTGATATTTTTGGTGATACTTTACGAATTATTGATTATAAAACGGGTTCGGTTATTAAATCGGAGGTTAGTTTTTGGGAGTGGGAAGATTTAATTGATAATCCGAAAAAAGGAAAAGCTTTTCAATTAATGATGTATGCTTATTTGTATTTGAAAAACAATCCTCAGTACTTGGATAATAAAGTTATTGCTGGGAATTTTTCCTTTAAAAATATAAAAGAAGGATTACTAACAGTTGCAGAATATATTAATACACAAAGAAAAGAAACTATTTATATAGATAGAAAAATTTTGGATAAATTTGAAAAACAGATTGAAGAGCAATTATTGAGAATAATGCAAGATGATTTTATTCAAACTGATGATGTTAAAACTTGCGAATGGTGTGATTTTAAGTCCATTTGTAATAGATAATTCGTATATTTGTAAAAACCCAAAATAAAATGAAAAGACTGATATTTATATTCTTTCTTGCAGTTGGTATATGCCAACTTTCAGCACAAGACAATGTTTTTAGTTTTACTGTTCCAGAGAATATTGTAACTCAAAATGAAGAGAATACAAAATCTGTAAATGTAAATAGAGTTTTATTAGATCAGATATCTGAAAATTCAATTGATTTCTTTCTAAAACTCCCACTTATTAATGAGAGTTTTTTAGATGTAAATGTGAAAAAATTCTCTGTATTAAGTCCAGATCATAAGTTAATAATTGAAACATCTAATGGTCAAGAGATAGAAGAATATATTCCAGATTTTCAATCTTATTATATTTTATATGAAGGTAATTCAATTGGTACATTTTTATGTTTTGAAAATACTATTATTATAAGTTACAAATACCATAACAGGCAATTTGAAATAAATAAAATAGATAATGAATTTCTGTTGTTTGATATAAACGATTGTTTGATTAGTAATACATTTAGCTGTGAAGTAGAAGAGAAAATAGAACGAATAAATATTGATGATAACTACCCAGAATCATCATCTACAAATCCTAAATGTTTGGAATTAGCAATTGAGGTAGATCAACATACCCGAAATACATTCAATTCAAATACAACTACAACAAATTGGGCACATGCAATTCTGGCTGGAGTTAGTCAAGTATATGCTAGTGAGGTAAATCTTAACATCTCTATTGTTACTACAATTATTTGGGAAACTACCGATCCTTATGCTTCTTATATAAATGATGCTAGTAATATGCTTGCTGCTTTAAGAAATCATTGGACATCAAATAATGGATCAATTAGTAGAGATTTGGTTCATTTGATGACTAAAAGATCAAATACGGGTACAGGAGGTATTGCATATAGAGATGTTTTATGTAATAATTCTTGGGGATATGCATTTAGTGCAAATCTTAATAATACTACAAACTTTAATTTTCCAAACCCCTCATATACTTGGAATTTAATGGTTTGTAGTCATGAAATTGGTCATAATATAGAGTCTCATCATACACACTGGTGTGGTTGGCCTGGAGGCCCTATAGATAATTGTACAGATGTAGAGGGTAGTTGTACAAATAATCCTTCTCCACAAATTGGTACAATAATGAGCTATTGTCATAATACATCCTCTGGTAGTCTAATTGATTTTCATTCTATTGTTGTCAGTAATGCTTTAAATCCAGGAATTAATGGGGCAGGCTGCTTAACTACATGTACATTTTATGGATGTACTGACCCTAATGCAACAAATTATGATCCCAATGCAACTGTTGATGATGGGAGTTGCACATATTCTCCTCCTGTTCTTACATCCATAATTACAAATATTAGCTGTAATAGTTTATCAGATGGAAGTATTGATTTATCTGTAAGTGGAGGATTATCTCCATATACTTATGTTTGGAGTAATGGTTCATTCTCTCAAGATATCTCGAATTTATTAGCCGGAACTTATACTGTTTCTGTTACGGATGCATTAGGACAAACTGCAAATGCTTCTTATACCATAACCGAACCTGCTGTTATTACTCCAATATATACAGTGACTAATACAACTGGAGCTGGCATGAGTAATGGATCTATTTCAGTTTCAGTTTCTGGAGGAACTCCTCCTTACACATATTATTGGATTGGATACACATCTACTTCTTCAACCTTATATAACTTAAGTTCAGGCACATATGTTTCTTATATATTAGATGCAAATAATTGTTTTGTTGTTGATTCTATTGATGTATTTGATGATGTACCAACTCCCTTGCAATTAACATACTTTGTAACAGATGTTCTTTGTACTGGAAATTCTACAGGATCAATTGATATTACAGTTAGTGGAGGCGTACCTCCATATTCATATTTATGGAGTAATGGATCCACTTCTGAAGATTTAGCAAATATTACTGCAGGCAATTATATTATAAATGTCACAGATGCGCAAGGTCAAACTCTATTCGATACCATTATTGTGAATGAACCATTGGCATTATCCTTATCTTATGTAATTACAAATGAAAGTAGTGTAGGGGCAAGTGATGGATCAATTGATATGACAGTGGCAGGAGGAATTGCTCCATTCTCATATTTTTGGAATACGAATCCATCCCAAACAACAGAAGATATTACTAATTTAAGCGCAGGAACATATGTGGTGTATGTTGGATTTAATAATTGGACATGCTTTATTAGCGATACGGTTGTAGTATCAGTTGGATTTACTGGCTGTACAGACACATTGGCAAATAACTATGACCCAACAGCGAACATGGATGATGGTTCTTGTTCATATTCTGGTTGTACAGATCCTTTAGCAACTAACTATGACCCGAATGCATCTATTGATGATGGAAGTTGTACTTATCCATCTGCATGTGGTAATCCACTTCCAACAGGTATCTATGTTGATGAG
>JABGSE010000034.1 GCA_018647945.1 Flavobacteriales bacterium | reverse complement strand
TAACGGGTAATCGTTTCCGTCTGAATATTTAATAGTTTCTTCAGTTGGCGTACAAGATTTTGTTAAAATCATGTAATCTGTTGACATATCTTTAAATACGCATAACCTGTAATCTTCTGGGTGTATTCCTGTTTTCATTTTCTTTTATTTTTTATATTCCCGAAATAGGACGGCAAAAATAGTAATTTATTAAAAACAAACAACAAATGTTATATTTTTATTTCTTCTAACTTTTTTTTCGGAGGGAAAATATACCTTATTAGAAGTAAATGCAGAAAGAAAACAAACTCCAATACTAAAATATACCATGGCCAATCTCCTATCAAAAAAGGGTTATCAACCCCAGGTTTATGATGCAAATACATATAATTAGAATTAATTAGAAAATTTAAAGGAAGATTTATTACAACAAGAATTTGTAAATACCAAAATGCGTTTTTCCACCCATTAACTCTTGGTTTCATTTTCTTTACAACCGATAAAAATATAGGAACAAACAACATTGCAGCATGTGTGAAATAATAATAAAACAACAGCCAATTGCTCTTTCCCATTGTAAGCTCTGGGGTCAACATAGCATGAACTGCTGCAGGGATAGCTAAAAAAATACACCATTCGAACATCCATTGTTTTGGTTTCCAAAAATTAATGATACATATTATAAAAGAAACTCTGCAAAGATGTAAGGGTAAACTATCCTTAACAGACCAAATATCAATACTCACCTCATAAATAATAGCATAAAACCATGCAATTGCAAATACAACTGACATAAGTCTCATAAAATTATTTTGAAATTTTTCTGATGACTTTTTTAATAAATAGGTAAGTATTGCAATAATAAGGACGCTACCTATTAGCCCTTTATACCATAATTCAGAAAGTGGAGGAATTATTACATGTTCCATAAAAGCAAATATATAATAAATATAATTTACACACTTTTAGTAGTTTACCTCAGTATAAAGTTTACTTTTGCAAACTTTTTAAAACCAAATAAATGAAATTAAAAAACATAGCTATTATTGCGCATGTAGACCATGGGAAAACCACCTTAGTTGACAAAATGTTACTTGCATCTGAAATGTTTTCGGAACATGAAAAACCGGGAGAACTAATAATGGATTCCAATCCTTTAGAAAAAGAAAGAGGGATTACAATTTTAGCTAAGAATGTATCTGTAACTTATAAAGATTACAAAATTAATATTTTAGACACTCCAGGTCACTCGGACTTTGGTGGTGAAGTAGAAAGAGTTTTAAACATGGCGGATGGTGTAGTTTTATTAGTTGACGCATTTGAAGGGCCAATGCCACAAACCAGATTTGTACTTTCGAAAGCACTTGAATTAGGATTAAAACCAATTGTTGTTGTAAATAAAGTGGATAAATTAAATTGTACTCCTGAAGAGGTGAACGAGATGGTTTTTGAGTTGATGTTTAACTTAGACGCTACAGAGGAACAATTAGATTTTCCTACAATTTACGGATCTAGTAAGAATGGGTGGATGGGAGCAGACTGGAAAACTCCAACGAAAGATATCACCTATTTAATGGATAAAATTATCGAACATATACCATCACCAAAAGTAAATGAAGGTACAACTCAATTATTAATTACCTCTCTTGATTATTCCTCATTTATTGGAAGAATAGCTATTGGAAGAGTACACAGAGGAAGTGTAAAAGAAAATCAGAATATAATACTTTGTAAAAGAGATGGAAGCAAAGTAAAATCAAAAATTAAAGAGGTATTTATATTTGATGGTTTTGAGAAAAGAAAAGTACAAGAAGTAACTGCCGGAGAAATTTGTGCAATAACTGGTATTGAAGGGTTTGATATTAGTGATACTATTGCCGATTTCGAAAATCCGGAAGCATTACCAACAATTAAGATTGATGAACCAACAATGAGTATGACTTTTACCATTAACGATTCTCCATTTTTCGGACAAGATGGTAAATTTGTTACTTCACGTCAGATAAAAGAAAGGTTGGAAAAAGAAGTAGAAAGAAACCTTGCTCTTAGAGTAGAACAAACAGAATCTGCAGACACATTTAGAGTGTTTGGTAGAGGTGTTTTACACCTTTCGGTGCTTATCGAAACAATGAGAAGAGAAGGATATGAGTTACAAATTGGTCAGCCACAAGTAATTATAAAAGAAATAGATGGTGTGAAATGTGAACCAATTGAAGAGTTAACAATCGATATTCCAGAGAATGTAAGTGGAAAAGCAATTGAGACGGTCACTATCAGAAAAGGTGAAATGACAATTATGGAACCAAAAGGTGACTTAATGCATTTAGAGTTTAGTATTCCATCAAGAGGTATTATAGGATTACGTAATTACTTACTAACCGCAACTGCAGGTGAAGCTATCATGTCTCACAGATTCAAAGAGTTTCAACCACACAAAGGAACTATTCCTGGAAGGTTAAATGGTTCTTTAATTTCAATGGAACAAGGAAATGCAATTCCTTACTCTTTAAATAACATGCAAGAAAGAGGTACATTTTTTGTAGAGCCAAACCAATCAATATATGAAGGACAAGTTATTGGAAAGAATACAAGAGCAGATGATTTAGTTATTAATGTTACCAAAACTAAAAAGATGTCGAATATGAGATCTTCTGGTAATGATGATAAAGTAAAAATTGCACCACCCATTATTTTTACTTTAGAAGAAGCTTTGGAATACATACAAGCAGATGAATATGTAGAAGCAACTCCTAAAAACTTAAGACTAAGAAAAATGTTACTTAAGGAGCATGACAGAAAAAGAAATAAAATTAAATAATAAAAAAAAGGGACACTTTCGTGTCCCTTTTTTATTTAATTTCTATTAAGTTTCGCTAATAATCGGAGTATCTCAAGATACAACCATATTAAAGTCACAAGTAATCCGAATGCACCATACCATTCCATATATTTTGGAGCACCATTCTCTGCAGCTTCTTCAATAAAATCAAAATCCATTACTAAATTAAGTGATGCTATTACAACTACAAACAAAGAAAATCCAATTCCTATAGTTCCACTACCGTGAATCATTGGTATTTCAGATCCAAAAAAACTCATTATAAAACCAACTCCATAAATTAATGCAATACCTCCAGTTGCAGCAAAAACCCCTAATTTAAAATTTTCAGTTGGTTTAATCACTTTAGTTTTATAGGCGAATAACAATGTGAAAAAAATTCCAAATGTCAAAAATATTGCTTGTTGTACAATATCTCCATAATTAGATTCACTACTAAATGCCTCAGCATAAACACTGGAAATTCCTCCCAAAGCTAAACCTTCTAAAACCGCATAAACAGGAACTGTAATAGGAGACCATTCTTTCTTGAAAATAGTAATCATAGCCACAATAAAACCACCTATAAATCCAGGCCAAATTAAGCTTAAGTTTTGACTACTATAAGTATAATATGCAGCACACATTAATAGTAAAAGACTGATTGCTGTTTTATTTACCGCACCATCAAGTGTCATTACACCACCACTTGTATTTGTTAAATTCTCAAATGTTTTTTTGTTTAATGCCGGATTTCCAGAACGCATCATATTTCTTGCCATAATTTTTAATTTTAATTTCTGCTAATTTATAAATTTATTTTGAGACACTTACTGAGTTATCAGTTTTTACAATAATATAATCTCCATAACTATAAACTGTAATTCCATCTCTACTTGTTTCTCTTGATATAAAATCTGTAGTTTTTGGAGTAAAAGATGTAATTGTTAAAACAACTGCAGTAATAATTGATACAATTCCTATCCCCGCTAATATTTTCTGTGTTTTCATAATTTATTTATTTTAAAATTGACTACAAATATAAATAATAATTAAACCTTTTTCAACCTATCAATTCTTATATCTTTGCAAACTAATACTAACTAACATCAATGAACAGAAATTTTCTTACCTTATTCTTTACTTTCTTATCTTTAATTTCTTTCTCTCAAAACTATACCATTAGTGGTTACATACAAGAAGCATCTAATGGAGAGAACCTTATCGGGGTATCTGTTTATGACAAATCTACCAATCAAGGAACTAGCTCCAATCAGTATGGATTTTATTCAATTACTCTACCAAAAGGGGAATATAAGATTATATATTCATTTATAGGATTAAAAACCGTTGAAAAACCAATAAATCTAGAAGAAAATGTAAGACTAAACATTTCATTAAAAGATAATTCAACTCTAATAAAAGAAATTGAAATAACAGAAGAAGGATTGGATAAGAATTTAGAAAAAACAAACATGAGTCAAGTAAAACTCAAAATACAAAATATCAAAACTATTCCTGCAATACTTGGGGAAGTTGATGTATTAAAAGCTGCTCAATTACTTCCAGGAATATCTGGAGGTGGAGAAGGAAGTGCTGGACTATACGTAAGAGGGGGTGGCCCAGATCAGAATTTAGTATTATTAGATGAAGCTGTAGTTTATAATGCAGCACATTTATTTGGTTTCTTCTCTGTATTTAATGCAGATGCAATTAAAGATATAAATATTATAAAAGGTGGAATGCCAGCTGAATATGGAGGTAGATTGTCATCAGTTTTAGATATTACAATGAAAGATGGGAATAATAAAGAATATCAAGTTGATGGAGGGATTGGTCTACTTTCTTCAAGGATGACCCTGCAAGGACCTATACAAAAAGATAAAAGTTCATTTATTATATCTGGAAGAAGAACCTATATTGACGTTCTATCAAAACCGTTTCTCAATAAAAAAGATGAGGAAACAGGAGAACCTAATCCTTTTTCTGGATCAGGATATTATTTTTATGATCTTACCACAAAAATAAATTATAGAATATCAGATAAAGATAGATTGTTTCTGAGTGGATATTTTGGAAGAGATGTATTTAGTTTTGCTGATAGTGAAAGTGGATTTGGAATAGAGATTCCTTGGGGAAACGCGACTACCTCATTAAGATGGAATCATTTATTTAGCGACAAACTATTTATGAATACTTCTGCAATATTTACAGATTATAGATTTGAATTTAATATTGGACAATCAGATTTTGACTTGAAAATATTTTCTGGAATTAATGATTGGAATCACAAAACAGATTTCCTATATATTCCAAATCAGCAACATGAGATTAAATTTGGTTCTAATTTCACATATCATGTTTTTACTCCTGGTAATGCTACTGGAAGATCTGGTGAAGTAGATTTTAGTCCTGATGAAATTTACAAACAGTATTCTAATGAAGGAGCGATATATATAAGTGATGATATTGAATTTAATGAACAATTCAAGATGAATATTGGATTACGATATTCTTCATTTCAACATAGTGGAGATATAAATCCTATTAGATTCCTAAAGAATGAGATAAAATTAGATACCAATAATCATTATAGACATATTGAACCTAGAATTGCATTAAGATATCGTTTATATCCTAGTTCTTCAATAAAAGCTTCTTATTCTGAGAACTATCAATATGTACACTTAGCTTCTACAGGGGCTGTTAGTCTACCAACCGACTTATGGGTTCCTAGTTCTGCAATAGTAGAACCTAAACATTCTCAACAATATGCTGCTGGTTATTTCAAGAATTTTAAAGATAATATGTATGAAACATCTCTAGAATTATATTATAAAGAAATGGAAAATCTTATTGAATATAAAGAAGGAATTCTTCCTGAAGACAACACAAATACAAGCAGTGATGATGCATTTACTTTTGGTAATGGAGAATCATATGGAATGGAAATTCTTCTAAAAAAGAATCAAGGTAAAACAACTGGATGGATTGGATATACATTATCTAAAACAACAAGATATTTTGATGAAATAAATGAAGGAACTCCATATCCTGCTAAATATGATAGAAGACATGATATTTCAATAACAGGAACACATAAACTTACAGATTCATGGGATTTAAGCACTGTTTTTGTTTATGCAACTGGAAACTCTATTACTCTACCTTCTGAAAGATATATAATTGACGGAAATATATACACTGAATTTACCTCTAGAAATGGATATAGAATGATTCCTTATCATAGGTTAGATATTGGGGCTACTTATACACCTAATAAGAAAAAGAATAGAAAATTCAAATCTTCATGGAATTTCTCTATATATAATGTATATAATCGAAAGAATCCATATTTTATTTATCTAGGATTAGAAAATAATATTGAAGATGAGAATGGAACAATACAAGAGGGTAATTTAACTCCTAAAGCGTATCAAGTATCTATATTCCCAATATTACCTTCTATTACTTGGAACTTTAACTTTTAACTATGAAAAAATATCTTTTATACTTATTTATAATCTCTTTTTTATTTTCTTGTAGAAAAGAAATATCATTAGATTTCCCGCCTATTCCAGAGAAATTAGTAGTACAAGGATCTATTGAACCTGGATTTCCTCCTTATGTGATTTTAACAAGAAATCAAGGGTATTTTGATCCTATTGATATTAATACTTATGAGGATCTATTTATTAAAAATGCTAAGGTATCTGTAGTACGTGAGGATGGTGTGATAGAAGAATTACAATATTTTGAATATGAGGAATATGGCTTCTACACTAATGTAACAGCTACTCTTTCGTTAATTGCAGATTCAAGTTTCCAATATGATTTTAGTCGTGTTGGAGAGAAATATGATTTAATTATTGAATGGGATAGTAATATAATTACATCAACAACAACAATACCATACTCAACTCCTCTAGATTCAATATGGATTGAGGAGACAGAAGATATAAATGACAACAAATATAAATGTGAAATAAATGCTAAGTATACTGATCCAGATTCAATGGGAAATAACATTCTAATAAGGAGTAAGAGAGTAGAACATTGGAACATAGTTGATACACTAACAACCCCTCCAACACTTTCTAATGAAAAAGACAACTCATTATTATTAGTAGATTGTGGTCCTGATGTTCTAATAAATGGAGAGTCATTTGAAACGTACTTTCCAAGACCAAGTGAACAAGGAGGGTTTCCAAGTGGTAGCTATAGAACTTTTAAATATAAAAAATACCAAGATACAACTACCTTAGGTCAAGATAGTATACTAATGCCAGAAGATCTCGTATTAATAAAATTCTGTCAAGTTGATCTTGCAGCAATGAAATTTTGGAGAGGTGTAGTAAGAAACTCTACTTCTGGTGGGAATCCATTTGCAGAACCAATGAATCTATCAAGTAATATTAATGGTGGATTAGGATCCTGGACAGGATATGGCACAAGGTACTATCTTGTTCCAATATTAAAAAACACTACAATTACAGAAGAATATTATCCAAATATATTTGATATATTCTAAGAAATAATCTATTATAACTACATATATTTGTATCCACAAAAAAAGAAAAAAAAACATGACAGAAGAGATAGAAAAAATTGAAGTACTCATTATAGGTTCTGGACCTGCAGGGTATACCGCTGCAATTTACGCTGCAAGGGCAGATTTAAAACCTGTGGTTATACAAGGGTTGCAACCTGGAGGACAACTTACTACCACAACAGATGTTGACAATTATCCTGGGTATCCTAATGGAGTTACGGGCCCGGAGATGATGGAAGAATTTAAAAAACAAGCAGAAAGGTTTGGAACTGACACAAGATGGGGAATGGTAACTAAAGTTGATTTTTCTGAACGACCTTTTAAAGTTGAAATTGATGAAACTAAAAATGTACTTGCTGAAACTGTAATTATTGCAACAGGTGCTTCTGCAAGATGGTTAGGGTTGGAAGATGAGAAAAGATTAAACGGATATGGAGTTTCTGCATGCGCTACTTGTGACGGATTCTTTTATAAAGGAAAAGATGTAGTTGTTGTAGGAGCGGGAGATACAGCTGCTGAAGAAGCTACTTACCTTTCTAAAATGTGCACTAAAGTTACAATGCTTGTCCGTAGAGATGAAATGAGAGCATCTAAAGCAATGCAACACAGGGTATTTAACACTCCTAATCTGGAAGTGATGTACAACCATGAAACGAAAAGTATTAATGGAGAAGAAGGACCAAAAGGAGTAGAAAGTGTAACAGCTGTAAACAACATTACATTAGAAGAAACGATTGTTCCTTGTTCTGGATTTTTTGTTGCTATTGGACACACTCCAAACTCTGCTATATTTAAAGGCCAGTTAGAAATGGACGAAAACGGATATTTACTTATTGAAGCAGGAACTTCAAAAACTGCTATTCCTGGAGTATTTGCCGCTGGAGATATTGCCGACCATGTGTACCGACAAGCGGTTACTTCTGCTGGTACAGGTTGTATGGCAGCATTGGATGCAGAAAGATTCTTAGGTTCTCAAGAGTGAAATATAAATTAGTATATTTGAAGAAAAAATAAAGCAATGGAAAATTTACCAAAGATAGTACAGAAATCACCTTTTGTAATGGATGAAAAAGCAGGTAAGAAAGCATTTTGTAGTTGTGGTCTAAGTGCCAACAACCCTTACTGTGATGGTTCACATAAAGGAAGTGGTTTCTCTCCGGAAATAGTAGAAATTACTGAAGATAAGAAAGTAGCTTGGTGTGGATGTAAACACTCTAAAAAAGGTGCTTTTTGTGATGGTACGCACAAATCACTTTAAGGAATTTGGTAATCTGTTAACTCCAAATTAAACTCTGCTCTTTCTGCCTTGTAAAAAGGAACATTCCAAAAACCTTTGTAATAAATATTTTTTGGGACAGTTATTCCGTTTTCATATCCAAAATAAACAATTACTTGCATGTCTAAATCAATAAGTAAATGTCGGTACGAAAACACATACTCTCTGTACAATACATTAAAATTATCCTTATCAAAATAGGAAATAATTTTCCGGATAAGAGTTTTTCCTAACTCTTTTTCAGATAATGATTCCTTTACTATACAACTAAAAGTATAACAATCTGTCCCTTTATAATTTGTAAGTCCAATTCGGTAATTGTAATATTTTTGCATACTCTCATCAAAAATAGCCAACTTTTTCGATACTCCTCCTTTTGACTGTTCGGTATCTGAAGTTCCAATTGAAAACCCAATTGTTTTTGCATCTCTCACATCTTTGTCCTCACTTGCATTATCCGATCCAATATCAATGGAAACAGACAAACCATCATAAGGAAAGAAAACCTTATCGAAAGCCTCAGGAGTATAGTATTTGTACTTTCCTTTAAATTTATTTATCTGTGCATATACTGAGGAGCTTGTGTCTGTGTTTTTCCTCATCATTCTCATGATTTTATTCGTGTATACTTTTCCAGAAAATGAAGTAAATTCATCTTCAACCCATGCTCTGTTATTTTTTACAAAATGAGTTCCACTTCTGTCCAAATTTGCAATCATATTTTTTTTCTTGTCAATAATTTTCAATTCACTTTTATAGAAGTGAGGATAATATCTTAAATGTTTAAATCCTTTGTAGAAAGTTGTATCATTTTTCACATAAAAAATAAAATCTTCAACCGAAAAACTATCTTTATCCTGAAATATTTCTACTTCATCCAGCATAATTATTTTGAGCAACTGATCTTGCGCAGCAGCGGAAAACGAGATAAAAGAAATGAGAATTAAAATTCTATACATTTTGCAAATATAAAAAAGAAAGTCAGTACCAAAAAGATACTGACTTAATAGTAGTTACACATAAGCCGGATTCTGTTCCCAAAAAATGGGTTCTATCATTTATCTAGGATAAAAATTACTTTTTACCTCAATCTGCCTACCCTTCAAGTTGGCCGAGAAAGCCTCAAACCTTGGTTTACATGGCATTGCAAGCCGTAGAGTTTACCTGGTTTCACTACAGCCTAACTGTACATTCTTTCTGTTGCACTGGTCCTCACAATAAAGTGGACGGATGTTATCCGCTACGGTTCTCTATCTTGTCCGGACTTTCCTCTTCTTAAAAAAAAGAAGCGATAGAATCAGTAACTACTTCTGCAAAAATACATAATTAGATGTAAGTATTAACACTTTAGATATGGGACTATTTAATTACATTTGCCACAATGAAATTTACAATACACAAAAAGGATCCTTATTCTAATGCCAGATTAGGAGAATTTGGAACATCACACGGAAAAGTTGAAACCCCAATTTTTATGCCTGTAGGAACGGCAGGAACCGTAAAAGGAGTTCATCAGCACGAAATAGATAAAGACACACAAGCACAGATAATTTTAGGGAATACTTACCACCTTTATTTGCGGCCAGGATTGGATATAATTGAAAGTGCAGGTGGATTACATAAATTTATTGGTTGGGCAAAACCACTACTTACTGATAGCGGAGGATACCAAGTATATTCCCTTTCGGGAGCCAGAAAAATAGTAGAAGAAGGAGTTACTTTTCAGTCTCACATTGATGGTTCTTCCCATTTTTTTAGTCCAGAACATGCAATAGACATACAAAGGACAATTGGAGCTGATATCATAATGGCTTTTGATGAATGCACTCCTTATCCTTGTGATTATGATTATGCAAAAAACTCCATGCACATGACACACAGATGGCTAAAAAGATGTTGCAAACAATTTGATTCTACACAGGGTAAATACGGATTTGACCAAAGCTTTTTTCCAATTGTTCAAGGAAGTGTTTACAAAGATTTACGACTTCAATCTGCAGAAAAAATTGCATCCTTTGATAGAGTTGGAAATGCCATTGGAGGACTTTCAGTTGGGGAACCACACGAAATGATGTACGAAATGACCGATATAGTTTGTTCGGTTTTACCAGAAGACAAACCAAGATATTTAATGGGAGTTGGTACACCAACAAACCTTCTAGAAAACATAGCTCTCGGAATAGATATGTTTGATTGCGTGATGCCAACAAGAAATGCCAGAAACGGAATGCTTTTCACCTCAGAAGGGACAATAAATATAAAAAATAAAAAATGGGAAAAAGACTTTACATCATTGGACCCAAACGGAACTTCTTTTGTAGATTCCGCATACACAAAAGCATACTTACGGCACTTGTTTAAATCAAATGAAATGCTCGGAAAACAAATTGCATCTTTACACAATATTCGCTTTTATTTATGGTTAATGGAAGAAAGCCGAAAACATTTGGAAGAAGGAACATTTACAAATTGGAAAAATATAATGGTTAAAAAACTAAACATTCGTTTGTAATGAAAAAAATTGATTGGTATATCATCAAGAAGTTTTTAGGAACATTTTTTTACACTCTTACTCTACTTTTACTAGTAGTAATTGTTATTGATATTTCCGAAAAGATTGATGATTTTATGGAACATGATTTAAGTATATTCACAATAATATCCAAATACTATCTTCACTTTATCCCCTATTTTGCCAATCTGTTTTCTCCTCTATTTATTTTTATTTCAGTTGTATTTTTCACTTCCAAAATGGCAAACAATACCGAAATAATTGCCATTTACAATAGCGGAATGAGTTTTAAAAGATTCCTCCGTCCTTTTATTATTTCATCTATTTTTCTGGCTACATTTTCTTTTATTTTAGGGAGTTTTATTATTCCTATATCTAACAAAAACAGAATAGATTTTGAAAATAAATACTTTAAAAAAAGTAGGGTAAGTGTAGATAAAAACATACATATTCAAATAAAGAAAGATCAATACATTTATCTTGAAAGCTACAACACACAAAGAGATATTGGATATAAATTTTCGTTGGAAAATTATAAAAATGGAAAACTAATTTCCAAACTAAGAGCTCAATACATACAATGGGATTCGGATTTGAAAAAATGGAAACTCAATAATTATGAAATCAGAGAATTTAAGGGAGAAGGAGAAATATTTAGCAAGGGAATAGTATTAGATTCTGTATTTGCATTAAAACCAACTGATTTTATAAAACAAAAAAACTTGGCACAAAGCATGAAACTTTTTGAACTGAACAAATACATAAAACAAGAAGAATTGAAAGGAACCACAAATACGGTATATTACAAAATTGAGAAACACAAAAGAATTGCCTTTCCTTTTTCTGCAATTATACTTACTATTATTGCTGTCTCCTTATCTAGTAAAAAAATAAAAGGGGGGATTGGACTTCATTTAGGATTAGGACTTCTTATAAGTTTCTCCTATATATTATTTTTCCAGTTTTCTTCCACACTTGCTACAAATGGCGACTTGCATCCATGGATTGCTGTTTGGATACCAAATATCATCTATATTATTTTAGGAATATTTCTTCTGAGAAAAACTCAGAATAGTTAATCTCTAATTAACTTCTTATACTTAATTCTTGTTGGTGATTTATCTCCCAACCTTTTCTTACGGTTTTCTTCATAATCAGAAAAGCCACCTTCAAAATACACTACTTTCGAATCTCCTTCAAAAGCTAAAATGTGAGTACAAACTCTATCCAAAAACCATCTATCGTGAGAAATAATTACGGCACAACCTGCAAAGTTATCCAAACCTTCTTCTAACGATCTTAATGTATTTATATCCAAATCATTTGTTGGCTCATCTAGTAAAAGTACATTCGCCTCTTCTTGTAAAGTCATGGCAAGATGCAATCTGTTACGTTCCCCTCCAGAAAGAACTCCTACTTTTTTATTTTGGTCGGAACCATTAAAATTAAATCTTGCAACATAAGCACGAGAGTTCATCAACTTCCCTCCCATATTTATTTGTTCTTGTCCCCCAGAAATCTGTTCCCAAATTGTTTTTTCCATATCAATTGCCATATGCTGCTGATCTACATAAGCAATCTTAACTGTTTTCCCTACGGTAAAATTTCCATTATCAGGAGTTTCTTGCCCCATGATCATACGGAACAAAGTAGTTTTACCCGCACCATTGGGACCAATAATCCCTACAATTCCTGCAGGAGGAAGTTTGAAATTTAAATCTTCATACAACAACTTATCTCCAAATGCTTTGCTCACGCCTTCTGCATCAATTACATTGTTTCCCAATCTTGGTCCGGGAGGAATGTATAACTCTAATTTTTCCTCTTTCTCTTTCCCTTTTTCAGACAATAGGTTTTCATAATTACTCAATCTGGCTTTCGATTTTGCATGTCTTCCTTTTGGAGTCATACGAACCCAATCCAACTCTCTTTCTAGTGTTTTTCTTCTTTTAGATGCTGTTTTTTCTTCTTGTGCCAATCTTTTTGATTTCTGATCTAACCAAGTAGAATAATTTCCTTCCCAAGGAATTCCCTCTCCTCTATCCAATTCTAGAATCCAACCCGCTACATTATCTAAAAAGTATCTATCGTGAGTAATGGCAATTACGGTTCCTTTATATTGTTGTAAATGTTGTTCCAACCACTGCACCGATTCGGCATCCAAATGGTTAGTCGGCTCATCTAATAATAAAATATCTGGTTCTTGTAACAATAATCTGCAAAGGGCAACTCTTCTTTTTTCCCCTCCAGAAAGATGCTCGATACTTGCATCTGCAGGCGGACACCTAAGTGCGTCCATTGCAATATTTAGTTTTGTTTCCAGGTCCCAAGCATTTGTTGCATCAATTTGATCTTGCAGATTTCCTTGTTTTTTCATCAATTCTTCCATCTTATCTGCATCTTCATAATATTCAGGAAGACCGAAAAGATCATTTATTTTATTGTATTCTTCTAAAAGTTCCACTTGCTCTTTTGCTCCTTCTTTTACAATATCCATTACCGTTTTTGTGTCATCTAATTTTGGTTCTTGCTCCAAATAACCAATTGTATGTTCTCCTTTAAAATGAATATCTCCTTGAAATTGTTTTTCTACCCCAGCAATTATCTTTAAAAGTGTGGATTTACCAGAACCATTTAATCCAATAATACCGATTTTGGCTCCATAGAAAAAAGACAAATAAATATCTTTCAAAACTTGTTTGTTGTTGTTATTGTAGGACTTAGAAAGTCCTACCATTGAGAAAATTATTTTTTTATCGTCTGACATATTAATTTATTTTGAGTTTACAAATATAATTATTACTTTAGTAAAAATTTAAAAGATGAAAAAAAGTATCGGAATTTCCTTATTTTTAATTGTACTAGGTGTATTATTCTTATTGGACAACCTAGGAATTATAAAAGATTTCTCTGTTGGACATTTAATTAAAACCTATTGGCCTATAATTTTAATTTGGATGGGTGCCGAAAAATTATTTAGAGATTTCAAATAACCTCCCTTGTACAGCTTCTCTTTCTTCCAATCTTTTTTCCACCAAATGTTTTACTTCAAAATTCTTTAAACCATATTTTGGGTAAATTAACATACGAGCAGGAGATTCGCTAAAAAATCGTTCTACAATAATTTCAGGGTTTAATATTTCCAGAAAATCTACTACCAAATCAATGTATTCATCTAACTCCATAAAGGTAAACATCTCAGGATTTTTCTTAAACTGAACGGCCATCATAGTATGTTTTACAATCTGCAAATGGTGTATTTTAAGCGTATTCATTGGTAGATGAGAAACCTTCCTAGCATGATTTAACATATCTTCTTTTGTTTCTCCAGGAAGTCCTAAAATAAGGTGTCCTCCTAAATGTAAACCTCTACCATCTGCCCTCTTAAATGCATCAATCGCTTCTTCATGTGTTTGACATCTGTTTATTTCTACCAGCGTTTCATTTTTGGTGGATTCTAATCCAAACTCTAATTTTATAAAATAATCTTTAGCCGCTAATTCCTCCAGATAGTCCAATACCTCATCCTTAATAGAATCGGGACGAGTTGCAATAACCAAACCAATTACATCCGGATGAGAAAGAGCTTCCTCATACATCTTTTTCAAATCTGCAAGGGGAGCGTAAGTATTGGTAAAAGCTTGAAAATAGGCCAAATATTTTTGTGTTTTATACTTTTTAGAAAAGAATACAATCCCCTCCTCAATTTGCTGCTTTATGGGTTTTATGGGTTTGCAATAATCCGGATTAAAAGTATTGTTATTGCAATAAGTACATCCTCCCACTCCTTTAGTGCCATCTTTATTTGGGCAAGTAAATCCAGCATCTATCGATACTTTTTGTACTCTACCATTAAATTTCCTTCTAATAAAGGAACTGAAATCGTTATATCTTTTTTCTATTTCCATATTCGGTGGCAAAAATAGAATATTTAAAAGAACAATAGATAAAAATATACGTATTAGAAAAAGATTTTATAAATTTGGAACGAAATTAAAATAGATGTCTGAAAAAAAAATATCTTCTTTTGAAAAAATTGGTTTTCAAAAAGTCCTACCAAAAGGATCGGATATAAATAATTTTGAAACTATTTCGGTAACCACCAAGAATGGAGAAAGCATTACTCTTTACAGAGATAAAGATAACAAAAACGAAATAGATGAAACTACAAACTTTAAAGAGAGTTGGAATGTTTTTAACTCTCTTTTGTAGACCGCTCTCTTCTTTTTTGCATTCCCTCACTTAGTGATTTAATTTTTTCGCTTACTGCCGTTTCGTAGCAAAAAGGGAAAATTGCATGAACTAAAGCTTTAAAACTCAAGGAAAATAACAAACACGAAAAACTTAATGCATGTCTGAAATGTTGAAAATAGGATTCTCCAACTGTTTTGGGGTGTTTTGTAAAAATATTTTTACTCATTTTATTTCTTTATAGTATTTCTGATAGTGAGAAGGTATCTTTTAATCGAATTCCTTTTTCTGTTTTTTGTACGGTACAACACTCACTATAATTATCGTGTTGCAAAAATATAATGTATTCTCGTTCGGCCGCCTCATTCAAGAATTTTTCTTTCTCCGATAAGGTTACTAGTGGTTTAGTATCGTATCCCATAACATACGGAAGGGGGATATGACCTGTACTTGGCAGTAAATCGGCCGCAAATACTATGGTTTTTCCATTGTAGTTTATATGAGGAATCATTTGTGCTTCTGTATGGCCGTTTACAAATAGTGCATCAAAATTATTGAAAATTCTATTCTCATTTTCTACAAAATTAAGATGACCAGCTTCCTCAATTGGAATAATATTTTCCCTTAAAAATGAAACCTTTTCTCTATTATTAGGAACTGTAGCCCACTTCCAATGATCTATGTTAGTCCAATATTTCGCATTTTTAAAAACCATTTCAAAACCACTTTTATCTTTATTCCATTTTACACTCCCTCCACAATGGTCAAAATGTAAGTGAGTTAAAAACACATCTGTTACGTCATTTGCAGAAAAACCATGTTTTGCAAGTGACGAATGTAGATTTACATCTCCATGTAAATAATAATGTTTTAGGAATTTATCATCTTGCTTATCTCCTATTCCGTTATCAATCAGAATCAATCTATCTCCATCTTCTATCAGTAACGACCTCATGGCCCAAGGACATAAATTACTTTCATCAGCAGGATTGGTTCTACTCCACAAAACTTTTGGAACCACACCAAACATTGCTCCTCCATCTAATTTAAAATATCCTGTATCTATTGTGTACAATTGCATGTTAGTAATTTTTGTTGCTCCAAAAATAAGAAATGAATTTTATCTTTAATTTAGTTTCCGAAATTATTTAACAAATGAACATACATTTAATTGCAATTGGAGGTAGTGCCATGCACAATATGGCACTTGCTTTGCACCATAAAAGATACACAATTACAGGATCGGATGACGCTATTTTCAGTCCTAGTAAAGATAGATTAGAAAAATACGGATTACTTCCAGAAAAAATGGGTTGGTTTCCTGAAAAAATAACAAAAAATTTGGATGCAATTATTTTAGGAATGCATGCCAGAGAGGACAACCCAGAACTTTCCAAAGCAAAAGAACTAAACATTCCTATTTACTCTTATCCTGAATATATTTACGAACAATCTAAAAATAAAAAACGAGTTGTAATTGGCGGCAGCCATGGGAAAACTTCCATCACAGCAATGATTTTACATGTATTACAAAATTTAAATATTGATTGCGATTATATGGTTGGAGCTCAATTAGAAGGATTCGATACTATGGTAAAACTAACACATGAGTCACCTATTATTATTTTAGAAGGTGATGAATACCTAAGTTCCCCAATTGACAGACGACCAAAGTTTCATTTGTACAAACCACATATTGCTGTACTTAGTGGTATTGCTTGGGATCATATAAATGTATTTCCTACTTTTGAAATGTATGTTGATCAGTTCCGGATTTTTAAGAATATGGTGAAAGACACTTTAATTTACTGCACGGAAGATGTAGAGTTAATCAAACTTACTAATGAAGATACAAAATGTAAATTGATAACTTATTCTACACCAGAATATGAAATAAATAATGGAATAACATCTGTAGATAAAACAGAACTATTAATTTTTGGTAATCACAACTTGCAAAACCTAAATGCTGCCAAATTAGTTTGTAAAGAACTTGGTGTTTCTGAAGAAGATTTCTTCCATCAGATATCAACTTTTAAAGGAGCAAGTAATAGATTAGAATTAGTCAAGAAAACAAATACTTCTGCTATTTATAAGGATTTCGCACATTCCCCTTCTAAACTCAAAGCCACATCCTCAGCAATGAAAAAACAATTTAAAGATAGAGAACTTGTAGCTTGTATGGAACTATACACTTTTAGTAGTTTAAATGAGGATTTTCTACAACAATATAATGGTTGTATGGATGAGCCTGATATAGCAATCGTTTATTTTAGCCCACTAGCAATAACCCATAAAAAACTAGACCCTATTACAACTGACCTTGTACTCACTGCTTTTAATCGTAAAGACTTGTTGGTTTTTACAGATGCAAAAAAACTAGAGAAATATCTTAAAAATTTAAATTGGAAAAATCAAAATTTACTCATGATGAGTTCAGGAAATTTTGAGGGAATGGAGTTTGGAGAGTTGATAGAATAGAATCTGAATACATAAGATATTAAATTTTGATTTATAGAACAATGAAGAATATTTTGTACTATTGTAATATAGTAATATAGAAATTTGAAAATCACTCTTATGGAAAAAAAGAAGAAAGATAGTAGAAGACAATTTTTAAGAAATACATCCTTAGCAGCTTTATCATTTGGTATTCTTCCAGTTATTGCAAAAACAACCGCATCAATTAAGCTAAAATCTCCTATTTTATGTGATGAATCTACTGAAGATGCTTATGGGCAAGGTCCTTTTTACACGGCTAATGCTCCTTCAATCCAAAATAACATGCTTGCTGACAGCAATGAGATTGGTACACGACTTATTTTAAGTGGTCAAGTATATAATCTTGAATGTTCGGAGGTAATACCTAATACTGAAATTGACATATGGCATGCCAATGATGATGGAGATTATGATAATTCAGGATATAACCTTAGAGGAAAAACTACTACTAACTCTCAAGGTTTTTATGTTTTTGAAACCATTAAACCTGGATTATACTTGAATGGAGCTACTTATCGCCCATCACATTTTCACTTTAAAATTACACCTCCTAATTTTCCTACACTAATTACTCAACTTTATTTTGCAGGGGATCCTTATATTGCATCTGATGCTGCTGCCTCTATTACTTCAGGAACTTATGATGCTACTAACCGAATTATTCCACTTACCACTAACTCAAATGGAGATTTGGAAGGGAGTTGGGATATTGTAATAAATGGAGATGGAGTTTCAGTTGGAGCCAGTAACATACATTTAGATAAGGGAATAATCTATAGTGCAAGCCCGAACCCATTTAACGATAGAGTAGAAATAAAATATGGTGTTTTTCTACAAGCAAAAGTAAGTGTATTTGTTTATGATATACACGGGAGAATAGTAGCACAACTTGACGAACAACAATTAAGCCCTGAAAAATACAATATAACATGGGAAGCAGATAGCAAACTGCCAAATGGACATTATTTTATTGCTTTAAAAATAAATGAATTACAAGTACATTATCTGAAGGTAATAAAACAATGATAGGAAAAGGATAAATTTTAGATAACTAATCTCACCCCATATACATTGCAGACATTCCAAGAACCATAATCCCAAAAAATCCTAATAAGATAACCCACCAATATTTTCTCAACCATTCTGGGTAAGAACTCCAAGGCTTATAAAAAGTGCCATATTTTTTTTTGTAATGAAAACTTCTTGCAATTCTTACAGCAATTAATACAACAAGTATTATAAAATACTCAGGAGTCACTGGTTCTGGTTCAGTAGTTTTTTCTGCAACTGGAAAAGAAGCAAAAGATAATTTTGATATCATTATCAGTAAAATTAAACTAAACTTTTTCAAATCTCTATTTTTTTACAAAGTAAAACAATAAAATATAAAGTATTATGCCAAGCATAATAAATCAGTTTGTGTTTAGTATTTTTGTGACATGAGAGATTTTTTCTTTATCCTAATTCTATTATTTTCAATTAATATTTCGGCACAAAAAATGCATAAGATTAATTATAGTGGACTTTTAACTTTAAACAATGGAACACCACTTTCTTTTGAAATTGAACTTACAGAGAAAGGAGGAATTGTTAATGGATTTTCCATAACAGGAAAAGGAACTTCTGACCAGACTAAATCAGATATAAGTGGAACTTACAATAGAAATGAAAAATCATATTCCTTAAAAGAATCTCAGGTTTTAGAAACAAACTCTGAAGCTGATTTAAATACTTTCTGTTACATACATATGGAAATAAAAGAAGTTGGCAAATTCAGTCTAAAAAGAATGGAAGGAGAATTTACTGGATATTTCACCAATGGAGAAAAATGTGCTAGTGGAAAAATAATAATGATGGAGAAAGAAAAGTTGGAAAAGAAAGTAGAAAAAATACAGAAAAAAGTAGAAAAGAAAATTGAAAAACAAAAGAAGAAAGAAAAGGAAAATATTGTTTTAGAAACCAAAATATTAAAAGATGGTGATGACATGTTTATTCAGTGGAATTCTGATAAAATAATAATCTATATTTGGGATGCAAACATGGAAGATGGAGATAAAATAGATTTAATTATTAATGGAAAAGGAATACTAAAAGATTTTAAAACAAAGAGGAAAAGAAAAAAAATAAAATACAAACTTAAGGAAGGTGAAAACACGATTGAAATAAAAGCCACTAATCTGGGCACTTCACCACCAAACACCAGTAGAATTGAGATTGCAGATAGCAAAATAAAGTACCCAATCATCACTCAATTGGAACTTGGTAAATCTGCAATAATTAAGATTTTAAAGTAGATTTCTTTTTTCTATAAATAAAGAAGGAAATTAAAAGTATAAGGATAGTAATTCCGGAATATAAAATAATAGAATATTTGGTTTTTCTTTTCTGGATTGATGTTGTTAATTCTGTATAAGTTCCATTGTGAAAACCAATTGTTACATCCGAATTATTTTCCCAAACAATTGTTGTTTGTTCTACATTTTCAAAAGGAATATTACGGGAATACGAATTTTCAATTTCAGTAAGTTTATAAGCTATACTATCTACAAAATTACCTTTACCATCATACAAAGCAATACATTCGTTAGTAGAAGAAATTCCGAAATCAATATTGTAATATAAAACACTATCCATTTTTTCAACTTGTTTTAAATGGAAAACTGCAAACGATTTTGGTTTAAGAATTCCATTTTCAACTGTATAAGCATTATTATTTTTATCTACAATTTTCCAAGCTTTTAAGTTAATACTTTCATTTTCCTGATTAAATATTTCAATGCAATCATTTTTGTAATCAATCTCATTTATAACAACTTTTTTATCCGATTTTTGGTTTTGAATAAAAACTATATGAATGGAAATGTTTTCTCCATTTTTATTTTCAATAATTGATTTGTTGCAACCTGAAAATGAATATCCTACATTTGGTACGATAGAAATTGGTAAATCTAATTCTGAAAAAAATGTTCCAGAAAAAGTTGAATTAATAAGTTCATTATTATTCAATAGAACTTTTCCGTTTTCTGAATTTTCAACTGAAATATTTAAGTTATAAGGATCAGAAAAATGAAATTTCTTCTGAATTTGAGATAAAAGAGCATTATCTCTTTTTAGTGCAAAAAACTTTAATTGATTTACTTCCTTTTGCCATTTCTTCAAATTGCCCTGATACGATTGAAATTTCTTTCTGTTCTCAAAATGATAAACCATCTCCTGTTTATACATTTCTTCAAATTCTGAAATTTTATTTTGCACATTTTCTGTATTCAACAAAGAACTCAACAAATATGCAGATTGATTTATAAAGTCCCTTTCAAAAGTTTTATTCTTTAGTAAATTCCTCAATAAATAAGTTGACCAAGTAGGATTATACCACTTTGTTTTTATAGGAGAAGTGAAATCATCTAACAAAGTACTTTTGTAATTCCCCCAACCTAAATCAGTATCGTAAATAATCCACCTGAATTTTCCATCTAACGAATCCGATCTCCAAAAACGAATATTGCCTCTAGCATCAGTATTTCCAAAATACATCTGATATATCCAATAATTGGTAAAATTTCTGGTATCCATTAAAGTTGAAAGATGATTGTAATTTTCATCAACTTTCATTTTATTATTGTCAATAAAATTTAAAAGTTCTTCATATTTATCTACTGTTCCTTCTTCTACCTTTTTAAAAGCTTGTAACAGATCAACCCCTTCTGTACCACAATCATAATTGTTATCAATATAATATTCATTCAGTTTTTCCCTGATATTATACACTCCCCAATATTCGGAATTGACAAATAAATGAGAAGGAACAAAAGCCTGCACATCCAATCCAGACTGAGCAGCTAAGGTGGTAGAAAGTACATCTTTAAATCTGGTTCTCCTGTAATCATTTCCAGAATGTCGTAAAATAAATTGTTTATACTTCTTTTTTCCCTGATTAAAAATATTTGCTTTAAATCTAGATTCTCCATACTTTTTCCTAGCAATTAGTCGTAATGATTTTTCAGGATAATAAATTGTCATTCCTCCAAAAATTCTGATTCCAGCATCCTGATTTACAATTCTATTTCCAGAAGAATCGAAAATTTCTACATATATTTCTCTCTCGGACTTTTTGGAATAATTAGAATTCAACATTACATGTAAATTGGTATCGTAATAAGCATGTGGTCCGTGCATATAAATTCCCGAAACAGAATCGTACAAAGCTTTATGAGAAATGGTAAGTGACACAACATCAAATTTAGTTTCAAAACCAATAAAATAACTTTTACTACCCAATTTCACAATAGAATCTCCAACATATAATCCGAAAGAAAGTGTTGTGTTTTTATCAATTAATAAAGAGTCTGAAAAAATTCTACTTCTTCTATTCAAGTTATTTTGAAAAGAAAAAAGGATAGTTCCAAAAGAGCTGTCTACTTTTAAATAAAATGGATTTTCATGAAATCCTGCTTCATGCGAAAATTTTACATCTTGCTGAGAAAAAGAGAAAAAGGAAAGAAAAACAAATAAAACAGTACAAATTTTATTCATCCTCTAAAATTTTGAATTCTATTCTTCTATCTCTCTGGTCACCATACTTTTCTTGTTTGGAACCGTATCCTTTGAAAGTGATATTTGTCATGTCCAAACCATTGTCTTTTAAATAATTGAAAACACTTTCGGCCCTAATGTGTGACAAATTCTCATTTATAAAATCATCTCCTGTTCCTTTATCGGCATGACCTCCAATTTCAATTTTTATGTTATCGTCAGAAGAAAGTATCGATAAAATATTGTTTAATACTTTTTTATCTTCTACATTTATTTTTGTACTACCTTTCTCAAAATTTATTTGGAATGAGATATTTTTAATTTTGAATTCTATTCTCCTGTTTATAGCATGGAACTCTTTTGGACAGTTCGAACAATTTGAACATACTTTTTTAGGATCTGTTTCTCCATATCCTTTATAGCTAAGTTGAGAACTATCAACTCCTTGAACAAGGATATACTCATAAACATTCTTTGCTCTATTTTCTGATAAAGTCAAATTGTATTCCTCTCTACCACTACAATCAGTATGACCACCAACTTCTACCGATAAATATTTATTTTCTTTTAACATATTTGCATATTCATCCAAAAATGTAGAAACTGAAGGAGGTAAATCCGATACATCCAAAGGAAACTTCACACTTACTTTTAATGATTTCAACTGCTCATTATTATTCTCTACAATATCATTTGCCCTGCTGTCATTATAACACGGACAAATCGCGTCACTCAATTCTTTACTAATTTTGTATTTCTCTAAAGGAACAAAAGTCCGAATTGAATCCCTAATTCTATCATATCCTCTTGTCCAATTATCGGCACAATCTTCCCAATAGTGTAAACTTTTTTCGGTTGAATATCCACAAAATTGTTTTAACAAAATAGCGGCTACATATCCCGATTGGTGCCATCCATTCCAGCAATGCAAATAAACAGGACCAATATTTTCATGTACAATTGAATTATAAGTTAACATTAAAATACTATCACGTGACGAAAGAGAATTACCTCCAAGTTGATAATATTGCAACGTATCTTCTGATTTTTTATGAGTAAGAAAAGGCGGAGCAATCTCAAAGTTTTCTCTATACAAATAGACTGAAGTTGAAAATCCATTTTCTAATAAATTATTCAATCCATCCATTGGTAAAGGATTTTTATTGTTTCGTTTATCAGTTCTGTGATAGTAATTATTCCCTCCACCTCTGTAAGCCACTCCATGTAAAATCGCTCTAAAGTTTCTTGTTCCGTATAAATCTTCAAATCCATTTCCCTGATTATCAGTTATCTTGTCCTGCACGCAATTTACTTTATACTTTAATTTGTAAGTATTTACCTTACTAATAATAAGTGAATCAGTATTTTGAGAAAAAGAAAAATTAATTGAAAACAAGAGCAGAAATAACAAGGATTTTTTAATCATAAGAAAAAAGGTTTAAGGTTTACACAAAATTAAGATTAAAACGGATTTAATACTTTCAGATTATTACCGCTTTGGAAAGGTTGTTAACATCAAGTTTTTAATTTCTGAACAAAAAAAACAGACCTGAAAATAGGTCTGTTTAAATTTGATTGTGACTCTGGAGGGAGTCGAACCCCCAACCTCCTGATCCGTAGTCAGGTGCTCTATCCAATTAAGCTACAGAGCCAAAATATTTTGCAAATATATTAAAGCCCTGCAAAAGGATAACAGAAAGAATTTAAAATATTTTCTTGGAAAGAAACTATCTAATATCTAATTCCAAACCATACAAACACAAGTCTTTCTTAAAGTTTACTAAATCCAAAAATGAACCTTTTTTCACAGTACAACTTCCAGTATTGTGAGTGATTACTGCACACTGTTCTGCTTGTAATTGTGTATGATCACAAACTAGAACTAAACAATCGATAACATGATCAAAATCGTTAAAATCATCATTCAATAAAACTAACGATTTGGTTGTCAGTGATGTCTTGCCTTGCTTAGATGAAGAGTTTGGTATATAATCCATAGTTATTTGTTTTTACCAAATTTAGCTTTATTTTCTTCTCCTCTTATCAATCTTTCAATATTTTTTTGATGAGTTATTAACGCTAAAATTGGAACGAAAATTGAGAACAAAAACAATGAGGAATTTACATTATTATAACCATAAGAAAATACGATTACTAGAGGAAAAGCAATAGAAGCGAAAATTGAACTTAAAGAAACATATTTTGAAATTAAAAAAGATATTAAAAAAATTAAAGCACAAATACCAGCAGCTATTGGTTCAACTCCAATCATAAATCCAAGTAAAGTCGCTATACCTTTTCCACCTCTGAAACCAGTATATATTGGAAATAAATGACCAATAACAGCCGCAATTCCAAAAGCCAATTGCGATTCAACGTTGTCAGCAACGGAAAAACTCGCCAAATAAACCGCAAACCATCCTTTAAATACATCCATCAGTAAAACAGGAATACCCGCTTTTTTACCCAATACCCTAAAAGTATTTGTAGCTCCCGCATTACCACTTCCATATTCTCTTACATCCTTATTATAAAATGTTTTCCCTAACCACACTGCAGAAGGTAACGAACCTATCAGATAGGCCAAAATTAAAAAAAAGATATTTTCTTGGGTTAACATTAAGTTTGCGAATATAGATAATTAATCTCTTTTACGCATTTCTTTTTCAAAACGCTCCATTTTTTCTTCAGAACAGTAAACATACCGATAAGGATGCTTATTTCTACCTCTATCTGCTTGCCTCTTTTTCGCTTTGGTTTCTATAATAATGTTATTAAAATCGTCATTTGTGGAATAAGCAGACATCACATTATTCTTGTACTCAAAATAATAAATATCCCCATATTCAGTTTTCAATAATATATACAACTCATCATGAGTCCCTTTTTTACTCAATTTTACCCAACCATCCATTATGCTATTTAACTGATTTCCAAAAATATTTCCAACTCCAATTTTCCCTTTATTTATATAAGATTGTTTTTTATCATCCCACACCAAAGTTAAATCTGTAAACACCAAAGTTTTATTTAATTCCTTAGGGAAAGAAGAAAACTCATCTGTCGATTCCACATCAATAATCATTTCTTCCGATCTTTCTTTACCTACTAGTCTAGCAAGAGTTCTGCTGTAAAATTCCCCGTAAACATATTCTTCCTCACCAAAAGCTTCATATATATCATTAGCCATTACTTCCATTGCCTTTTTCTCAAACATAAAATCTAACATTAAAAATACTTGAAGTTCGGTATTGTTATTTTTCTCATCTCTTTCAATAAATCCAGCACTTTTCACAGAAAGTTGTCCAAAATCTAAATTCAAATCAATCATCCCCTCTCCAGAAGATTTACATGTATTTTCATTTATAATAAAAAGATTTGCTATGGAATCTTTACCTTCCATTATAAAGGAAGAAAGTCGTTTATCGTAACGCAAATATGTATTTGCCTTAATAATTTCAACATCAATTGACCTTTCCTTTGGACTTAGAAAAGCAGTATACATATGAGTAGAATCCAAGTTCATCAGAATCCCAGTTGCCAATCTGTCTTTATCCTCATTTCTCAATACACTATCTAGTTTAATACGGATAAGTTTTGGGTTAATTTCTGAACGGAACTTTACCCAATCTTGAGTAATTAAATCACATTTATTATTCAAATTCAGATATCCATCAAATGTCAAATATCTGTCTTCCGCCATTAAATTTACATTTCCTTTAAAGTTAAATTTTGAACCAATTTTAAATGGATCCTCATTATCCACCTCCCCAATTGCTATTGTAGAAGTATCCTCATTTACTGTTATCTCCCTAAAAAAGATATGTTGTTCCACTTTTTGGGCGTCAACATAAGTATAATCTGCAGAAGCAGTATATTTATTTCCTCCATCAATATTTACATTTGCATTTGTAAATTCATGGTATTTTGTGTGAACATTTGCTAAAATTCTGGCACCACTAATTGTTGGAATAAAAGCATTTTTCTCTACAGAAAAACCATCTTCTGAAGGATAGATAGCAACATCTGCAACCAGAATTTCATTCACTCCAAATACATTAATAATATTTTCTTGCAAATCGTAAGTAGATGTTTTCGCAACAAAAGAAAGAGAGTCCTGCCCAGGATGAATAGAAACAAATTTCGTTCCTTTTGATGTGCCTTCTTGATCTCCAAGAGTTAACATTTTTTCTTTCATATCCCAATGAAGTTTATCTATAAAACAAATGTATTTATTGGCCGGAAGATCTACATATGATCCTTTTCCATTAGAATAAAAATCTCCCGTTTTTTCGTACAAGTCAATGTGTGTTCTTAAATTTTTAGATTGAAATGAAATCCCTCCTAAATCCGTAAACACCTTTAAATCTGCTGTATCGGAAGCAAACCATTTGGCATTATAGGAAAATAAATCAGATTCCATTTCTGCTTTGTCCAAGGTCATTACCCCCCCACCAGTCAATCCAGATGGTTTCAATAAAATATCTCCATTAAAAGTAGCTTGACTATCATAAAAATTGAACTCCTCTTCAATCTTGTGAATATTGAATTTATCATTATATGGATAGTACAAAGCAAACGTCTCATTGTTTTTTACAGATGGAAACTCAATCCCTTCTTCTACTTTATTTAATGTAAATTCTTTTGTGAAGAGAGCAGTAGAATCAGGGAAAAAATAAATTTCATCAGAACTGGAAACGGAAGTTAAATATTCAAATTTTCCTTTTCCTTTCAATCCTTCATGACTCAAATGAATTTCATTAAAATAATGAGCCTTACCTCCATAGATTTCAAAGCCTTGATCAGGAGTTACTCTATCAAACCCTAAAGAATAATCCTTTTGCAAAGTTAAAGTATCATCAAAAATTGGAAAAATATTAGCAGATTCAAAAGTCCCTGGAAATCGTAATCCTTTACCAGTAAAATTCTCTAAACTATCAATTTCGAATGGCTGTAAGTGAAAAGAAAAATCATCCCTATTGTACACTCCATTAAAAGTTCCAGACCTATCATAATAAGCGTATGAATCTTCAAAACTTGTAAAAATTGGATATTCAGGAAAACTATCTTTTCTTAATCCGGACTTATTGTTTGGATGGTCAATTCGTAAATATCCTGTAACGGCCTCCAAAACAGTTTTCACCCTTACCAACTTTTCGTTACCATACATGTCTCTTACTATCGGTATTTTAGGGACAGAAAGTTGCACAGAATCAATCTGATTTAAATCTACCTTAAACTGATCGTATGTAAAATTGAATTGTTTACCAAATAAAATAAACCTTCCATTTCCTGCGGAAATTTTTCCATCAAACTGAAAATCTCTATTTTTCTTTAGCTCTATTTTTCCATTATACGGCTGAATGTACACCCTTTGGGAATCACTCAAAGAAACAATACCGACACCTTGTATTACTAAATCTTTAGAGTTTAAATTTATAGATGAATTTACAATCATACCTGAACCGCTAGTTTGCTTTATATTAGAACTAAATCGGATTACATCATAATCACCTTTCTGTAGTTTTGCATTTACATAATTATTTAGTTTTTCCAGAACAGTAACCCTGTGTTGAGCAATATTATAATACAAAAACCCTTTGTTTGCCAAATTCATTAGATAATGTTGAATCTGTATTTCCGGATATCCTGAAAAATGAGCGAAATCCCGAGCAGAAAACTCATTATTTCCTGATTTTTTCACATATTTATTTACAAGCATTAAAGGATTTATTGCATCAATACCCTGAAGCTCATGAAACTTTGCTTCTTGATAATTTGCTATTGATTCAAACTGAACAGAAGAAACTGATGTTGCGGGAGTTGAACCTAAATAAATAAATTCATCATCAATTTGCCATTCTAAAAGCTCTGCATCCATTGTTAGCTGATGATAACTATTGATAATTGGAGAACCTGAAACACCTTTACCATCTCTGTAAAGTTGTAATTTTCTTTTGGATTTATCGTAGGAAAACTGAACTGAAGGGTGGTAAATTGAGTCCTCATCAAAAAATAATTTAATAGCCGCAGAGGTTGAGGAAATTTCATTGTCTTTTATACTGAACCTATTCGCATTTGCAATTAGGATTACCTTTCCATTCTTTTTTATAAGTATTCTGGCAGAGGAATCATCTCCTCCATCAGCAATAAATTCTTTGCCCTTAAAAACATATCCTCCTTTATAATCCACATCTGGAAAAATATCATCCAATACAACGTTTGTATTTTCTGAACGAAATAAAGGATAAGATTTTGCAGATTTTCCAGGAACCACTTTATCTTCAACAAGTCCTTGTATTGGTTTGTCAAATAAATATTTATTGTAAAATATTGCCGAATCAGCAATAAAATGTGGCTTTTTCACATCTAATTTATAATTTTTCAAAACTGCGTAAATTGAATCGGAAGAAAACCCTCTCCTTGTCCAATCTAATTTTCCATTTTCACCACTAAATTCATGTGTTAAAATCCAAAAATCACCAATAGTATTTTTAATAGAAAAAGAACCATTATCATTTGAACAATTCAAATTAATTGGAGAAGGAAAATGGATGTAAGGAATTCCAAAATCTTCCTTAAAAGAGAATGTTGTGTAATCAGCATACCATCTTACCGACCTACTATTTCTTAATGTTTTATTCTGAATAAATGATGTTGTAAAATCACAAAAAATCATTAATCTTTTTGATGTTGAAGATGTAAGCATTGTATCGTAAACCACAATCCACTGATCAAATAAATTTTTATTTTCATCTTTTTGATTAAACATTAAAACAACATTAAAAAATGTTTTGAAATAAGGAGATGGTCTTAATTTCTGTTTCAACATTCTGTTGGAAATACCTATAATTCTCTCCTGATTTAATTTGGAAATTGTACTATTATTAAATGCTTTGGTAATTTGTTTTGTAATGAATTTAAATTCTTCACTTTTACTTTTATTGAGAAACAAATCTAATTGTTGTAAATAAACATCTGTTTCACTTGAAAATTCTGTAATTCGTGTTGTCTTTTGCGCCATCAGAAATTGTGGAGCAACATTAAACATCAAAAGAACTAATATATATTTTTTCATTTTTTAAAATGTAATAAATTCCACTTATTTTTATTTTTATGAGAAACAAATTGTAATCCTAATTTCTCAACTTCACTTCTTATTAATTCCACATCTTCATTGAGAAAACCACTTAATAAAAGATTTCCATTAGTTAATAAATAATCAACATATCTCGGAATATCTTGCAGAATAATGTTCCGATTAATATTGGATAGTATAACATCAAACTCAACGTTTATCTTTGAAACATTACCCAAAATAAATTCAATATTTTCAGAGGAATTTAATTTGGCGTTTTCTTTTGAGTTTTCAAATGACCACTCATCAATATCAATCGCAATAATTTTAGAAGAACCCAATTTATTTGCCAAAATTGCCAAAACCCCTGTTCCGCAGCCCATATCCAAAACAGATTTATTTTCAAATTCTATCTCAAACATCTCGTTCATCATCATGAATGTAGTTTCATGGTGCCCTGTTCCGAAAGACATTTTTGGTGTAATAATAATTTCATATTTACAATCAATCGGTTCATGAAAATGAGCTCTAATTGCACAATCCTTATTAATTAATACAGGATGAAAATTCTCTTCCCATTGAGAATTCCAATTCTCTTGTTCAATTTCTTTTACAGAATAATCAAAAGCAAAAAGAGATTTCAAATCCAAAATTACACTTTCAACTTTTTGTTTGTTATAAAAATCCTTCTGAATATACGCATCTACTCCCTTTTCTGATTCTATATAACTTTCAAATTCTATTTCGTTCAATTTTGCAATAATGATATCAGAAAAAGGATTTTTCTCAGAAAGTGTAAATGATAATTCAATGTAGTTCATCTTTAAAAAGAATTAATTATTTGTGCAAAATCCTGAGCATTTAGTGAAGCCCCTCCAATCAATCCACCATCAATATCTTTTTGAGAAAAAAGTTCTTTTGCATTTGATGGTTTACAA
The DNA here is from genome assembly GCA_018647945.1 of Flavobacteriales bacterium. Classification (GTDB taxonomy): domain Bacteria; phylum Bacteroidota; class Bacteroidia; order Flavobacteriales; family BACL11. The sequence continues at coordinate 42,606 of JABGSE010000034.1, read as the reverse complement.
CTTCCTCCATACAAAATAGAAGTGTTTTCAGAAATTTCATTATTGTATTTTTCTGAAATAAGATCCCTAATAAACTGATGCATTTCCTGAGCTTGATCTGTAGATGCTGTCACTCCAGTTCCGATTGCCCAAATTGGTTCGTAAGCAATTATAATATTTTCAAATTCTGTTTCATTAAGATGAAATAAGCTTTCTTCAATCTGATTTTTAATACAATCAAAATGAACTTCATTCTTTCTTTGACTCAATGACTCTCCACAACAAAAAATAACTTTCAGTCCATTTTTCAGAGAAATATCTACTTTTTGTTTTAACTCATTATTAGTTTCCATAAAATTTTCTCTTCTTTCGGAATGACCTAAAATCACATACTCTACTCCCAATGATTTTATCATTTCAGCAGAAACTTCCCCTGTAAAAGTTCCCTTTTCGGACGCACTACAATTTTGTGCAGAAGATGACACTCCCTCAATACTTTTACACATTTTATTCACTTTATACAAATGAACAAATGAAGGAGAAAATACGACTTCTGATGTAGAATTAGAAGATAAAAGGTTCAATACATCTTCTACCAATTTAATTCCTTCATTTCTATTCAGGTTCATTTTCCAATTTCCTGCAACTATATTTTTTCTCATTTTATTTTATTTAATTTAATCTTATTCGTGGATCAATAATAGCATATAAAATATCCACCACAATATTAATAACTACAAAAACGGATGCAATAAGTAAAACGGAACCCATTACAACCGGCATATCTAAATTATTTAATGCATCTACAATTTCTTTTCCTATTCCGTTCCATCCAAAAATATATTCTACAAATACCGCTCCAGCTAGAAGTGAAGCAAACCAACCCGAAACAACTGTAACCACAGGATTTAATGCATTTCTGATTGCATGTTTGAAAATCACAACAAATTTACTCAATCCTTTTGCCGTTGCGGTCCTTACATAATCCATGGAAAGTACTTCCAATAAAGAATTCCGTGTAAGCTGAATAATAACCGAAAGTGGACGGATTCCTAAAGTAAAAGCAGGCAGAATTAAATTCTTTAAATTCAAGTATTGTCCCCTACCATAATCATCAACCTCATACAAGCTTCCCGTCATGGAAAGACCTGTGTAATCATGCAATAAAAAGGCAAAAAACCAGGCTACCAAGATTGAAGAAAAGAAAGAAGGTAAGGACATTCCCAAAACAGAAACAAACAAAATAATCCTGTCCCAAAAACTATTTTTATAAATGGCTGATATTACCCCAAATATTATTCCTAAAACAACAGCAAATAACATAGCACTTACAGCCAAAACTATTGTTATCGGAAAGGTTTCAGAAATAACAGAATTTACGGTTTTTCCTCTTTTAACAAATGATTCTCTTAGGTATGGCTTCTTAATTACCAGTGAAGTACTCCCAATTGATAAAAGAGAATAATAACTATATTTTTTACTACCTAAAAAAGTATAACTATCAGCATCTTTATTCTCATGAAAAGAGATAGGAGAGACATCATTTAAGTATAGAAAATATTGATCGGAAAGTGGTTTGTCAAAACCATATTTTTGTTTTATTATTTCTAATTGTTTAGAATCTTCTCTTTGTGAAAGCATCATTCTGGCAGGGTCTCCCGACATTACATTAAATAAAAAAAATACAACACTTAGGACACCCCATAAAACAAGTAATCCGTAAAATATTTTTTTTATTATGTATTTACTCACAAGATAATTTATCTATTTTCTAAAATTATTTTTAAATCTTCAGGATTAAATTTATTATTTCCAGTACCATCATACAATCTAATTTGTTTATTTCCTTTATAATAAATAACTACAGGATTGTCATAGTCTGGAAAAGTTATCTCCATATAACTATCTATTTCATCCGTATCATAGTTTGCAAATGGCATAATTTGATGATTGTATTCCTTTCCTGCAACTTCAAAAAAATCTGGTATTTTATCTTCTTCTGTATCAGAAAAAATAATATGAACTAAAGGAAAGTTTTCTGAAAGATTAGAAAGAGAATCTAAACTCCTTGCAGCGTGTTGACAGTGTTCGCAACCAGCATCAAAAAAGCAAAGTATTTTTTCTTCTTCAAGATTTACAAACTCCTCATTTTCTACATAGGTAATAAAACTACTTCCTGCTGATTTACTTTGTGAAGAAACTGGTAACCAAGCAAACATAATAGTAGAAATTGACAAAAATAGAATCAATAAATTTGACATCTTACCTATAATATCTTCTGAACTCTTATAAATAAAAGCTAAAATAATTAAAGTCACAATATTTTTTATAAGAGCTTCTAAAGGAGTCATAGGAATTAAATCTCCAAAACATCCACAATTTTCAGAGTTTCCAAATAATTGAGAAATAAGATGAATACTAAACATAGATATCATTAAGATTGAAAGAGGAAGTATCAGTTTTTTTAGATAATTATTAAATAATATTGTTATTGCTAAAAATAGTTCTGCTCCAATAATTAACCTAGAAAAATAAGGAGCTATATTTTCAGAAAACCCCATAGGAATAAGCTGTCCTTCTTCAAAAACCTTTGTAATTCCATACATTGGAGTTGGGTACAATTTTGCAAATGCAGATAATAGAAATAGTCCTGAAATTAATACTCTTAAAGCAAATACTATTTTTTGTTCGTTAGGAATTTCTTTAAAAGAAGCAAAAAGATCATTTAACTTGCTTTCTATATCTAGAGTTTTATGTTTGAAGAGGTTAACCCATAATTTAGAATTATTAATATTTTTGATAATTATCAAGGAGAAAATCAAAGAAATAATAAGTGCAATCATATTAAATACTTTATGGCCAGAAGGTTCAAAACTACCATAACTCATATATCCTTCCGTGATAACTATAATAGAAAAGATTATGAAGAGAGCAATAATGAACAAAGTTATATTTAATAAATACCTAATTAATTTTTTCATTTTTTTAAGTTTTAGTTTAGTTTTATTAGTGCAAATACTGCATAATTTAACATATCTAAATAATTCGCATCAATTCCTTCGGAAATCAATGTAGAACGGTCATTGTCCTCAATTTGTTTTACTCTTAATAATTTTTGTAAGATTAAATCTGTCAAGGAGCTACCTCTCATATCTCTCCAAGCTTCTCCATAATCATGATTTTTATCCAACATCAATTTCTTTGCTTCAAGAGCATACTTATCAAATAAATTCATTACTTGATCATATTGTATTTCTTCTGCCTGTTCAGAAACACCCAATTCCAATTGAATCAGTCCAATTATAGAATAATTTACAATACCAATAAATTCAGGAATAACTCCCTCGTCCACTTTCTGTAATCCTTTATCTTCAATACTTCTAATGCGTTGAGCTTTGATAAAAATCTGATCTGTTAATGAACTGATTCTTAAAATTCTCCAAGCAGATCCATAATCTTTCATTTTTTTAGCAAAAATGTCCTCACATTTCTTTATTATTGAATCGAATTCGGCAATTGTTTGTTCCATAAAAATATTTAAATTATAAAGGCTAAATATACACCTTTTTACGAATGAGAAAAATACACACAAAAAAGAAAAAAATAGACTTATTAACATCAATTGTAATGGGAATACTCAACATTACAGACAACTCTTTTTATGATGGAGGACAGTATAATTCTGAAGAAAAAATCCTTTCACACACAAAAAAAATGTTGGAGGAAGGAGCTTCTATTATTGACCTTGGAGCTCAGAGCTCAAAACCAGATTCTGAACCAATATCTGAAAAAGAAGAAACTGAAAAATTAGTATCAACTATACATCTTTTAAAACAAAATTTTCCGGAAATTATTATATCTATTGACACTTACAGATCAAAAGTAGCGGAGAAATGCATCAACTCAGGAGCAGATATTATCAATGATATTTCTGCAGGGGAAATGGATGAAGAAATGTTTGCAACTATTGCGAAATTAAAAGTTCCTTACATTATTATGCACATGAAAGGGACTCCAAAAATGATGCAAAATAATCCGAAATACAACAATGTAACAGAAGAAGTATTTTCTTATTTAGAGAAAAAAGTAAATGAACTAAAACAATTGGGAGTAACTGACATTATTATTGATCCTGGTTTTGGATTTGGAAAAACTATTAAACACAATTACCAACTCTTAAATCATCTGGAGAAATTTACACAACTTGGAGTTCCTCTTTTGATAGGAGCAAGTAGAAAATCAATGATATACAATTTACTAGAAACAAACGCTGAAAATGCACTTAACGGAACAACAGTAGCGCACACTATAGCTCTACAAAAAGGAATAAACATTATCCGAACTCATGATGTAAAAGAAGCTATGGAATGTATAAAAATTGTTAATTTTGTAAAAAATAATTTTAATGGAAATATTTGAAAATTTTTCTTTCATATTAGTAATTGACCTTTTATTAGTGGGGTTTTTATTTTTCCAACTTTATAAATTGATAAAAGGAACAGTTGCAATAAATATCTTTTTGGGGATTGCCTCCATCTATCTAATTTGGATATTAGTCAAATGGTTAGAATTAAAATTTCTTTCAGTAATAATAGGGCAGTTTATGGGGATAGGAGTATTGATCCTTGTAATTGTATTCCAAAAAGAAATAAGAAATTTTCTGATTCTGATAGGAAAAGGAAGAGTCATTAAAACTAAAGGAATCTTTAAAGTAATGTTTAAGGAAAATGAAGACCGGCTAAATGTTACTGCTATTTTAAAAAGTAGTGCTATTTTTTCAAAAAGTAAAACAGGAGCTATAATTGTAATTGCTAAAGATGATGAATTAGATGAATACATTGAAAATGGAGTTCAGATAAATGCTGAAATCACTGTTCCACTTTTGGATAGTATTTTTTACAAAAACTCACCACTACATGACGGAGCTGTAATCATAAAAAACAATAAAATTATTGCTGCCAGATGTATTTTACCCATTACCAATGATGATGATTTTCCGGGAGAATTGGGAATGAGACATAGAGCTGCCGTTGGAATATCAGAAAATTCGGATGCTATTTCTGTGTTGGTTTCTGAACAAACCGGCACAATTTCCATGACCTACAGAGGGAAAATAAAAAGACGTTGCTCGGACAAATACATGGAAAGTTTTTTGAACAAACATTTTAAAGGAGAATAAAAGAGGGAATACCTATATTGGAAAATTTTTCGACACCTATAAAGTAAATGGTCGAATTTAACTAAAAACTATTGACTATATATTATCTATTATAGTATTGAAAACTGCACTTGGTCTCATTGCTGCAAATGTAGTTTCTGTATCTGGAAAATAGTATCCTTTTAAATTCTCCTTTTCACCTTGAGCATTATTTAATTCAGTAATAATTACCTCCTCATTTTTTTTCATTTCAGCAGCAACAGATGTAAAAGTAGATTTTAATTCTGCATCAGTAGTTTGGGTTGCCAACTCATTCGCCCAATACATTGCTAAGTAAAAGTGAGAACCTCTATTGTCCAATTGCCCTACCTTCCTCATTGGCGATTTCCCATTTTTCAACAAATCCTCAATCGCACTATCTAAAGTGTTAGCTAAAATTTTCGCTTTAGGATTATCATTCACCTCAGCAAGATGTTCTAATGAAACAACAATTGCCATGAATTCACCTAGAGAATCCCATCTTAAATGTCCTTCAGAAACAAATTGTTGTACATGTTTTGGAGCAGAACCTCCAGCTCCAGTTTCAAACAAACCACCCCCATTCATAAGAGGAACAATTGAAAGCATTTTAGCAGAAGTACCTAATTCTAAAATTGGAAATAAATCTGTTAAATAATCTCTCAATACATTTCCTGTAACAGAAATTGTATTCTCTCCTTTCTTTACCCTATCTAAAGTAAATATAGTTGCCTCATAGGGAGCTAAAATCTGAATATCTAAATCTTTTACATCATAATTTTTCAAATATTCATTTACCTTATTTATCACCTCAAAATCGTGTGATCTATTTTCATCTAACCAGAAAACAGTAGGCCAATTAGTTGCTTTCGCTCTATTTATCGCTAATTTCACCCAGTCCTTAATTGGCTCATCTTTTGTCTGGCACATTCTCCAAATATCCCCTTCTTCAACCGTGTGTTCTAATAATATATTACCATCAGCATCCGTAACTTTAACCACACCTGAAGTAGTAATTTCAAAAGTTTTATCATGAGAACCATATTCTTCTGCTTTCTGAGCCATCAAACCTACATTAGGAACTGTCCCCATAGTAGTTGGGTCAAAAGCACCATTCTTTTTACAGAAATCAATAGTTGCACTATATATACTCGCATATGAACTATCAGGAATAATCGCTTTATTATCTTCTATTTTATTGTCTCTGTTCCACATCTGACCAGAATTTCTAATCATTGCAGGCATAGAAGCATCAATAATAACATCAGAAGGAACATGAAGATTAGTAATTCCTTTTTCAGAATCAACCATTGCTAAATTAGCATTATTTTCAAACGATAAAACAATATCCTTTTCTATTTCTATTCTTTTTTCTGATGATAGATTTTGTAATTTAGAAATTAAATCACCAAAACCATGTTTAAAATCTACTCCTAACTCGTTACAAGTAGTTTCATGTTTTGCAATTAAATCTTTAAAGAAAACATTTACGGCATGTGCAAAAATGATAGGGTCAGAAACTTTCATCATTGTTGCTTTCATGTGTAAAGAAAGGAGTATTCCACTATCTTTTGCATCCTTAATTTCCTTTTCCAAAAAAGTAAGTAAAGCACTTTTACTCATTATAGTAGTATCAATAATTTCCTTATCTAAAAGAGGAGTATTTTCTTTTAAAGTGGTAATTGTTCCATCATTAGCAAAAAGTTCAATCTTCACATAAGTTGCGCTATCAACACATACTGATTTTTCATTATGAAAGAAGTCACCACTTTCCATAGTTGCCACATGCGTTTTAGAGTCTGACTTCCACTCTCCCATAGAATGAGGATTTACTTTTACATAGTTCTTCACCGCTTTTGGAGCTCTTCTATCCGAATTCCCTTCCCTAAGGACAGGATTTACTGCTGAACCTTTTACCTTATTATACCTTTTCTGAATTTCCTTTTCTTTATCATTTTTAAGGTTCTCCGGATAAGAAGGGACATTAAATCCATTTGACCTTAACTCTTCAATGACAGCAATTAACTGAGGAACAGAAGCACTTATATTTGGTAATTTTATAATGTTTGCCTCTGGTTTTTTAACTAATTTACCAAGCTCAGCTAAAGCATCAGTTACTCTTTGATCTTCCTTTAAATACTCTGGGAAAACTGATAGAACTCTCGCTGCTAATGAAATATCTTTTGTTTCAATTTCAATACCTGCTTTTGAGGCAAAAGCATTTACAATTGGCAACAAAGAATGAGTAGCCAGCATTGGAGCTTCATCTGTCTTAGTGTAAATTATTTTTGATTTTTTATTGATCATACAAAAATCTTAATCTTATTTTTGGGTTTGTAATACTATTAATTAGTAACCAAATACCTCCTCTAAGGAAAGGAATTTTATTTCACCATATTTTTTAATGGATTCTAAATCCAACTCATCCTTACTTCCCAAAATCATAATTACTTTATTTTCAGTATTTATATGAGATTGGTGAAAGTTTTGCAAATCGTTCATTGTAAAATCCTGAACTTGAGAATACAAATCTTTTCGGATATCGTAGTCAATTCCCATTTTATTTGCTTTTTCAAATTCTGAAAGCACTTGAGATTTTGTCAATCTTTCTGTTCTTATTTTCTGAACGATTCCCTCTCTAGCGTTTTCCATATTTGTTTCCGCAACTGGCATAATTGATAAAAGTTCCAACATTCCGTCCATAGCATCAATCAATTTATCGGATTGAGTTCCTACATAACTCATTAAATAATGAGCATCATCCAACTTTGAAGGAATAGTATAAGTACTGTAAACCGAATAAGCCAAAGCTTTGGATTCTCTCATTTCTTGGAAAACAATTGAACTCATTCCTCCACCAAAATATTCATTATGAAATTTGATTAATGGAATTTCAGAAATATTTAAATCATTACCTTTTGAAAGAAACATTACCTCTGCCTGTTTCATGTCGTAATCCACAATATATACAGTTGTATTATTCGTTTCTAACTCCTCAAAATTCAATCCTTCAGGGATGTCTTTTAAGTTTTCTGTATTTCTGTGTAACTCTGAAATTGAAGTAGATACTTCCTCTAAAGTATACGGACCATAATACAACACTCTATGTTTGTAACTTGTTAAATTATGAATGACATCCAACAATTCATCAGAAGAAACATTATTTAATTCTTCTTGAGAAAGTAAATTAGTAAATGCAGAAGTAGCTCCATATTTCGCAAAGCTTCTCATAGCGGAAAACAAGATAACTTGCTTGTTCTTTTTATTGTCATTTCTTTGTTTTATTATACTTTGTTTCAAACTTTCCAGAGCTTCTTCATCTGCAACTGCATTTGCTAAAATATCTTCAAACAATTTAACTGACTCTTCAAAATTAACTGACAATCCACTTAAAGTAACTTGAACCTTTTCGGAAGAAGAATTAACGGAAAGATCACATCCTAACTTATAGAATTCTTCTTGTTTCTGATTTGGAGACATATTTTCAGTCCCTAAATATTTCAGATAACTAACAGCCAAACCAATTTTGTTGTTGTGGCTTTTTCCCATGTCCAAAATATAGTTTAATTTAAATCTTTCGTTTTCAGTATTTTCTTTGTAAAATATCTCTACTTCATTTACAAATGTAGTTTTAATATCATTTTCAAAATCCAAGAAAACTGGATCAATATTTGAAACTTTTTTATCTAACAATTTTACCAAAAACTCAGATTGATCTTTTCTGTTTACCGATACTGGAGTAATAGCTGGCTTTGTAACTTTAAGTACCGATTTATCTTCTCCCGTTCTTTTGTAAACCGCTGTGTAATTATCAGAATAGTTCGTTTTAGCAAAATCCATTACATCTTGTTTTGTAATAGACGAAATTCTTTCCAATTCTGATTGATGGTCTTTCCACGATATATCCAAAATAAAAGCATCTACAAACTCATCAGCTCTTCCAGCATTGCTTTCATATTTTTTAATTTGTTCTAATTTCAAATCCGAAATAATTGCTTCAATCAGCCAATCTGGGAAATTTCCATTTTTTACATTTTCAATTTCTGCAAGCAATAAGTCCTTTACCTCTTCTAACAATTGTCCTTCTATTGGAGCTCCATAAAAACCATGAACAGAATAATCCTTTAATACATAAGGAAAACTTCCTCCACCCATTAATTTTTGTTTCTGATTTAAATTCAAATCAATCAGCCCTGCCGTATTATTACTCAACACCATATCCATCATAGTTAACATTAAAGATTCCTCTGTATTTGCTCCTGGTAAACGGAAACCTAAATATAATCTTTCCGCTTCTGGGCCCCAAACTTCTGAAACTCTTGGCTCCAAAATTTCATCTTCTGTTAACACCTCAAAATCAGGATTATCTTTTCTTTCAAAATCTCCCCAATATTTTTCTATTAACTTGATTACTTCATCCGAATCAAAATCCCCTGAAAGACAAAGTGCCATATTATTTGGTACATAATATTTGTTAAAATACTTTCTTATTTCTGTAAGTGAAGGGTTTTTTAAATGTTCAATTGTTCCAATTGTAGTTTGAGTTCCGTATTGGTGCTTCTGAAATAATCCGGACATTAATGCCTCAAACATTTTTCTTCCATCACTATCTAAACCTCTATTTTTCTCTTCATATACAGCCTCTAATTCTGTATGGAATAATCTGAAAATAGGGTTTCTAAATCTTTCAGCTTCCAATTGTAACCATTTTTCTATTTGATTGGAAGGAATGTCGTTTACATACACTGTTTTTTCATTTGATGTATAAGCATTTGTTCCCTTTGCTCCAATTCCACTTACCATTTTGTCGTACTCATTTGCTATTGCAAATTTCGCTGCTTCTCCAGAAACAGAATCAATTTGTGACCAAATCCTCTCTCTGTTTAAAGTATCTGTCATTTCAAAAGAACGATACTCTTCATACAAAGCTTCAATTTTATCCAACAATGGTTTTTCTTTTTCATAATCCAAACTTCCATAAACATCTGTTCCTTTAAAAAGCATGTGCTCCAAATAATGTGCAAGCCCTGTCGCATCTGAAGGATCATTTTTACTTCCCGCTCTTACCGCAATATTTGTTTTAATTCTTGGAGCATCTTTATACTCCGACAAATAAACCGTCAACCCATTTTCCAAAGTATAAATCCTTGTATTTAACGGATCGTTTTCAGCGGTTTCATAATTATTTTCTATTTTATTCATTTCGTTTTTTATTGAGTTAATTGTAAAGTAAATAACTGAAGCTACTATTAATACAATTGTTAAAATTTGTTTTAATTTCATAATATTATTTTTTATTAATAATCCGGATCTAGTCCTAATTCGTCTCTTAATACTTTTAAGGACGTATTTTTTTCTATCATTTTATTAAACTTATCAGTTGAAGTGTAAGGTATATCGGTTTTGATTTCTTCAGTAATAAATGTTACAACTTCAATTGTATCATTTTTTAATTTTTTCCTTAAATATTCCATCAACTCTACTCTATTTTCATTTAATAATTTTTGTTGTGCATCATTTGATATTTTTATTTCAATTTTATTTTTATCTTTTAAATTAGGAGGCAAAGCTGTTAGCGTAATAAATAAATTTGTCCTTCCATCCTCTTTCTTTATGTTTGCAAAATCATTCCAAACCTTCATCATTTCAGTTTCCGAAAAATCCTCCTCTATTATTGGAGACCTCTGTTTTTCATCATCTTCTTTTTCATCATCCAATATTCCTGAAATAGAAATAGTTGATGACTTGATTCTTTGTTTAAAAACAGTAGGGGGTTTTTCCTGAACTTCAACTTTAACCTCTGTTTTAAGAGTTTCATTTTCCTTTACTTCTGTTATTATTTCCTCCTTTTTTACTTCCTCTTTATTCTGTTTCTCTGCAATTTTTTCAATAGGAGCTTTATTGGGAGCTATTATTGAATTTTTATTCTTTTTTTTTTCAGCAGAAAACTGACCAATAGACGCCATCATCAGTAAACACAACTCCACCAATAAACGTTGGTTTTTTGAAACTCTATACTGAACATCACATTCATTTGTCATTTTTAATGATTTTATTAAAAACTTCAAATCACAATTTGCGGACTGAGATAAATATTTTTTTTGCAATTCCTCTCCTTTCTCCAACAAAACAACAGTTTCTGGATTTTTACAAACCAATAAATCTCTTATGTGTGTTGCCAAACCATTTACAAATTGATGTCCATCAAAACCATTATTCAGAATCTCATTCAGAATTAACAATACTTCCGAAACATCATGTTTAATAATCGCATCTGTCATTTTCAAATAATAATCATGATCCAATATATTCAGATTTTCAATTACACTTTTGTAAGTAAGTGTTAAATCGGAAGCATTTACCAATCTATCAAACATAGAAAGAGAATCTCTTAATGAGCCTCCTGATTTTTGAGCAATAATATGTAAAGCATCATCTTCAGATATAATTTTTTCAGATTTTGAAACATATTTAAGATGGTCTATAATATTTTGAATAGATATACTTCTGAAATCAAAAATTTGGCAACGAGATAAAATTGTTGGAATTATCTTGTGTTTTTCGGTAGTTGCCAAAATAAATATTGCATGTGCAGGTGGTTCCTCCAATGTTTTCAGAAAGGCGTTAAATGCAGAAGATGACAGCATATGAACCTCATCAATAATGTAAATATTGTATTTTCCAACTTGGGGAGCAAACCTTACTTGTTCCACTAAATTTCTGATGTCATCTACCGAATTATTAGAAGCTGCATCTAACTCATGTATGTTAAAAGAATGAGATTCGTTAAATGATTTACAAGAATCACATTCATTACAAGCATTTATGTTTTCTGTTATATTTTCACAATTAATTGTCTTTGCTAAAATACGAGCGCAAGTTGTTTTTCCCACACCTCTTGGACCACAAAAAAGAAAAGATTGTGCCAAATGATTATCCCGAATAGCATTGGATAAAGTAGATGTAATAGCATTTTGCCCAACTACATCAGTAAATGCAAATGGTCTGTATTTTCTAGCAGAAACGATAAAATCACTCATTATTTTGAATTAAAAAACAGATTACAAATCTAATATTATTGATGACATTAAAGGGTAATTTTTATAAAAAAATATTATTAAAATTTCAATAGTCAATTTAATTAGTTTTTCTACATTTGCAAACCGATTTTGAAAAATTAATATTAACAAAAAAAAAGACGAATGAATCATTACGAAACTGTTTTCATTATGAATCCCGTTTTATCTGAAGATCAGGTAAAGGAAACAGTAAAAAGATACACAGCTTATTTGAAAAAAAATAAAGCTGAAATTGTATCGGAAGAAAACTGGGGTCTTAAAAAATTAAGATACCCTATCGCAAAAAAGAAATCAGGTTTTTATTGCCTGATTGAGTACAAAGCAAATGGAGTAATTTTATCTGAAATGGATGTAGAATTTAAGAGAGATGAAACCGTTTTAAGATGGCTAACTGTAAAGTTAGATAAATTTGCTACTGAATATGCGGTAAGAAGAAGAACTAGATTAAACGAACCTAAAAAATCTGCTGAATAATGGAAAAGAAAAGAAATCAAACAGAAATAAGATATCTTTCCCCTGTAGATATTGACAAAAGAAGAAAAGAAAAATATTGCCGTTTCAAAAAAATGGGATTCAAATATATTGATTACAAAGACCCCTATTTTTTGATGAGATTCTTAAACGATCAAGGTAAAATTTTACCAAGAAGAATTACCGGAACATCATTAAAGTACCAAAGAAAACTTTCTGTAGCAATTAAAAGATGCAGACAAATCGCTTTGTTACCTTATGTAGGAGACAACTTAAAATAATAACCCTTAAATACTATAAAAAATGGACATTATATTATTAGAAAATGTAGAAAAATTAGGATTTAAGGATGAAGTTGTAACAGTAAAAAATGGTTACGGCAGAAACTTTTTAATTCCTCAAGGTAAAGCAGTTATGGCAACATCATCTGCTGTAAAAGTTTTAGAAGAAAAACTAAGACAACAAGCTAAAAAAGAAGAAAAGGTAATTGCTGACGCAAATGCAGTTGCTGAAAGTTTAAAATCTTTAACAATTAAAATTAGAGCAAAAGTTGCTGGCGGAACAAAATTATTTGGAGCCGTTACAACTGCTCAATTTATTTCAGCTCTTGAAAAAGAAGGACAAGAAATTGACAAGAGTTTTGTTAAGATTCCCGCAGCTAAGGAAACTGGAAAATATGAAGCAGATATCAGATTACACAGAATGGTTTCTGTTACAATTCCTTTTGAAGTAATTGCTGAATAAATTAAATTACAAATTTTAAAAGCCCGATTTATTCGGGCTTTTTTATTGCCTAAATTTTCCTTTTTTCACACTAAAAAATCTCTTGAATTTTCTTAGCTTTGCAAGCTAATAAAAAATTTATGGCTTTCGATATTGACATGATAAAAAAGGTGTACCAAAAGTACCCTACAGCAGTTGAAGCTGCAAGAAAAGTAACAGGGAAACCATTAACCCTTTCTGAAAAAATACTTTACACACACCTTTTGAACGGAAATGCAGACACTGTATTTACAAGAGGTGAAGACTATGTTGATTTCGCACCAGACAGAGTGGCTATGCAAGATGCAACTGCACAAATGGCATTATTGCAATTTATGCAAGCAGGAAAAGATAAAGTAGAGGTACCCTCTACAACACATGCCGATCATTTAATTTTGGCAAAATTAGGAGCCGATAAAGATTTGCAGGAAAGTTTAAATACCAACAATGAGGTGTTCAATTTTTTAAGTTCAGTATGTAATAAATACGGAATTGGATTTTGGAAACCAGGAGCAGGAATTATCCATCAAGTAGTATTGGAGAATTACGCTTTCCCAGGAGGAATGATGATTGGAACCGATTCTCATACAGTAAATGCTGGTGGACTTGGAATGGTAGCAATTGGTGTTGGTGGAGCTGATGCAGTAGATGTAATGGCAGGAATGGCTTGGGAATTAAAATTCCCAAAATTAATTGGAATTAAATTAACCGGAACATTAAGCGGTTGGGCTTCATCTAAAGATGTGATATTAAAAGTGGCAGGAATACTTACTGTAAAAGGAGGAACTGGTGCTATTGTAGAATATTTTGGTGAAGGAGCTACATCACTTTCAGCAACAGGAAAAGGAACCATTTGTAATATGGGAGCTGAAGTAGGAGCAACTACCTCAACTTTCGGATATGATGAAAGTATTGAAAGATATTTAAGAGCAACAGATAGAGATGATGTTGCTGATGCTGCAAACGATATAAAAGAACACTTAACAGGAGATACGGAAGTTTACGAAAACCCTGAACTTTATTTTGATGAAGTAATTGAAATTAACTTATCAAAATTAACACCACATTTAAACGGACCTTTTACGCCAGACTTAGCAACTCCAGTTTCAGAAATGAAAGAAAAGGCAGTGAAAAATGACTGGCCTTTAGATGTTGAATGGGCACTTATTGGTTCTTGCACCAATTCTTCTTATGAGGATTTAACAAGAGCTGCTTCTATTGTAGAAGATGCGGTAAGTAAAGGACTAAAACCCAAAGCAACTTTAGGAATAAATCCTGGTTCGGAGCAAGTACGATTTACAGCTGAAAGAGATGGATTGATGGATTCGTTTATGAAGTTTGAATCCACTAAAATATTTACCAATGCCTGTGGGCCTTGTATCGGACAATGGGACAGAGAGGGGGCTAGTAAACAAGAAAAAAATACGATTGTTCATTCTTTTAACAGAAACTTTGCCAAGCGTGCGGATGGAAACCCAAATACACATGCATTTGTAGGTTCACCTGAAATGGTAGCAGCAATTGCAATTTCTGGGAGATTAGATTTTAACCCAATTACTGACACACTTACTAATGAAAACGGAGAACAAGTAAAACTATCAGAACCTACGGGAATAGAATTACCAAAAAACGGATTTGCCGTAGAAGATAATGGATACCAATCACCAGCTGAAGACGGAAGTGGAATTGAAGTAGTGGTTAGTTCTGAGTCCAACAGATTACAATTATTAACTCCTTTTACCCCTTGGGATGGAGAGAATATAATAGGAGCGAAACTATTGATAAAAGCAGAAGGAAAATGTACTACTGACCATATATCAATGGCAGGACCATGGTTGAGATACAGAGGACATTTAGACAATATTTCTAACAACTGTTTGATTGGCGCTATCAATGCATTTGGAGGAAAAACAAATGCTGTAGTAAGCCAGATAGATGGAAGTATTGATGAAGTACCAAATATTGCAAGAACCTACAGAGCAGCAGGAATTACTTCTATTGTAGTGGGTGATCATAATTATGGTGAAGGATCATCAAGAGAACATGCAGCAATGGAACCAAGGCACCTTGGTGTAATGGCCGTAATCGTAAAATCTTTTGCTAGAATCCATGAAACAAACCTTAAGAAACAAGGAATGTTAGGACTTACCTTTGCTAATGAAGCTGATTATGATTTAATAAAAGAAGATGATACTTTCAACTTTACTGATTTAAATGCATTTTCAGATGGAAAACAATTGACTTTAGAAGTGGTTCATGCTAACGGAACAACTAATACTATTATATTGAACCACACTTATAATGAATCTCAAATTGATTGGTTTAAGGCAGGATCTGCTCTTAACTTAATAAGAAAACAGAACTCTTAAATCTAATAAATTATTTATAAAAAAGAAATCCCACTGAAAAGAGGGATTTTTTATGTTTACATTTTTGATAAAGCTTGTCTATAATTATCAATAGCAACAAAATAATCAGGATCTTCCAATACATTCACATCACATATTTTTTCTGCCCTTTTAATCAATTTTACACAATCAGGTGCAAGATGTCGCAAGTGAATTGTCTTTCCGTTTTTTTGGTATCGATCCGCTAATTTATTTAAAGATTCAATTGCAGATTGATCTACTACTCTACTTTCTGCAAAATCAACTACCACTTCATTAGGGTCGTTTTTTACATCAAATTTAGAATTGAAAAGTTCAATAGAACCGAAAAATAATGGCCCAAAAATCTCATAATGTTTTATACCATGTTCATCTGTATGTTTTCTCGCTCTAATCATTAGAGAGTTTTCCCAAGCAAAAACCAATGCCGAAACAATAACCCCAGAAATTACGGCTACTGCCAAATCGAAAACTACAGTAAGTACTGTAACTAATATTATTACAAAAATATCAGATAATGGTACCTTATTAAGAATACGGAAACTGTTCCAAGCAAAAGTACCAATAACCACCATAAACATAACTCCTACCAATGCTGCAATAGGGACCATCTCAATATAATCTGATGCAAATAAGATAAACACTAATAGAGATAATGCAGCTGTAATACCCGAAAGTCTTCCTCTACCACCAGATTTAATATTTATAATAGACTGACCAATCATAGCACAGCCACCCATACCACCAAAAAATCCGTTTAAAATATTTGCTCCACCTTGAGCGATACATTCTTTATTCCCGTTTCCGTGTGTTTCGGTAAGTTCATCAATTAAGTTAAGAGTCATTAACGATTCTATTAAACCAATAGCCGCTAATATTAGAGCGTAAGGAGCAATAAATTTAAGAGTTTCAAAATTCAAATCTATTAAAGGAATATTAAAGGTTGGAAGTCCTGCTTTAATTCCCTCTCCCCCATTTTCCTGAATAAACGAAAGTACAGTAGAAGTTTCTACATTACCAAATATAACTATTACAGAAACTACTACAATTGCAGTAAGTGCAGAAGGAATTTTTTTAGTCAATTTTGGTAAAAAATACATAATCCCCATAGTAAGGAAAACCAACCCTAACATATTATACATTAGCGTTCCTTCCAACCACTCTCCTCCCACTTTAAACATTCCTAATTGAGAAGTAAAAATTACTATTGCTAAACCATTTACAAACCCCATCATTACCGGATGAGGAATCATTCTTACAAATTTCCCCATTTTTAATAAACCTGCAAATACCTGAAATAATCCTGATAATATTAATGTAGCAAACAGAAACTGTAGTCCCATCATTGCTCCTTCAGGACCCATAGCATTCCCTTCTTTTATTAAATGTACCATTACTACAGCAAGAGCTCCTGTAGCTCCAGAAATCATTCCTGGCCTTCCACCAAAAATAGCTGTAACTAATCCCATCATAAAAGCACCATACAAACCAATAATAGGAGATATTCCTGCCACAAATGCAAAAGCAACTGCTTCCGGAACTAAGGCTAAAGATACTGTAATTCCTGATAAAACATCATCCTTTATACTCCCTTGAGAACGCTCAATAAATTTAAATCTTGACTTCATTTAATCTATAATTTTTAAGTTCGCGAAAGTAAGAAATACTATCCATCCAATAATCCGAATTTTAAATAAAAAAATCCGTCCAAAAATGGGAAGGATTATAACTGATATTTTTTTATTATCTTTACCAAATAAAATCTAACACTATGGAATATAAACCAGAATACTCTATCTTTTTTATCAAATTTTACGGTTACTTTATGTTCTTATTTGCAGGAGTTCTTCTTATAAGTAAAGAAGGAAGGAAATGGATGATTAAATCCTCTCAAGATGAAACAAACATAGTTTTGACAGGTATTATTTCATTGTTGATTGGACTCCCCGTAATTATTCTACATAATATTTGGACGGCAGATGTTTTAGGGTTTATAACTTTTATTGGATGGATGACAACTTTAAAAGGTGTTGTGAGAATTGCATTTCCTTCATTTGTAGCAAATAAGATGAAAGAAAAGACAGAAAATAGTCTGAATATTTTGTTAATATTTGCTATGTTCTTGGGTGCAGGACTAATATACTGTGGATACTACCCTTATTGGTGTTAAGAAATTTTGGATGAAGAATAAAACAAATAGATTGTTTATCTTGTTTCTATCAATGGGAACTGGTATCGGAATCATTTTTGGAGTATCATTGGATGCCGTTTTTGATAATACTGGACTTGGAATACCCTTAGGAATAAGTTTTGGTGCAGGAATAGGAATTGTTTTCTGGTCTATAATGGAAAAGAGAAATGATAAAAATGAAAAATGAGAATCATTGCTCAAATACTTCTTTTATTAATAACAATAATAGTTTTTATTTTTGCATTACTATCTGGATCTGAAGGATATGGTGGAGGATTTATGGGGATTGTAAAAAACTCACCCAATGCTTTACCTTGGCTTCTACTATTTGGACTGAATTATTTGGTGTGGAAGAAAGAATTATTGGGAGGCATAATCTTAACAATATTTGGTTTGTTTATTACTTGGTTATTTAACTTTAGCGGACCAAATTTTTGGTGGACTACCTTTGCTTTTACTTCATTTATTACACTATTAGGTGTTTTATTTATATATTTTCATTTAAATGATAGAAGAAAAAAAATCTGAAAAAGAATCCGATTATATTGGAATAGGTTTGTGTTTTGGAGTAGCATTTGGTGCGGCTTTCGATAATATAGGACTAGGAATATGTCTTGGTTTAGTATTTGGTGTAGCTATGCAAAATAGAAATTCTAATAAGCAGGAACGTCCTCTAAAAAAGTAATCTCATTAGTTTCGTAATCCATTTTGCAACAATAATGTTTCATTCCATTTGTTACAATAAGATATTGCACTTTTAATTTTGAATTATATTTTGCAATTTGATAAAAAGTATCTTGTGTAATTTTCACTTCAGGAGCCTTACATTCTACAATAATACTTGCGTTCCCCTCTGTATTATATAACACAATATCCGCTCTAGTTTTTAAAGAATTGTACTTTACCATTTGTTCCACCCCCATCAATCCAAATGGGTACTTCTTTTCTTTATTTAAGTAATGAATAAAATTTTGCCTTACCCATTCTTCAGGAGTTAGTAGTAAATATTTTTTTCTAACTATATCAAAAATATGTGTTTTTTCTTCCACCGTTTTCAATTTGAGTTTGTAAATTGGCAGATTTAAAATTGGTAATTTTTTCACACTTCAAATTAAATGAAATATCAGGATATCATAATACAAATAGACAATAAAGTTTTTCAACCGGTCTATTTTTTAATGGGAGAGGAAACTTTTTATATTGATAAAATTTCTGATTACATCAGTAAAAATGTACTTTCTGAAGAAGAAAAAGAATTTAATCAAACTACACTTTACGGAAAAGATATTGATGTAGCTACTATTATTTCGGAAGCAAAACAATTTCCTTTTGGATCTGCGCACAGAGTAGTAATTGTAAAAGAAGCGCAAGACATTCGGTCAATCGACCAATTGGAATTGTATTTTGACAATCCTCTTCCTTCTACTATTTTGGTGATTTGCTACAAATACAAAAAGATAGACAAACGAAAGTCATTTGGGAAAAATTTATCCAAAAAATCTGTTTTATTTGCAAGTAAAAAATTGTACGAAAATCAAATTCCTGCATGGATTAAAGGACAATTGAAAGAAAAGAACTTTAATATTGACGAGAAATCCGCTCATTTACTAAGCGAATATTTGGGAAATGACCTTTCCAAAATAAGTAACGAATTAGGAAAATTGATTCTGAATATAAAGGAAGGTGAAACAATTACAGCAAAAATAATAGAGGAAAATATAGGCATAAGTAAGGACTTTAATGTTTTTGAATTACAAACTGCAATTGGGAAAAAAGACATCTTAAAATCGAATAAAATAATAAAACACTTTTCGGAAAATCCAAAAAACCACCCTTTTGTACTAACTCTTTCTTCTTTGTTTTCTTACTTCCAAAAAGTAATGATTTACCATAGCCTGAAAGACAAAAGTAAAAATAACGCAGCTTCTCAACTAGGAGTAAACCCCTATTTTTTAGGACAATATCAACTTGCTGCTAGCAACTATTCCATGAGTAATCTATTTACCATTTTCAGCTATTTGAAAGAATACGATTTAAAGAGCAAAGGAATTCAAAATCCTTCAGTGCCAGAAAACGAACTTTTAAGAGAACTTACATTTAAGATACTCCACTAATTATTTGCTCCTTACAACAATAATTCGCATACATATTTAGTTATATTTGCCGCCCACAAAATTTAAGAATGAGAAAATTAATTTTTATTTTATTAGGTATTTGTTTTAGCCTAAATGTTATCGCTCAAAAAGGTACAATAAGAGGATTTGTTTACGAAAAAGAATCTGGGGAACCAGTAATGTTTTGTAATGTCACTCTGAATGGAACCACTTACGGATCTCAAACCGACATAAACGGAATGTACAACCTTTCCCAAATCCCAGTTGGAGAATACACAATTTCTGTAACTTTTATAGGTTACCAAAAATTAGAAAAAAAAATAACCCTCAAAGCAGGTAAAATTTTAAATATTAAACTTGAACTTGCAGAATCTAGCATTAAGATTGATGAAATAGAAATATCAGCTCAAAGACAAGAGCTAAAAACTGATGTGAAAGCAGCTTCCATAAAAATTACAAATGCAGACCTAAAACTAGTTCCTACAATTGGTGGAGAAGCAGATTTAGCTCAATACATGCAAATTGTTCCGGGAGTTATTTTTACTGGAGACCAAGGAGGACAGTTGTACATTAGAGGAGGATCTCCTGTTCAAAATAAAGTTTTAATGGATGGAATGACAATTTACAGTCCTTTTCATTCTATTGGTCTTTTTTCTGTTTTTGATGCCGACTTAATTAAAAATACTGATGTATATACGGGAGGGTTTTCTGCAGAATATGGAGGAAGAATTTCTTCTATTATGGATATAAAAACAAAAGATGGAAACAAAAAAAGAGTACAAGGTAAAATATCAGGAACTACTTTTGGATCCAAACTTATGTTGGAAGGACCACTAAAAAAAGATGGAGCTATCACATTTATTTTTTCTGGTAAAACTTCTTATCTAGATAAAAGTTCGGAATTATTTTACAAATATCCTGTTCTGTTTTTCGACAAAAAAGGAATGCCTTACTCTTATACTGATTTGTACGGAAAATTAACATTTAATGCTAACAACGGATCAAAAGCAAATGTATTTGGATTCAATTATCAAGATCATGTTAACTACCAAGGTATTTCAGATTTACAATGGAGTTCTGAAGGTATTGGTTCCGAATTTTTATTAATTCCAGGAAACTCTCCTATAGTAATTGAAGGAAATTTTGCTTATTCCAGATATTATATTTCCTTAGATGAGGACAATTCTAATTTCAGAGAAAGTTCAATTTCTGGAGGAAGTATGGGATTTGATTTCACATACTTTCAGCCACAAGGAAAAATAAAATACGGATTTGATGTTTATGCTTTTAAAACAAAGTTCTCAATATTTAATTCAGTAAATGCTAAAATAGAAGAAGATCAGAATACTTCCGAATTTTCTGCTTATATAAACTATCAGTACAAAGCCAATCGATTTATTTTTGAACCGGGATTCAGAATTCAGAAATATACTTTAGGAACTTCACCAGAACCAAGGTTAGGAATAAAATACATTGCCACTGATGTATTACGATTTAAAGTAGCTTCCGGATATTACTCTCAAAATATACTTAGCACTGTTTCGGACAGAGATGTGGTAAATTTATTTTATGGATTTATTACAAGTCCTGAGGATTTACCAACTGATGAAAATGGAAATCATTATAAAAATCAAATTCAGAAAGCACGACATTTAATTGTAGGATTGGAATATGATATCAATTTAAAAATCGATTTTCAAGTAGAAGGATATGTAAAAGATTTTACCCAACTTACAAATATAAACAGAGAAATGACAAGCAATTATGATAACGATTTTATTGTAGAAACTGGACTCGCAAAAGGAGTAGATATCTTATTGAAATACAAAGGGAAAAAATTATATGTATGGGCAGTTTACTCTTTAGGAATGATAAAAAGATATGAAGGAGGAAAAGAATATTTCCCTCACTTTGACAGAAGGCACAACATGAATTTTGTTTCAAGTTACAAATTTGGAAAAAACAAAGGATGGAAAGTTGATGCTCGTTGGAATTTAGGATCTGGGTTTCCTTTTACACAAACACAAGGATTTTATGAAAACCTAACTTTTTCTGACGGAATAAATACCGATTACACATCTACAAATGGAACTTTAGGAGTAGAGTATGCTGATTTAAACCAAGGGAGATTACCTTATTATCATAGGTTAGATTTTTCCTTAACCAAAATAATGAAACTCTCCAAAACTGCTATTTTAGAAATGACAGCTTCAGTAACAAATGCTTACAACAGAGAAAATATTTTCTATTTTAACAGAATAGAATATGAAAGAGTAAATCAATTACCGATTCTCCCTAGTTTTGGAGCCAGTTTACGATTTTAACTAATCATCAATTATATTTTTTTTCTTTAATTTCAATTTCCGTTAGTAAGGATAAGGAATTTTCTTATTTTCGCAAACGAAATATTAAATAAAATTTACGTGAGCAAATCGCCAACCAAATATATTTTTGTAACCGGTGGAGTTACATCTTCTCTAGGAAAGGGAATTATTTCTGCTTCTTTAGGGAAACTTTTAACCGCAAAAGGTTATTCAGTTACCATACAAAAACTGGATCCATACATCAATATTGATCCAGGAACTATGAATCCGTACGAACATGGAGAATGTTATGTAACAGATGATGGAGCTGAAACTGATTTAGATTTGGGACATTATGAAAGATTTTTAAATAACAGAACCTCTCAAGCTAATAATGTAACTACAGGAAGAATTTATCAGACAGTAATAAACAAGGAACGAAATGGAGATTATTTAGGAAAAACCATTCAAATTATTCCTCACATTACGGATGAAATAAAAAGAAGAATTAAAATTTTAGGAAATACTGGAAAATACGATTTCGTAATAACAGAGATTGGTGGTACGGTTGGGGATATTGAATCTTTACCATATATTGAGGCTGTTCGTCAATTAAAATGGGAATTGGAATCGGATGCATTATTTATTCATCTAACCCTTGTTCCATACTTAAAAGCTGCAGGTGAATTGAAAACAAAACCCACACAACACTCTGTAAAAATGTTGTTAGAATCTGGTATTCAGCCAGATATTTTGGTATGTAGAACAGAGTATAATTTAAATTCTGAGATAAGAAGAAAAATTGCATTATTCTGTAATGTGGATAAAGAATCGGTAATAGAATCGATTGACGCAAGTACTATTTATGATGTTCCTTTACTAATGCAAAAAGAAGGTTTGGACAAAGTAGTTTTAAGAAAATTAGGACTAAACGACAATACAGATGTAGAATTGAAAGAATGGAAATCTTTTTTAAATAAATTAAAAAATCCTAAAAAAAATATACAAATTGGCTTGGTTGGAAAATACACAGAACTAAAAGATGCGTATAAATCAATAACTGAATCTGTCATTCATGCTGGAGCCTCCTTAGAATGTAAAGTAAATGTAAAATGGATTCATGCAGAAGAAATAAATAAGACAAATATCTCAGAAAAACTTTCAAATTTAAAAGGAGTTATTGTTGCTCCTGGCTTTGGCGACAGAGGAATTGAAGGAAAAATTGACACTATTAAATTTTTAAGAGAAAATAATATTCCATTTTTTGGAATTTGTTTAGGAATGCAAACTGCAGTTATTGAATTTGCAAGAAATGTATTAAAATTAAAAGATGTAAATTCTTCTGAAATAGAAGAAAATTGTGAAAATCCTGTTATTGATTTAATGGAAGGGCAAAAAGATGTTACACAAAAAGGTGGTACAATGAGACTTGGTTCATACAAATGTAATTTGGAAGAAAATAGTAACTCATATAAATCCTACAATAAAAAAGAGATAAATGAAAGACATAGGCATAGGTTTGAATTTAATAATAAATACTTGTCTGATTTTGAAAAAAATGGAATGATTGCCGTAGGAAAAAATATTGAAAATAATCTGGTAGAAATAATAGAAATTCCGTCTCATCCTTGGTTTGTTGGAGTTCAATTCCACCCGGAATACAAGAGTACAGTTGCAAATCCTCATCCTTTGTTTAAAGGTTTTATAGAGGCATGCCTTTCAAATAAAAAATAAGAATGATGATAAAAAAAAATGATAAAAGTTCTTTAATAGGATTGCTATTAATGGGAGCTATTTTAATTATTTTTAATACTTTCTTTTTCGAGACAGCTCCGCAAGAAGCAGTGCAAGAGACAGAAACTGAAATTAAAAACTCTGATGAAAATATAGGAAAAAACACTGAAGAGGCAAACAACAATACTTCTCCTGAACAAATAAGTAATCCTATTATTACTGAGAAAACTGACGAACAAGAATTTATTTTAGAAAATGATTCTATCAAATTAGTTTTAAGTAGTAAAGGTGGAGAGATTAAATCTGTGGAGTTAAAAAAATACAAAACTTTTGATGGGAGACCATTAGAACTTTTTGATTCTGAAGACTCAAAGTTTAATATTTATGGAGGAGGAGTTAATACTGAAAATGAAGACTTCTCAATACAAAGTAAGAGTGAAAATACTATTACTTTACGACATACAATAAATGAGAACACATTTATTGAATACAACTACTCCTTAAAAGAGGATCAATATTTAGTAGACTTCAGTATAAAAACTGAAGGTTTCGACAATATAGCAACAAGAGACAATGAAATTTGGATGGAATGGAAAATTGCCGCTCCACAAACTGAAAAATCTAAAACAAATCAGGAACAGTACACAGGATTTTATTTTCAAGAAAGTTATTCCAAAGATGTAGATTATGTTTGGGATAATGATGAAAAAGAAAAAATAGATGTGGACCTTTCTTGGATTGCATTTAAACAACAATTCTTCAGCACAATTATTTCTTCTTCTAATAATTTTAAAAGTGGATCATCTTTTCAGGTTTCGAAAAATGAAGACAAATACATTAAAACCCTTAGCTTGGAAACCAGATTAGATGACAAAGAAAATGAATTTAATTATGAAATCTATTTTGGTCCAAATGATTACAAAAAACTAAAAGAATACAATAAATCTTATGAAGAAATAATCCCTTTAGGATGGGGTATTTTTGGATGGGTAAACAGAGTAATTGTCATCAATATTTTTGACTTTTTAAGAAACTCTGCTGGAATAAAAAACTATGGATTAATCATCCTAATACTTACTCTTATTATAAAACTTACTCTTTCTCCATTAACATATAAATCGTATTTATCACAAGCAAAGATGAAGGTTTTAAAACCTGAAATTGACAAGATAACTGAGAAACACAAAGAGAAAGATCCAATGAAAGCACAGAAGGAAACAATGAGTCTTTACCGTAAAGCTGGAGTAAATCCAATGGGAGGATGTTTGCCAATGTTGGTTCAGTTTCCTATACTTATTGCAATGTTTAGATTTTTCCCTGCCTCTATCGAATTAAGACAAAAAAGTTTCCTTTGGGCAGATGATCTATCTTCTTATGACTCTATTTATGATTTAGGATTTAACATACCAATGTATGGAGATCATATTAGTTTGTTTACTTTATTGATGACTGTTTCCACACTTATTTATACGCATATGAATAGTCAGATGACAAGTACTCAAATGCCAGGGATGAAGTGGATGATGTATTTGATGCCAATTATGTTCTTAGGATTTTTCAATAATTATGCGGCAGCACTTTCATATTACTACTTCCTTGCCAATGTATTTACATTTAGTCAAATGTATTTTATGAGAAGATTTGTAGATGACAATGCTTTACTTGCTCAAATAGAGGAAAATAAAAAGAAACCAGCTAAGAAAAAATCTAAGTTCCAAAAGAAGTTAGAGGAAATGCAAAGAAAGCAAGAACAACAACTTAAAAACAGAAAGAAGAAATAATGAAGCAACTACTATTTATAGTATTGTTATTTTCTCTTTCCTCATGCGGAACATTTAAAAAGAATGTAAATATTTCTACATTATCTGAATCAAAAGATTTAATCATTTCTTTACAAAGAGGAGCTTGTTATGGTACATGCCCAATTTATAAAATTGAAATTTATAGTGATGGTAGTGGTATCTATACCGGAACTCGCTTTGTAGAGCATATTGGCCTTACAATATTCAATTTATCTGAAACTGAATTAAACTTAATTTTATCGACAGCTAAAGAGATTGGTTTTTCGAATATGAAAAATGAGTATAGTGAACCCATTAGTGATTTACCTACTACCTTTATACAAATTAAAGAGAAAAGAATTATAGATTATATTGGAGCTCCAAAAACGCTAAAAAATTTAGAAAACTTGATTGATAAATTGTCTCAAAAGGCAATAAAAGAGTGAAATCCTTATAATATCAAAAAAAAAATGTATTCTTACAAATCACAAAACAATAAACACATAATATTATGGGAAAAGGAAAAGACTCAAAGAAAAACGTAAAAAAAGTGGCAACTAAAACTGCAAAAGAGAAGAAAGCAGAAAAGAGATTAAAAAAATCTAACGCAAAGTAAAGCCTCTAATCTTACTTAAAAATAATTCCATTCCTTTTCTTTTATCTTCATCTAAAGTGTAGGAAATTTTATGATTTAAATACTCTTTTGGGTTTTTGCAATGATGGTAATTTTCAGATTCTTTTTTAATAGCTTCCTCCAAATTTTTGATTCCCATTTTTAAAGATTCATTAAACTCTGAAATAAAATCTTCTTCAATTTTTTTGTTTGAAATCCAACAAGCAAACACAAAAGGAAGTCCCGTCATTTCTTTCCAACATTCAGAAAGGTCATACTCAAAACTATATTTTCCTTTTGCAGAAAAGGCCCTATCTCCTATTATTAATGCAGCAGTTTTTTTTTCAATTTTTTTTTCAAATCCTACAGAAGAAGTTCTAAACTTAGGAGAAATATTCCAATGCTCTCTGCATAATAGTTGCAAAAGATCTACAGAAGTTCGGGATTGGTAATCCAAATATATTTCCTGTATTTCCATTAAAGGAACATCAGAATACAAGCAAACTGTATCTACTTTTCCCTTAGCTCCAATGCAATATTCCGAAATAATATTAAACTGTGGGTTCTCCTTTAAAACTACAATTGGAACCAATGCAATGTCTACTTTGTTTTCAATTAGTTTTTGTGCACAAACAGAAGGGTAATCCAAACTCAAATCTATTTTATCTTTTAAATTTGATTGATTAATTCCATAGATAAACGGAATAGTATTTAAGTAAGAAACAGCTGACACTTTGTACTTTACCATAAAGAAGGAATTGTTTGGAAAATAATATATATAATATATAAACTAACGGATAGTTTCAACATTGTACCAACCATAAAACCAGCCAATGCTCCCAGTGCAATTTTCAGTGCTTTATTTACATCCGAATTTTCTTTCGCTTCCTCATCTTCAGGCTTTAAAAACGTTCTATATATGTAAATAGTAAACATTAGAGATCCAGCTCCCCATAGATATGGGATTTCTTCACCACCAGAGCTAAAAATAACAGCAAGAATAAATATAAATACAAAGAATATAACAATAGATAATATTCTAGCTTGTAATTTTGTTTTTATCAATCTGCTTTTTCTAACGGGTTTTTCTATTATAACTTGTTCTTTAATTTCAACTGATTTCTCAGGAGTTAAACTATTTTGCTTCATTGTTTCTTGTTTCTTATTTAGAGATGCCATGGCTCCAATAAAAGCTCCTAAAAACGGACCGATAATTATCCCAAAAGGTGGTAAAAAGAAAATCCCAATAATTAAACCAATTATAGAACCATTAACAGCCTTTTTTGTTCCTCCAAATTTTTTAACTCCATAAATTTGCGCCCACAAATCGAAAACAGTAACAGATATAACTACAAAAGCCATCAGCCACAAAGTATTTTCGTCAATGGAATAGGAGCTAAAAAAATGAAATACAAGCAAAGCTCCATACGAAATTGGTGGTCCAGGCACTATCGGAACAAAACAACCGATAATTCCTAAAAGAAGAATAAAAGCAACCACACATATAATTAAAATATCCATACATCAAAAGTAGTAAATAAGTTATAATATCATATAATAAGTAGCTTCTTATTCAAATTTCGTAATTTTGCATCAAATTTAAAATTATTAAAATGACATTAAGTCCTTTAACTGCAATATCACCAATTGACGGAAGGTACACTTCTAAAACTGAAAGCTTACAAAAATATTTTTCTGAATCGGCATTAATAAAATACCGAATACAAGTTGAAATAGAATATTTTATCAGTTTATGTGAACTTCCATTGGATCAACTTAAAGGATTTCCTTCAGAAAAATTTGATGATTTAAGAAATCTATATAAGAACTTTTCCATCTCATCTGCAGAAAGAATTAAAGAAATAGAAAGCATAACAAATCATGATGTAAAAGCGGTAGAATACTTAATAAAAGAAGTATTTGACAATTTGGAACTTTCCGAATTTAAGGAATTTATTCATTTCGGACTTACCTCTCAGGATATCAATAATACATCTGTTCCACTTTCAATAAAAGATGCTTTTACAGAGGTTTTTTACCCTGAACTTTTAACTGTTTTAGATAAGTTAAAATCTCTTTCAGAAGATTGGAAAGAGATACCAATGCTTGCCAGAACGCACGGACAAGCAGCTTCTCCTACAAAGTTAGGAAAAGAAATTTTTGTATTTGTAGAGAGATTAGAAAATCAAATTACCTTACTAAATAACATACCTTTTTCTGCAAAATTTGGTGGGGCTACAGGTAATTTTAACGCACATCATGTTGCTTACCCAAATCATAATTGGAAAGAATTTGCAAATAATTTTGTAAAAAATAGTTTAGGACTTAAAAGACAACAAACTACAACTCAAATAGAACACTATGATAATTTAGCAGCCCTTATGGATTGCATAAAAAGAATCAACAATATTTTTATTGATTTATCTCGAGATATTTGGACTTATGTTTCTATGGATTACTTTAAGCAATCTATTAAAAAAGGAGAAGTGGGTTCTTCTGCCATGCCACATAAAGTAAACCCTATTGATTTTGAAAATGCAGAAGGTAACTTAGGAATGGCAAATGCTATTTATGAGTTTTTGTCAGGTAAACTACCAATTTCCAGATTACAAAGAGACCTTACCGATAGTACTGTATTAAGAAATATTGGAGTTCCTTTTTCTCATAATCTAATTGCATTTGCATCTTTAAAAAAAGGATTAGGAAAATTAGTATTGAATGAAGAAAAGATAAGAAAAGATTTAGATAATAATTGGGCAGTTTGTGCAGAAGCAATTCAAACTATTTTGAGAAGAGAATCCTATCCAAATCCATATGAAACACTAAAAGATTTAACCAGAACAAACTCTGTTATAAACAAGGAAAACTTATCAACTTTTATTAACGGATTAGATGTTAAAGAAGAAATAAAAGAGGAATTAAGAAAAATTAGTCCTTTTAATTATACTGGAATCTAGTAAACAATTTTACAGTTTTCTAAAAACTCATCCCAATTCCACATAAAGTGACTCAATAGATTTTTCAATTCATTGAACAGAATAGGATTTGGTTCATTCTTTCTTTTAAAAAGTTCTGATTGACAATCATTTATTTTATACTTATCAAAAATTGACATTGACATTGCCTTCTGATTGTCAGGGTACTTTGACAAAACATCATCAAAGTATTTTTCGTAATCCAAAAACAAATCCATTGCAATTTCATTGTCATCATCCAAAAGAGGTAATAAATTATCCAGAATATGGTTTCTTAAATCTAAAGTTTCTTCATCCTCAAATTTTGCAGACATAGCATTTAAATTTCCAACAAAAACAATTAACCGAAACCATTTTATATCTTCATCCGAAATATTAGGACTTGTTTCTAAATTATTATTTTTGTTAAAAAAATCTTGTATTTCTGAAAAACCTCCATCAATCACTTTGTTCAATGCAACAGTAAAAATATCAGCAGTCCTCTTCACTTTTACTTTTTCCTTCTTTGATATTCCGAAAAACTTTAACATTTATTTATTATTTAAATCAAAACTCTTAGTGGCATGTTCTACAATTTCATCTCCAATTGCAAGGCAAGCCGTAGCAGCAGGAGAAGGAGCATTTAAAATATGTATATTTTTATCATTTTTAACTATCATAAAATCTTCAATTACTTTTCCATCATTTCCCAGGGCCATTGCTCTCACTCCCGATCTTCCTATCTTAATCTCTTCCATTGTTAGTGAAGGAACCATCTTTTTTAATTCCTTCAAAAATAATCTTTTTGAAAACGCCCTCCTATATTCATTCAAGCCAAATTTCCAATGATTTATGAACAGCTTCCATGTACCCGAAAAAGTCAATGCATCCCAACTATCTTTCAGATTAAAGTCGGTTTTTTTGTATCCCTCTCTTTTAAAAGTGAAAACCGCATTCGGCCCACACTCTATACTTCCATCAGTCATGCGCGTAAAATGAATACCCAAAAACGGAAATTCAGGATTAGGAACAGGGTAAATTAAATTCTTAACCTTGTACTTTGATGTATCCTCTAACTCATAATAATCTCCTCTAAAA
Organism: Flavobacteriales bacterium; assembly: GCA_018647945.1. Taxonomy (GTDB): domain Bacteria; phylum Bacteroidota; class Bacteroidia; order Flavobacteriales; family BACL11. Next base: position 11,964 of record JABGSE010000034.1, on the reverse strand, counting down.
CCAATAATTTGCATCTTTAGTTCTAAGTTATCTTTTATAGCTAACCTATCAGAAAATAAACCTCCACAAAATATTGAATGAGATGCATTAATAGTTCCTTTTGTTGAAAACAACTTCTCATTTCCAATATTTAATACTTCACAATTTGTTTCAATTCTGCTTTCAGAATTTATCTCTTTTATTAATTCGGCAAGTTTATTAGTAACTCCTTTATAATCAATAATCCCAGATTGAGGAACAAATAAAGCGGAAACACCTTCAGCATAAGGTTCAATTTCTTTTACCTTTTTCATGTCAATTATTTCCAAATTTGTTAATCCGTTTTTCTCCCCTTTTTGTTTTAGAGTAATCAATTGTTTGGATTCTTTTTGATTAACGGCCAACACTATTTTTCCACAAACATCATGTTTAATATCATACTTTTTTGCAAACTCTACCAATTGAACTCTACCATCAACACAATTTTTCGCTCTGTACGAACCCGGAGTATAGTATAATCCAGAATGAATTACACCAGAATTTCTACCAGTTTGATGAAAGGCCAATTCTTTTTCTTTTTCAAGAATAATCAAATTGAGTTTAGGATATTTTTTTTGTATCTTATAAGCGGTTGACATCCCTACAATTCCCCCTCCAACTATCGCTATGTCGTATTTAATGCTTTGCACTTTGCAAAAGTAAAATTATCAAATGAAAATAGAGGAGTTTAATCTATTAATCTTGAATAACACAATCGGTAAATGAATATGGTTCAAAAAGATTATCTATATCAAAACCGATAAACCTTCCTTTAATAATAATCACATCATTTTCTGAGATTTTTTTATTCAGATTTATAGTTTCAATTGAGAAAAGGAAAGAAGAATCTAAAATAATATTAGTGAATTTAACTTCTTCAGAAACGGAAGTAATTACACCTTTAATATCTACAACTTTTCCAATATATTCTGTATGAACCTCCTCAAATTGATTAGTTGAACTGAACGAATGTTCTGAAGATGTTAAAAAATAATTAGTTGGAGGCATTGAAATATAAAGGAAGGATAAAATTCCTAATATTAAAGAAGAAATAATTATTTGTTCAATTTTTTTCATTAATTGAAATTAAAAACTCTTGAAATATTAAATCCAAAATGTACTCCTCCATCTCCCCATTCTCCTAAAGTTTCATTTATAAAACCTCTCTCATACATCTTAGTAGAATTAGTCAAAAATAACTGAAAAACATGTCCTCCAGTTTCAATATCGCAACCCACAGAAAATGAATTTACTGTTCCTTCCTCCTTATCTAAAATGGGAATCCATTCTGAATTGACAGAAACACTTCTATTCACTTTATACCTCCCTCCAATTCCTAAAGCGTACATTCTTTTATTCACTACATTTTGCCATGGATAAGGAGAAGGAAAATTATAATGAGTAAATGATGGAGAAAGTTGTAGAGATAAATTAGAATTTATTTTTCTAGCAATTATAATCTGATTAACAAAACTAAAATCATTTTTCAATAAACTTTCAGATGCCCACACAGAAGAAAGTGTGTCATAATAAATTGCGGAATAAACAGCAACTGTAAAAGGAAAGTTTTTTCTTCCTTGTGTAATCACTCTACCTTTTACAGAAACATCAATTACTTTTTGAGATGAACTTCTGGCAAGTCCAACTGTAACATTATCTGAAAGTCCATAATCAAAACTCATTCGCATGCTTCCATTATCCAATCCATACAAATTTTCAATACCGGAATTAACAGTTCCAAATCTGTGAGAAATAACAAAATTTAATTCCTTTTTATTGGTTTGTTCAATCGATTGCAGATTGATTATCTTGGTAGATTTAAAAGTTGCAAACGTCAAGTTATCTTCATTTTCATTATCCAAAAAAGAGAGTAAATCATCTTGAGAGAAAGAAGAAAAGGACAAGAAAAAACAACCCAAAAATACTAATAATCTTTTCATTTTATTTTTGTTTTAAATTCATATTCACCTCCACTTTTACAGTTTTTGATATTTTATCTCTTACAAGTTTTGGAATTTCAACTCCAAAATCTGCAAGAGTTATATCGAAAGAAGAACTTAGAAAAATATTTATCTTATTGGTTTTAATAATTCCATTTACTGTTATTTCTTTTTCTACTCCATGGATTGTGATATTTCCTATTGCAATTACCATATGTTTTTCTCCATCCAAAAGTTTAGTGTTCCAATCTTTTATCTTTCCTTGAAAAGTTGCTTTAGGAAATTTTTCAGACTCTACATATTTTTCATTAAAATGTTCTTCCATCAAAGCTTTTTCAAATTTAAATGAAATCATTTTCAGTTGAAAAACAAGATGACCATTTTCGGTATCTAAAATACAAGAAACATAATTATTTATAGGATCTATCGTTTCCAAAGGAGTTGAAGCAATAAATTGAATAGATCCATTTCTTGAAATATATTTTTCCTGAGAAGAAGCAAATATAGCAGAGAAAGTAAACAAAATAAAAAGAAATTGTTTCATTTTTCAAAAATAGGAATTAATCTTCTTTAAATTGAATTCTATTGAAAAGAAATAAACCGATTATAAAAAAGACAATAACTACCCATAGTGCAATTTGCTGAGAATATTTTAAAGTAATAAATCCGAAAAGAAGAGGACCTAAAAAAGAGGTTGCTTTTCCTGTTAAAGCAAAAAAACCAAAAAATTCATTCTGTTTTTCTTTAGGAGTAAGTCTGGACATAAATGAACGACTACAAGATTGATTAGGACCCACCATTAATCCAATTAAAACTCCTGCCACCCAAAACATCTGTTTAGGATTTGTTGTTTCTGGCGCAAAATATGCTAAAAGAGTAGCAAAAATTAATACTAAAAGTGAAATATTAATCACCTTTCTTACTCCAATTAAATCTTCTAAATATCCGAAAACAAATGAACCTACACCAGCGGCAATATTCAATACAATTCCCAGCATCATAACCTCATCAAAGGTAAAATTAAGTGTGTCTACAGCATAAATTCCTCCTAAAGAAAAAATAGTAATCAGTCCATCATTAAAGAATAATCTGGCAATTAAAAATTGTAATATTATTTTGTATTTCACTACTTCTTTAAATGTATTTTTTATTGATTTGAAAGAATCTGTAATATGATGTTTTTGTAATTTTTCACTTTTTCTATCTTTAATAAATAAAAAGGTTGGTATGCTAAAAATAAGAAACCAAATACCAATCAATATATTATTAAATCTAATATTTTGTGTTGTTTTATGTGATATAGTTGATATTTCATGATAATCTAAATTGTTTTCAGAACAGAATTTTTTATCTATTAAAAATATTTCTCCTTTATTAGAATAAGCGCATAATCCCATTAAACTATCATATGAATAAACAGGGCTTCTTATCTCAAATACTTTATCTTGAGTTGAAAAAATCGCATAACTTCCTGTTGACTCCTCTAAAGTCCAAATTGGTTTCCCATAAAGCTCAAATCTTTTAGTAGGAAATTCTAAATTATTTATATGTTTTGAAAACGATAAATAATTATCCTTAATTTCTTTAACTACAATATCTTCCGTAATATTTTTATTTTCTAACTTAAGATACATTCCAAGATGAATATCGTTAGTAGAATAAACATAAATTCTATTTTCAGAAATACTATCAACCTTTAATTCTAGGGAATTGGAAGAACTTAATCTTTCTAAATTAAATATTGGGGTTTCTGGTTGCACTACAAAAATTAAAGACAAGAACATAGCAATAAGTCCACCAACAAAACCCAATCCCCAAGCAAATCCAGATATTTTACCAATATTTTTTCTTTCAGATAAATCAGGTAAATAAGAATTACAAAATACACTTCCCATTTCGAATGCAATATTTGCTACTATAAATAAAGAAAGAGCAAAATATACATCCCCAGCTTTTGGAAAATAAAGTAAGATGGAAAAAATAGCACAAATCCAAGTAAAAAAAATCAAGAAAAATTTTCTATACCCTCCTCTATCGGCAAGTGCTCCTAAAATTGGAGAGAGTAAAGAAACCACCACTGCAGTTATTGCAATAGATGAACTCCATAATAATGTTCCCGTTCTTTCATCTGAAGCAATTACAGAAGTAAAAAAAGCTCCGTAAACAAAAGTAACTATTATGGTAGTAAATGGCTGGTTTGCAAAATCGTATAACGACCATGAAATAACCTCTTTTTTATTTTTTAGTTTTGATAGAAACATAAAATTTAAGATTCCAATAATACAATAATTAATTCAATTACTAATCTCCCTATCTTTCTATTAAAAAATGTAAATTTGCGGACTTAAAACTTTATAAATGAACATAGAAGGAATTATAAATGTATCTGGAAAATCAGGATTACATAAAATTGTATCACAAGGAAAAAACTCTGTAATTGTAGAATCGTTAACCGATAACAAAAGAATGCCAGTTTACCCTCACACATCAGCAAACTCCTTGGAAGAAATAGGGATTTATACTTATGACGACACTCTGCCTTTAGTTGAAGTTTTTACAAATATTGCTAAAAAAACAGACTGTAAATCGTCTATCTCCCACAAAGCATCTAAAAATGAATTAGAAGAATATTTTAGAATAATTTTACCAGACTATGATGAAGATAGAGTATATATTTCAGATATAAAAAAAGTTTTTCAATGGTATAATTCTTTACAATCTGTCGGATTAATAGAACTACCAAAGGAAGAAGAACCTAAAAAGAAAACTACAAAAACAAAAAAGGAAGATGAATAATACAATAGAAATTCCTACTAAACCAAAAAGAAAATTTGTTTCTGAATATTTAGTAATTGACTCATGGGAAAAAATTGAATCTTTATTTGAAGATTTAGTAAATAGAGCAATAAATAATACATCCGATTTGGAGAAATGGATGTTGAACAGATCAGAGTTAGCAGCGGTTTTGGAAGAAGATATGGCATGGAGGTACATAAAAATGAATATCGACACTACCGACAAAGAATTAGGAGACAGGTTTCACTTTTGGATAAAAGAAATCTCTCCGAAAATGGCTCCTTACTCTCATAAACTAAACTTAAAATTAGTTGAAAGTTCTTTTTTAAACGACTTAGATTCTGAAAAATATCGAATATACTTAAGAAGCGTAAAAAAATCTATTGAAATATATAGAGAAGATAACATCCCTCTTTTTACAGAGATGGAAACCAAACAACAAGAATATGGTACTATTTCTGCAAAAATGAGTATTGAAGTAGATGGTAAAAAACTTACCATGCAAAAAGCAGCTCAACTTTTAAAAGACCCAAACAGAGAAAAAAGAGAAGAAGTATATCATAAAATTTCTGAAAGAAGATTAGAAGACAGAGATAAATTAGACACACTATATGATGAATTGATATCTTTAAGACAAAAAATTGCACAAAATTCAGGATTTAAAAACTACAGAGATTATATGTTTTCTGCATTGGGAAGATTTGACTATACGGCAACAGATTGTTATAGTTTTCATGACGCAATACAACAAGAAATTGTTCCTATTGTAACTTCTTTTGAAAAAGAAAGAAAAGAAAAATTAGGATTAGAAAACTACAAAATTTGGGATACTGGAGTGGATGTAGATGGAAAATCTCCTTTAAAACCATTTGATGGAGGAGACATTTTAACTGATAAATCTATTGAGTGCTTTGAAAAACTAAGACCTTATTTTGGAGAATGTTTATCCACAATGAAAGAGATGAAATATCTGGATTTGGAATCAAAAGACGGGAAAGCTCCTGGAGGGTTTATGTACCCACTTTACGAAATTGGTGTTCCTTTTATTTACATGAATGCAGTAGGATCGCAAAGAGATGTAGTAACAATGGTTCATGAAGGAGGACATGCTGTTCACTCTTTTTTAAGTAGAGATTTGGAAATGACTGAATTTAAAAGTACTCCATCAGAAGTTGCAGAATTGGCATCCATGAGTATGGAACTTTTAAGCATGGAACATTGGGATGTTTTTTATGATAATGAAGAAGAGTTAAAGAGAGCAAAACAAGAGCAATTGGAAAAAGCACTTGAAGGTTTACCTTGGATTGCAGCTATCGATAAATTTCAACATTGGATTTATACAACAGAACACACTGCAGAACAAAGGAGAGAACAATGGTTGGAAATTTCTTCTGAATTGGGCAACAAAGTAATTGATTGGAATGGACAAGAAGACTCCTTGGCAAACCAATGGCAACGACAATTACACCTTTATGAAGTTCCGTTTTATTACATTGAATACGGAATGGCTCAGCTTGGTGCAATAGCAATGTGGAGAGAATTTATCCTAAAAGGAGAAGAAGCATTAGACAATTATATGGAAGCTTTAAAGCTAGGTTACACAAAATCGATTGGTGAGATTTACGAAACCGCTGGAATCAAATTTGATTTTTCGGCAGCTTATGTAAAAGAACTTGCTGATTTTATAAAAAAAGAACTTTCCAAAATAAATTAGTACTTTAGCAGAGATGAAAAATAACATTTCAAATTCTTTCCAACAAAAAGTTCACGAAATCATTTTTGAAGCCGATACTTTTTACGGAAAACTCTTTGACATTTGTTTACTTTTTACCATTATACTGAGTTTGGTAGCTGTAATGCTAGAAAGTATTGAGTCTATCCATAATCAGTATGGAGATCTTCTCCGTACATTTGAATGGATAGTAACTATATTATTTACCATTGAATATTTGCTAAGAATTTACGCTACTGGAAAACCACTAAAGTATATTTTTAGTTTTTACGGTATAATTGATTTCATTTCTTTTGCACCAACTTATTTCATGCCACTATTTAATCAATCTCAATATTTTGTTGTTATCAGAACATTCCGATTATTGCGAATTTTTCGGATTTTGAAATTAGCAAGATATGTACACGGTTCTAAGGTTTTACTTTTAGCATTAAGACAAAGTATGGGTAAAATAGTAGTATTTCTTACAGCAGTACTTACGCTTGTAATTATTATGGGAACCTTAATGTATTTAGTGGAAGGTCACATCAATGGATTTACAAGTATCCCTCAAAGTATTTATTGGGCTATTGTCACCCTAACAACTGTTGGATATGGTGATATTGTACCACACACAATTTTAGGGAAATTTTTAGCTTCTTTTATTATGATTTTGGGTTATGGAATTATTGCTGTTCCAACTGGAATATTTGCAGCAGAATTCTCCAGGAAAAGGAATATCCAAATAAGTACTCAAGCTTGCCCAAACTGCACCACAGAAGGACATGAAGTAAATGCTAAATTTTGTAAAAAATGTGGAACAGAGCTTAATCCATAATTACCCTATCCCCTTCATACCAAGAGGTATAATTGCTTTTGTAAATCTTTTCAATTGCATTACGCTTTATTTTCATAGTTGGAGTAAGTAACTTATTTTCAATAGTCCAGTCCTCAGCAACTACAACTATATTATGTAATTTTTCATGGCTATCCAATTTAGGATTTATCACTTCTAATGTAGTTTTCAAACTTGCAATTAAATCTTCCTTAGTTTTTGATTTTCCTCTTTCCGAAAGCACTACTAATACAATAGGCTGAGGAAGTCCGTCACCCACCACACAAATTTGTTCTAAGTTTTTATTAGCAGAAAGTTTCATTTCAATAGGAGAAGGCGCAACATATTTCCCTTTAGTTGTTTTAAAAATATCCTTTACTCTACCGGTAATAGTCAAGAAACCATTTTTATCAATTTTTCCTTCATCACCTGTGTGAAGCCAACCCTCAATTATAGTTTTATTAGTTTCTTCTTCATCTTTATAATAACCATCCATTAAAGCGTCATGCTTTATCAATATTTCCTTTCGTTCCGAGAGGTTTACCTCACAAAATGGAAGAGCTTGTCCTACCGAACCAACTTTAATATTATCCCTTAAACTAACATGCGAATAGCAAGTATTTTCCGTCATGGCATAAGCTTCTTGTATGGTAATTCCTAATCTTGAAAACCACCTAATAAGAGGAGCTGGAGTAGGAGCTGCACCTGTAAAAATATTTCTTGCTTTACTTAAACCTAAACCTTTCTGTATCTTCTTTTTTATTAAGGAAGAAACAAAAGGAATAGAAAGCAAAACATTCAATTTATTTTGCGGTAATTTCTTTAAAATACCTTGTTGAAATTTAGTCCAAATCCTAGGAACACCCAGAAATACTGAAGGAGAAGCAGTAGACAAATTATCAGCAAAAGTATCTAAACTCTCTGCAAAAGAAACTTTCCCTCCCGTATAAATAGAACCCATTTCTACTAATAATCGTTCAGCAATATGACATAAAGGCAAATAAGAAAAGAAAGATTCATTTTCTAAAGGTAATGCATTTACTGCATTTGTAGTTGCAAAACTAAAATTATAAAATTTGTGCATCACTCCTTTCGGATCTCCAGTTGTTCCGGATGTATATATAATAGTAGCCAACTCCATTTCATCTCTCACTACATTTTCCATAAGTGGATCTACATCTTTTGTTACCTCATTCCATTTCGGATAATCTTCTGAATAAAAAGGGTAAGCAATACACTTCATTTCAGATGGAATACCAGATTTCATTTTCCCAAAATCATCTAACTTTCCAACAAAAACCATTTTGGATTCACTGTGTATTAATATTTTATTTAATGTATCTGCACTTAAGTTTGGGTACAAAGGCACCGAAACATGTCCACTCATCATAATAGCTAAATCAGTCATTATCCAATGTGCACAATTTTTGGAAAGTAATGCAATCTTACTTTTTTCTTCTAAATTTAAACTCTTTATATAAGCAGCCATTTTCCTTACTTCACACATAGTTTCCTTATAAGTCCAATTGTGCCATACTCCATCAATTGGTTGACTTAAATAGGTTTTGTCAGATCTTTCTTTTTCCCATTTATACATCATTTCTAAAGGAGATAAATATTTCATAGTTATAATTTTTAGGTGGATAAAAGTAAACATTTTTTTTAATCTTACTATGCATGCATAATATATTTTAAAACACTATGCATGCATAGTATTTTTTATTACTTTCGTGCCTTCAAATCATAAAAAACTATGGAACCAGAAGAAACTATTGATTATAACATCAGAAAAACCTGGTATAATATCACAAAATTATACAACCGAACAGCTAACGATTACATGGCAAGCATGGCCTTGGGAATGATCATACTAAATATAGATATCACAGAAGGAACTCCCTCTACCCAATTAGGACCAAATATGGGAATGGAAGCAACTTCTTTATCTCGTTCTCTAAATAAATTGGAGGAAAGTGGTGTAATTGTCAGAAAACCTCACCCAAATGATAAACGAAAAACCGTAATACATTTAACTCCATTAGGAATGGATTGGAGAGAAGTAGCTAAAGATGTAGTAGTTAATTTTAACAATACAATATTCCAACATTTTGAAAAAGAAGAAATGGATACCTTTTTTGCTGTCCTGAAAAAAATAAATAAAATTATAGATGAAACTAAATAGACACATTAATAAAGTAGCAGTAGTTGGTTCCGGAATTATGGGATCGCGAATTGCTTGCCATTTCGCGAATATTGGAGTGGAAGTTTTACTCTTGGATATTGTTCCTTTTGATTTAACCCAGGAACAATTAAAAGACAAAACAATAAAAAACTCGATTGTAAATGATGCCCTAAAAAGCACTTTAAAAAGCAAACCCTCTCCTATTTATAGTAAGGGATTTGTAAGTAGAATTACTACAGGGAATCTGGATGATGATTTACATAAAATCGCAGATGTTGATTGGATTATTGAGGTAGTTGTGGAACGACTTGACATTAAAAAACAAGTATTTGAAAAGATAGAAAAGTTCAGAACAAACGGAACTTTAATTTCTTCCAATACTTCAGGGATTCCTATTGAAAGTATGATTGATGGAAGAAGTGATGACTTTAAATCTCATTTCTGTGGAACTCACTTTTTCAATCCTCCAAGATATTTGAAGTTATTGGAAATTATTCCAACCACTAAAACGGATACTGAAGTTACTAACTTCTTAATGAATTATGGAGATAAATTTTTAGGGAAAGACATGGTATTATGTAAAGACACTCCTGCTTTTATTGCCAACAGAATTGGAGTAGCTAATATCTTATCCCTTTTTCATTTGGTAAAAGAATTGGACTTAACAGTAGAAGAAGTTGATTCCTTAAGCGGACCAATTATTGGTCGTCCGAAATCAGCAACTTTCCGTACTTGTGATTTAGTAGGATTAGACACTTTAATTCATGTTGCAAATGGGGTGTATGAAAATTGTCCAAATGATGAAATGAGAAGGAATTTTGAATTGCCTGATTTCATTACAAAGATGAGTGAGAATAAATGGTTAGGAGATAAAACCAAACAAGGGTTCTACAAAAAATCAAAAGATGCAAACGGAAAAAGAGTTATTGAGGCACTAAACCTCAGTACTATGGAGTATGCTCCAAAACAAAGAATAAAATTCGCAACCATTACAGCAGCAAAACAAGAAGATGATTTATTAAAAAGGTTAAAAATTCTTATAAAAGGGAAAGATAAAGCAGGAGAATTTTACCGTAAATCATTCTACTCTTCATTTGCCTATGTGTCACACAGAATCCCAGAAATAACAGAAGACCTTTACAAAATTGACAGATCACTTTGTGCAGGTTTTGGTTGGGAAGTTGGTCCTTTCCAAATGTGGGATGCTTTAGATGTTGAAAAAACACTATCCAAAATGGAAGAAGCAGGATACAAAGCAGCTCCTTGGGTATACGACATGGTTAAATCAGGAAATTCATCATTCTATTCTACAGAAAATGGAACTTTAAATTACTACAATATTCCTACAAAAGCAAAAGAGAAAGTTGCTGGAATGGAGAACTTTATTGTGTTAGATCACATCCGTGAGAACAATACCATTTGGAGTAATTCAGGATGTAACCTTACTGATATTGGTGATGGAATTGTAAACCTTGAATGGAAAACAAAAATGAATTCTATTGGAGGAGAAGTATTAGAAGGAATTCAAAAATCAATTGAAATTGCAGAAAAAAATCACAAAGGATTAGTAATCTCCAACCAAGGAACAAACTTTTCAGTTGGTGCAAATATCGCTATGATATTTATGATGGCAATTGAACAGGAATATGAAGAAATTGACTTTTCAATAAGAGCCTTCCAAAACACAACTGGCAGAATTCGCTACTCTTCTGTTCCTGTTGTAGTAGCCACACACGGAATGACTTTAGGGGGTGGTTGTGAAATCGCTTTACATGCTGATCATGTACAGGCCTCAGCAGAAACTTATATTGGTTTAGTTGAAATGGGAGTTGGTGTTATCCCTGGAGGTGGTGGAACAAAAGAAATGGCCAGAAGATCATCAAAAGCTTATTTTTCAGGAGATATAGAATTACCTACTTTAAAAGAAAGATACTTAAATATCGGAATGGCAAAGGTTGCCACCTCAGCACAGGAAGCTATAGAATTGGATTTACTCTTAAAAAACAGAGACAAAGTAACAGTTGGTTTCAACAACCTAATTACGGATGCAAAATCAGCCGCACTTAATTTAGCAAACCAAGGATATACTCAACCTGTTCCTGAAAAAATAAAAGCTTTAGGAAAACAAGGACTAGGGATGTTTATGGTAGGAGCGCATTCCATGCATGCAGCAGGATATATTACGGAACATGAAAAATTAATGTCTGAAAAATTAGCGTATGCAATTTGTGGAGGAGATTTATCATCACCTACTTTAGTTTCTGAACAATATTTATTAGACCTAGAAAGAGAAGCCTTTTTATCACTTTGTAGTGAAAGAAAAACGTTAGAAAGAATAGAGCACATGTTAAAGAAAGGTAAACCATTAAGAAATTAAAATTATGAATACAGCATATATAGTAGCAGGATACAGATCAGCAGTAGGAAAATCAGGAAAAGGAGTTTTTAAATTCACTCGACCTGATGACTTAGCGGCAGATGT
>JABGSE010000033.1 GCA_018647945.1 Flavobacteriales bacterium | reverse complement strand
TAAAGGAGCTACCGCCCATCCAGCAACTACATTTTCTCCATTATTTGAGGCAACAAAAATTAATGATATTAAGCTAAATATTATAATGTGCCCTGCTGTAATATTAGCAAATAGTCTTATCATTAAAGCAAATGGTTTTGTAAAAACACCAAATATCTCAATAGGAATCATAATTGGCAATAGTGGCAATGGTGTTCCTGGTGGTTTAATAAGATGTTTCCAATAACCCTTGTTCGCTGATACTGTAATGATAATAAAAGTAAAAAGCGATAGTACTAAGGTTACTGATATGTTACCAGTAACATTAGCTGCTCCTGGAGTTAGTCCTAATAAATTATTTGTTAATATAAAGAAGAAAACTGTTAGTAAAAACACGGTATATTTTTTATGTTTAGGCCCGATACTTGACTTTATAATATCGTCTCTTACAAATAAAATTAATGGTTCTAAAAATGATTGAATTCCTTTTGGAGCTGCTTTTTTGCTTTTATAACTTAAAGATACTTTTCTTAAAATGAAAAACAAAAGTAATACTGATAAAATCATTGAAGCAACATTTTTTGTTACTGAAACATTAAGAATTTTTTTATTGTTTTCCTCAACTATATTATGGTGATCAATCTTATATGTTCTGTCTCCTCTGATCACTTTTGATTTACCATGATGGAATTCTGAAGACATAAAAATATCTAAATTTCCTTCAGTATATAAAATAACTGGAAGTGGGATTGAAATATCTCCCCATAAATGCCATTCATAAGAATCAGCAATGTGATGCAAAATATGAGGGGTTGGGTTAAATCCTTCTTCTTTTATAGGGTGGTCTTCAGCAAAAATATTTGTTGTTGCTGTTAAAGTCAACAAAGATGTAAAAATTAGTTTGAAAATCGTCTTTTTCATTTTCTTTTTATGTCCTTAAAATCGAACACAAAAGTAAATAAATAATTGAATATAAAAGAAAATACTTTGAAAATTATATATTTATTTTGTTTGTTTTTTTCTGTTTAAAAATAATGTCTAAAAAAAGATAAACAAAGTACACAATAAAGAAGTTGTAAATGTAATTATTGTCAGATTTATTATATGTTAAAATGGTTGGCAATAAAAAGATAACACATAATAATATCCTTACAAAATTAATAGTCAAAAAGTGTGAGGGTGTAATATTTTTATGCTTTGCAAATTTAATCTGAATCACATCTGTTAAAAATGAAAGTGAAAATAAGAAAATTTGAATTGATAAAACCTCTTGAATTTGATGAGGAACTAATAATAAATTTGTAGTAACTAAAATAATAAATAAAACAACTTTACTTTTTCTCATTTTGATTTGTTATTTTTTTTAACACATAGTATAATGATAAAAAGATTGAACTAATTGAAAAAATAATAGTGTAAGTTGGTGTTTTTGTGTTATTAAAACTATCGAGATAATCTCCAAAAAAAGTTCCTGCAATTATTATTACTGCCATTTGTGTCGCTAATGAAGAATATTTAACGTAAGAATTAAGCTGTTTTTTCTTGTTTTTCGGCATGTTTGATATCTTTAATAACCGCGCCCATACTACATGATCCAGAAAAAGAAGCTCCTGGCTCAATTGATAGTTTGTTTGTAATTATATCTCCATCTAACTTTGCTGAAGCTTTTAACGATAATAGTTGAGAAACAGTAATTTTCGCACTTAACGATCCAGATATATCCGCATTATCACAACTCACATCTCCCTCTACAGTTCCCGCTTCTCCAACAACCAGTTTTCCGTCAGTTTTTACCGAACCCTTTAATGTGCCATCAATTCTGATATCACTTTTGGACTGAATATCTCCATTAATAACTGTTCCCGCGCCAATCATATTGATAACAGTTGATGTGTCAAATGGTTTTTTCATAGTGTCTTTATTGTTTGTAAACATAATTAATACTTTGTTTTATTCAGGGGCTAAGTTAATAATTCTTTAATAATTAATCAGTTTGTAAATAATTCTTTTCAAAGTATTTGATATACCCTTTAATGTCTTTGTGTTTGTAAAATTCTTTAAAATTTTCTTCAGAAATAACAAAGTGTTTATAGTCATATTTGTTCAATTCTTTTGTCACTTTTTTAGCTTCTTTGAAATTGTAAAAATATTTCATTGCTGAATTTTTGGTTGGAAATATTCTTACTATTAAAAGGTGTTTTTCCATTCCTAAAAGCATGGCGTTTATATCCAAAATTTCAATACTATATCTATCGCTATGATAATCTGAAAGAAGGGTTTTAATATAATTTATATCTGTTCCTTCTTTTTGGGTAATTATCAGATTATAATGATTTGTATTTTCTTTTAAAATATACGGTGTATTGGTAACTGCTTGTAAGTTTTTCTTATTTATTAATTCCGGATTATTTAATAAAATCAGTATCTCTTGACACCTTTTAGATTCATCTGTATTCGCATAAATACTTATCCCTTTTTCTATCTTTTCCCTAAATAAAACTGTGTCTTTTGTTAGTTTAAATTCAGATAAAATATTGATTAAAAAATACTTTGACTCGTATTTATTTTCCTCCTTTAGTTTTTCCTCCGATTGATTATATGATTCTTTAAAATTTTCATCTGCATACAATTGAAAAATAGTATTATATTGTTGTTCTTTTTCTCTTTTTATGTTTTGTATATTTTTAATAAAATTAGAATCCAGTAACATTTTGGCATAGTTACTTTTTGGAAAATATTTAATCAGAAGGTTTTTAATTTGCTCTGCTTCTTCCTCTTTTTTACTTTCAATTTTAGTTAGGTAAAGGGAGTAATACGCTAATGGAGTAAATTCATTATTAAATGGAAATCGTCCGATTAATTGGGTTAACATATCATCCGATTTTATCTTTTCATCTAAATCTTCATTGTAAATTACAGAAGCTTGATAATATGCGTTTATAATTTTATTATCAGATTTTTCTAATTGTTCCTTTGTAGTTGGTAATTGGTCCAAATAATATTTCTCCGATTTTTTATCGCTAAACCCTTCTTCTTTTTTATCTATAAATGCGGAGGAATCCGACAAATTTTCGTTTATCGATTTTTTATTTGACCTTCTCCAATCATCTTCTAACTTTCTTTTTCCCCATTTCTTTTTAAATTCTGACATTCCGAAACTAAGTGTTGCTGGATTGTAAAAATACCATTTCCCTCCAGAAACTGTATTTCCAAAATTCTCTTCTCTTCCGTTACTGGAATTATATCCGCCTCTTCCACCTCTATTTTGTTTTTCCATCATTTCCTCTTGTTCTTTTCTTATTAATTCTGAAATAACAGATTGAATGATTGATTTCCTAACAAAAGGATCCATTATGGCAAGAGTCTGTAAACTGTCTTCATGTTTTATCGTGTTTAAATGAAAAACAAGTTGTTCTAAAATACTTTGTTTTTCCTTTACTTCACGATATTCCAAATGATCTTCCGGCATAAAAACATATGCGCTATCGTAATATTCTTTTGATAAAACATAGTTCGATTTATTGTACGATATTTTTCCTAAAGATAAGAATGAAACTGACTTTTGAGGATCGTTTTCTATGCTCATTTTCGTAGAGAGCAAATAGTTATCGATAGCGGCTAGTGTATCTGGCAAAAGCATGTCCATTTCCGCTAAAGTATAATAAATCTGATCCAGATATTCTTTATTCTTTTCGTCTTTTGTCATTTTATATAACTTCTGACGCATTAGTTGTAAATCCTTTTCTCCTCTTAATGATCTCGCTAAATTCATTTTAGCATTAAACACCATGTCATATTCCGGATTTGTTCTTATCACCAACTCATAGTATTTTTTTGCTCTTCTAGAGTCTCCAGCGTCCTGATAAATTTGAGCCAATATATAGAAATATCTAACTTTTTTACTTTTTCGTTTTATCGAGTTACAAAGTGTTTTTAATTCATCTGTTGCTAAGGTATAGTTTTTTTGCTTTAAATAAAGTGAAGAAAGAATTGTGTGGTATTCTTTTTCTAGTTTTTCTGGAAACTTTCTGTTCGATTCCACTTCTTCAAGCTCTGATTCTGCAGAATTTAAATCTCCTTTTTCAATCAAGCATCTTGCAATCCAAAGAGTAGATTCGTAAGCTTTAAAAGATTTTTTATAGTTGGTTCTTATATATTCAAAAGTTTTTCTAGCCTCATCAAATTCACCTTTGTAAAAATAAGCTTTTGCTACCAAAAAATAACTGTCGTCAATCCACTTACAATATTCTTTTCCTTTTATTTTTATTGAATGCTTCTGAATTACAATTGATCCCTTTTTAATGGATTTATCCATATAAGCGTGATGACTTTTGTAAGTTTTTAAGTGTTTTGTTTTATAAGTTGGTAGAATTAATGAGTAATCCTCAGTATGGACTTTTTCTAATTTTTTAATTCCATATTTTAAACTTTCTTTCCCATTAAAATATCCATTGTATTTAGCTGTAATATTATGGTATTTTCTGTTGGTAAAGGCCTTTTTTTTGGTAGAGCAAGAGCTAATAAATACTAAAGAAATTAGTAATAAAAGTAGGGGTTTATTTTTTATATTTTTTTTCACTTTCAGTAATTAAACTTATTTTATACAAATTTATTTTATTTCACTTTAAAATATATCGCAAATATGATTATATTTTTATGATATTTGCAACGATTTATGGTAGATAATAAAATAAATAAATTTTTAAAAAATTTAAAGAACAAGTATCGACTTGTTATTTTAAGTGAAGGAACATTTGAAGAAAGGATTTCTATAAAACTCACTCCTTTACTTGTGCTTTCGATATCTTGTATTTTGGTAGTTGTTTTATTTATTTCTACTTACTTATTATTTGCCTTTACTCCTTTAAAAGAGTATGTTCCGGGGAAAACTACTGACCAAACAAAAAAGGAAATACTTGAAGTTAGTGTAAAGGTGGAGAAGTTGGAAAATGGACTAGAAGGAAACAATCTTTATATTGGAAATTTAAAAAATATTTTGAATGGAGAAGATCCATTAGAAATGCCAATTAATGAAACCTTTAATACCGAACAAACAGAAATAAATTTTGAAACTTCAGAAAAAGAGTCTTTGTTCCGATTGAAGATAGAAGAAAAAGAGAGGGGGGGATTTACAAATAAAGGAAAAGGAAATGTATTATATTTTTACTTACCATTAAAGGGTGAGATTACGGAGGTTTTCTCCAATAAAAAGAAGCATTTTGGAATTGATATTGTCTCTAAAGAAAATGAGTTAATAAAATCGGTAGCGGATGGTAAAGTAGTAATTAGTAGTTGGACAAATGAAACAGGATACATAATTGCTATTCAGCATTTAAATGGTTATTTATCCTTGTATAAACACAATTCAAAATTATTAAAATCAGTTGGAGACTTTGTGAAAGGGGGAGAGTCGGTAGCGATAATTGGAAATAGTGGAGAATTAACTTCTGGCCCTCATTTACATTTTGAACTTTGGAAAAACGGAGAAAGCGTGAATCCTGAGAATTTTATTAATTTTTAATCATGGGAGTAAAGTCATTTTTAAGTATTCCTTTTGCAAATTATATTGTTTTTAAAAACAAGAAGTGGAAAAATAATGCTCTTATTTATCAAAAGAAAGTTTTTGAAAACCTAGTTATTAGAGCTTCAAAAACTCAATTTGGAAAAGATCATAATTTTTCTGAAATAAAAAATTATCACGATTTTAAAAATAATGTTCCTGTAAGGTCTTATGAAGATTTTTCAGATTATATTGAAAAAATAAAAAGTGGAGAGAAAGATATTTTGTGGCCTAACAAACCAATCTATTTTTGTAAAACATCTGGAACTACTTCTGGAACAAAATACATTCCGATTACAAAAGAATCCATGACTTATCACATACAAGCTGCTAGGGATTCTATTCTTGCATATATTTCAGAAACAAAAAACAAATCTATTGTAAAGGGTAAAATGATTTTCCTTCAGGGGAGCCCTGAATTAAGTAAAACAGGAGATATTTTAACGGGAAGACTCTCTGGTATTGTAGCTCATCATGTTCCGGCTTATTTAACCAAAAACAGACTTCCTTCATTGAAAACAAATTGTATTGATGATTGGGAAAGTAAAATTGACTCAATTGTGGAAGAGACTGTAAACGAAAAAATGAGTTTAATTTCTGGTATTCCTCCTTGGGTTCAAATGTATTTGGAAAAACTAAAACAGAAAACGGGAAAACAAATAAAGGATATTTTTCCGAAATTTGATTTATTTATTTATGGTGGAGTCAACTTTGAACCGTACCGAAAAACATTTGAAAAATTAATAGGGAAAAAAGTAGATGGAGTAGAGTTATACCCGGCTTCAGAAGGTTTTATTGCCTATCAAGACTCTCAAAAAGAGGAGGGGATGTTGCTTTGTATAAACCATGGAATATTTTTTGAATTTATTCCAACGGATGAGTTTTATGAAGAAAACCCTACAAGAATTTCTTTAAAAGATGTAAAAATTGGGGTAAATTATGTTATTATATTAAACACAAATGCTGGTTTGTGGGGTTATAATATTGGTGACACAATTAAATTTGTTTCTATAAATCCGTACCGTATTATTGTCAGTGGAAGAATTAAACACTTTACCTCAGCGTTTGGAGAGCATGTAATAGCGGAAGAAGTAGAAAAAAGTTTAAAAAAATCCATTAAAAAATATCCGGCAAGGATAAATGAATTTCATGTTGCTCCACAAGTAAATCCTGAAAATGGATTACCATATCATGAATGGTTTATTGAGTTTGAACAAGAGGAGGAAAACCTTTCTGAATTTACAAAATCCTTAGACGAAAATCTTCAGGAATTAAATACATATTACAAAGATTTGATAGATGGAAATGTATTAAAACAACTTCAAATAACAATTTTGGAAAAAGATGCTTTCAGAAAATATATGAAGTCTGTAGGTAAATTAGGGGGACAAAATAAAGTTCCGCGACTAGCAAACGACAGAAAAATTGCGGAGGAGTTATCAAAATTTAAATTGTAATGGAAATTAAGAAAAAAAATATTGCTCTTTTAGGTTCTACCGGCTCTATCGGAACCCAAGCTTTAGAGGTTGTAAATGCTCACCCTGAAAGATTTGTGGTAGAAGTTTTAACTGCAAATAATAATTCAGATTTACTTATACAACAAGCGAAAAAGTACAAACCAAATGTGGTAGTAATCACCAATGAAAATAAATATAAAGAGGTAAATGATGCATTATTTAATTTAGGAATAAAGGTGTATGCCGGACAACAATCGTTAGAAGAGGTGGTCGAAAATGAAAACATTGATATTGTCCTTACTGCTTTGGTTGGTTATTCCGGATTAAAACCCACTATTAGAGCGATAAAAGCAGGGAAAAATATTGCACTAGCAAACAAAGAAACTTTAGTGGTCGCTGGAGATTTAATCACTAAGCTCTGCCAACAATATGGTGTTTCTATTTATCCTGTTGATTCGGAACATTCCGCTATATTTCAATGTTTGGTTGGGGAGAGATTTAACCCTATTGAAAAAATATATTTAACTGCTTCAGGAGGTCCTTTTAGAGGGAAGAAGAGAGAGGAGCTTTTGCAAATCACTAAAGAACAAGCTTTAAAACACCCAAATTGGGAAATGGGATTTAAAATTACTATCGACTCTGCTTCTATGATGAATAAAGGTTTAGAGGTAATTGAAGCAAAATGGTTGTTCGATTTAAAAGCAGAGCAGATTGATGTAGTAGTGCACCCTCAATCTGTCATACATTCTGCGGTACAATTTACAGATGGTTCTATTATTGCACAATTGGGAATTCCTGATATGAAGCTTCCAATACAATACGCTTTAGGTTTTCCGGAAAGATTAGAGAATAATTTTAAACGATTTAGTTTTTTCGATTACCCTGAGCTTACTTTTGAAAAAGCGGATATGAAAACATTTAGAAACTTACAATTAGCTTTTAACGCAATGGAAAAAGGAGGAAATATACCTTGTGTTTTAAATGCTGCAAACGAGATTGTGGTGGACGCTTTCCTAAAAGATAAAATTGGATTTTTATCTATGTCGGATGTAATAGAAAATTGTTTGGAAAAGATTACTTTTGTGCAAAATCCTACATTGGAGGATTATGTAAATACTGACCGAGAAACAAGAATTTTAGCAAACAAATTTATTATAAATGGACATATTAATTAAGGCTTCACAACTGATTTTAAGTTTATCAATTTTGGTAATACTTCATGAATTAGGACATTTTATACCTGCCAAACTTTTCAAAACAAGAGTAGAAAAATTTTATTTGTTTTTTGACCCTTGGTTTTCATTAGTGAAAAAGAAGATTGGAGATACAGAATATGGAATTGGATGGCTTCCTTTAGGTGGTTATGTAAAAATTTCTGGGATGATTGATGAAAGTATGGATAAAGAGCAAATGAAAAAACCCGCTGAAGATTGGGAGTTTAGAGCTAAGCCAGCTTGGCAAAGATTAATTATTATGCTTGGTGGGGTTACTGTAAATTTACTTTTAGGGATTTTTATATATTCTATGATATTATTTACTTGGGGGGACTCTTATTTACCAAATGATAATGTAGTTGATGGTGTGATTTGCTCTGATTTTGCAAAAGAAAGTGGTTTTCAAAATGGAGATAAAATTATTTCAATAGATGGTGAGGAGGTAGATAGGTTTTTAGATATTAATGAAAATATGGTTCTAAGAGATGAGTCATTTGTTGTTGTTGTTAAAAGAGGTACAAAAGAAGTGGATATTCCAATTGGAGAGAATTTTATAAAACATTGGAAAAATAATGGTAAGAATTTATTGTTTTCTCCTAGGACAATTGTTAAAATAGATGATTTTTCACCTAATTCTAATGCTAAAAAAGCTGGATTACTTCAAGGAGATGTTTTAATTTCTATTAATGGTGTTACAATTAAGTATTATGATGAGGTCACTAAAGAACTACAAAATCACAAATCTAAAATGGTTAATATTGGTATTTTAAGAGATGATAAAAAATTAGAATTCCCTGTACAAGTTACAGGAAAATCAATGATTGGTTTTACTAACTCTAATTCTGTTTTGGATTTTACTACTAATGAGTTTAGTTTAATTTCATCTTTTCCTGCTGGATATAATTTAGCTGTTAAAAAATTAGGAGGATATATAGATCAGTTTGCTCTTATTTTTAATTCTGATAATGATTTAGGGGGTGAATTAGGAGGGTTTGGTGCTATTGGTAGTTTATTTCCTTCTACTTGGAATTGGCACTCTTTTTGGAGTTTAACAGCTTTCCTTTCTTTAATGTTAGCGTTTATGAATTTACTTCCTATTCCTGCTTTGGATGGTGGTCATGTAATGTTTTTATTGTATGAAATTGTAGTTGGGAAATCTGCTCCTGAAAAAGTAATGGAATACGCGCAAATGGTAGGAATGATATTACTTTTAGGACTGCTTGTTTTTGCTAATGGAAATGATATTTTAAGGTTATTTTAGTGGGTGATTTAAATACATACCATCTTATAATAATTTTTTCTGCAACCATAATAATTTCTTATTTTTTCAATATTTATTCCAAAAAATCTGGAATTCCTGCGGTTTTAATGTTAATCGCTTTTGGGGTTGTTATTAGTGGGGGGTTATCTCTTTTAAAAGTTGCTGTTCCAAATTTATCTGGCGTTCTAGAGGTATTGGGCACTGTGGGGCTAATACTTATTGTATTAGAAGCGGCTTTGGATTTAAAACTCTTAAAAGAAAAAATTGGGATAATTATAAAATCACTATTTGTTAGTATTATTGGTTTGGGATTAACCTCTTACATCTCCGCTTATTTACTTAGTTATTTTATTGTTGATTTAGATTTTGTAAACGCGTTATTGTACAGTATTCCTCTATCAATTTTAAGTTCCGCTATTATCCTTCCTTCTATCGATTCATTAGAGGAAAATAAGAGGGGGTTTATGATTTATGAAAGTACCTTTTCGGATATTGTTGGGATTATCGGTTTTTATGCTATTGTAAACATGATTGATTCTCAGTCATCAGAAAGTATATTACCTGACACTTTTAAAAGTTTACTTTTTACCATAGTTCTCTCTGTGATTATTTCATATGTTCTGATTTATATTTTTCAGAATTTGAAAGGACACGCAAAACTTTTTTTGTTAATAGCGGTTCTACTTTTGTTGTACTCTATAGGGAAAATGTTTCATCTTTCTTCTTTAATTATTATTATGGTATTTGGGGTTATTCTTAATAATTATAAGTTGTTTTTTAGGGGGGTATTAAATGATTTTATTATTGAGGAAAAAGTGGGGGGAATTCTGAGTAATTTTAGGGTAATTACCGTGGAGTCAGCTTTTGTGGTAAGAACTTTCTTTTTTATAATATTTGGTTGGACTATTTCGCTTGGAGACCTTTTGAGTTTTAGGGTTTTATTTTACGGATTAATTCTACTTGTTGTTATTTATTTTGTTCGGATGTTGGTTCTTTTTGTTTTTAACGGAACATTCCGAATATTAAAAGTTTCTCCAGAATTATTTTTAGCTCCAAGGGGATTGATCACTATTTTATTGTTTTTCTCTATTCCAGAATCTGCTAAAAGTTCTTTTAATTTTGATGGGGTTTTACTTTTTGTAATTCTTACAACATGTTTAGTTATGACCTGGTCGTTAATCTCAGAAAAGAAAAAACTAGAAGCACATGAAGAAGAAGGTTTTGAAATTTTGGAAACAGAAGAAACTTCAGAAGAAGAAAAGTGATTGTAATTTTTCAAAACTCCTAAACACCTTTAACTCCACCTCATCTTTTTTCCTATTTTTGCAGTCTTAAATTTTATAAAAACAATTTACCATGATAGATATTAAAAAGTCACTTGAAATTTTAGGTGTACAACAAATGAATAACGGAACTTCAACGGGTTCTCAATCTTTTGGAGGAGGCGAGAAAATTGATTCTTATTCGCCAGTAGATGGAACATTAATTGGTTCTGTTACACAAACTACTCCTGAAGAATATGAAAAAGTAATGCAAGCTGCAACAGCTGCATTTAAAGATTGGAGACTAAAGCCGTCTCCGCTTAGAGGAGAGATTGTTCGTCAATATGGAGAAAAATTAAGATCTTACAAACAAGAGTTGGGAGAATTGGTTTCTTACGAAATGGGAAAATCTTTACAAGAAGGTTTGGGTGAAGTACAAGAAATGATTGATATTTGTGATTTTGCTGTAGGGCTTTCTCGCCAATTACATGGATTAACTATGCACTCTGAACGTCCTGGACATAGAATGTACGAACAGTATCACCCCCTTGGAGTGGTTGGTATTATTTCTGCCTTTAATTTCCCGGTTGCGGTTTGGAACTGGAATACAGCATTGGCTTGGATTTCGGGAGATACTTGTGTTTGGAAAGCCTCAGAAAAAGCGCCTTTATGTTCGGTTGCTTGTCAGAATATTTGGAATGAAGTAGCAAAAGAAAATAATTTACAAGAAGGAATTTCTTGTATCGTAAATGGAGACTATAAAGTAGGTGAGATGATGACTTCTGATGATAGATTGCCTTTAATTTCTGCTACCGGATCAACAAGAATGGGGAGGATTGTTGGTAGTGAAGTCGCTAAAAGATTCGGAAAATCCTTATTAGAATTAGGAGGTAATAACGCAATTATCATTACTCCAAATGCGGATTTAAATATTACAATTATTGGAGCATTATTTGGTGCTGTTGGTACTTGCGGACAAAGATGTACTTCTACAAGAAGACTAATTATTCACGAGTCGGTTTATGATGAAGTGAAGAACAAATTAGCGAAAGCATACACACAATTGTCTATCGGAAATCCTTTAGATGAAAGTAATCATGTTGGACCACTTATCGATAAAATGGCGGTAGACATGTACTTAAACGCGATTGAAAAAGCGAAACAGGAAGGTGGTAATATATTGGTTGAAGGAGGAGTTTTGGAAGGAAATGGTTACGAAAGTGGTTGTTATGTAAAGCCGGTAATTATTGAAGCTGAAAACCATTATCAAATAGTGCAAGACGAAACTTTTGCTCCTATCTTATATATCATGAAGTATACTGAATTGGAAGAGGCTGTTGAAATGCAAAATGGAGTGAAACAAGGATTATCGTCTGCAATTATGACCAATAACTTACGTGAAGCTGAAAAATTCTTATCAGTAACTGGTTCTGATTGTGGTATTGCAAATGTAAATATTGGTACTTCAGGTGCTGAAATTGGTGGTGCTTTTGGTGGAGAAAAAGAAACTGGTGGAGGTAGAGAAAGTGGTTCGGATGCTTGGAAAATTTACATGAGAAGACAGACCAATACAATTAACTATACGGATGAATTACCTTTAGCACAAGGAATTAAGTTTGATTTGTAGTTGTTTTATCTGGAGTGAAAAACAATTTTAAATTACTTCTTTTTCATTTACTATGCTAAGCATAACAATTAAATTTATGATGTCTATCTTTGTACAAAATTAGAATATGCAAAATAATAGAAATGGGTTGTTTAAGTTTTTTAGAGATTGGAATTTGAAGTTTTACAACTCTAAAATTAAAACTCCCGCTTATTTGAATTTAGAGGAGTATTTCCCAGAATATAAAATATTAGAAGAGAACTGGAAAGAGATAAAAAAAGAAGTGGAAAGTGTAATTAAATCTGGAAAAACTATTCCTAAATTTCATGAAGTAGATAATGGGCAGGAGTATATTTCCGATAATGATGGATTGTCGTGGAATTTACTGAATTTATTATTATATGACATGTGGCATAAGAAAAACACAAAACTATGTCCTAAAACAACTTCAATTTTGAAAAAAATTAAGGTGGTGAAAAGTGCTTATTTCTCCATTTTATCTCCTGGAAAACATATACCTCCACACAAAGGTCCTTATAAGGGGATTATAAGATATCAACTCGCTATAAGTGTTCCTAAAAAAGGAGAGTGCAAAATTTTTGTAGATGGAACTCCTCATTATTGGATAGAAGGAAAAAGTGTTTTGTTTGATGACACCTATACTCATGAGGTAGTAAATAATACGGACGAACATAGAATTGCTTTACTTTTAGATGTAAAAAGAAGTATTCCTGGATTTTTTATGAGACAATATGATCATTTTATATTTGGAATAATTCAGTTCTTGGTGATTTTAAACAACACATTTAGTAAGTCGAAAATAAAATAGTTTTAAATGAAACAATATTTTTTACTATTTTTAATCGTCCAGAATTCCACAATCCTGTGGTAGATGGTATTAGAGGGCTTTCAATCCCCATTTATTGGGTAGGGTATTTGTAACCAAAAAACATGTTGTTACGTATTACATTTTAACCAAAAAAACATTAATTATGAAAACAATATTATTTTCACTATCTATTCTTGTCTCAACAACTTTATTTTCTCAGAATAAAAAAATTACTGAAGAAATAATTAATTTTAAAACTATGGATCAGAATAAAAAGAATATAGTTTTTTCAAAAATAAGTTCCGAATTAAATATTAGTTTTGTAATAACCGCTAATAATGGTAATAGTAAAGATTATACTAACTGTGAATGGAAATCTTTTCTTTCTTATAATGCAATGGTGTCTTTTGTTGAACAATTATCTGTAGTTGATATTAAAAAAGAAAAAGTAATTAAGTACAATAACTTTGTCATTAAGGTAAAAAAAACATAAGGTCCGTATTCAATTTATTAATTCCCAGTGTATACAACAACATAAAACTCACTATTTTCAAGAATCTTGCAAAAGAACATTATCCTTTATTTTAACAAATGATCAGAAAGAAGAATTAATTACTCAAATGGGGGTATTGTTAAATAATCAAAATTCTGTAGAGTAGTAGTTTAATTATTGATTTTATCCACCACAATTCTTTCTTCTCTATTTGCAAGTTCCCATGCGGTTAAAAATATCAATCTTGTAATGGTTTGTATTTTTTCAAAGTCTATTTTTTCTACTGTATCAGTTACTTTGTGGTAATCTTCATGTACACCATTAAAATAAAATATTACGGGAATATTGTTTTTAGCAAAATTATAATGGTCCGAACGGTAATAATATCTGTTTGGGTCGTCCTCTTCATTAAAAGTATAATCTAATTCCAACCCTATAAACTCTTCATTTATCTGTTCACTAATATCGTGTAATTCTTGACTTAATCTGTCGGCTCCAATTAAATATATATAATCACCATTTTCATGCCAATCATCCACCCTGCCAATCATGTCTATATTTAGGTTTGCTACTGTGTTTTCTAAAGGGTAAATTGGATTGTCTGTATAGTCTTTACTTCCTAAAAGTCCTTTTTCCTCTCCTGAAACACACATCACTAAAATAGATCTTCTTGGTCCGTTCCCCTCTTTTTTAGCCAACATAAAGGCCTCCGCTATTTCCATAGCCGCTACCGTACCACTTCCATCATCATCCGCGCCGTTAAATGTTTTTTCTTCATGTTTTCCAAGGTGGTCGTAGTGAGCGGTAATAATAATTAGTTCGTCTTTCAAATCTGTTCCTTCAATATATGCAAGTACATTCTCTCCTTTTATCCATTTATTACTTTTTAAAATTTTCTTTAAAAAATCTACATCACAATCATCACACTTACACATGTGTCTTCCGTTTTTTACTCTGAATTTTTGGTAATAAGTATTCTTTTTATATGGAAGTACTCCAATATTTTTAAAGTGGTTCATGATGTAATCGGCCGCCATTTTTTGTCCTTTTTTTCCTGTTTCTCTGCCTTCTAATGAGTCGGAAGCGAGTATGATAAGGTGTTTTTCTAAATCTTGTACGGTTATAGTTTCGGAAAATTTAATATTTTCTTGAGCAAATAAAACTGATGGCAGGAACAAAAGTAGAATAAGGTGTTTTTTCATTTTATATAATTATTAATTTATTTTAATTTTATTTACTCTGGCTTCATGTCTACCTCCTTCAAATTGTGTACTAATAAAGGTGTCTACGATTTTTTCTATTTCTTCCCACTCTAAGTGGCGAGCAGGCATAGTTAATACATTGGCATTATTATGTAATCTAGCTTGCTCTGCAATATGAGTATTCCAACAAAGAGCCGCTCTAATTCCTTGGTGTTTGTTTGCACTCATATTTATTCCGTTACCTGTTCCACAAAACTGAATTCCTAATTCGTTTTCTTTTTTCTCTATACTTTCCGCTAGTTTATGTGCAAAATCTGGGTAATCTACACTCTCTTCAGAATAACAACCAAAGTCTCTAACTTCAATATTTTTACTTTCCAAAAGTGTTTTTACTTTTTCTTTATATTCAAATCCTGCATGGTCGCAAGCTAGTCCTATTTTTTTTGTTTTTCCTTGTTTCTCCTCTCTCTCAACCTTAAACATTGCCATCATCTTGTTTTCATGATCTATCATTTCTCCTTCTGCTTTATTTTTTTTCATATCATTCTTTTTACTGTTAATATCTATTAGTCTTCTCCTTTACAGAGTTCTGTCTTTATTAATAAAAAAATTCATTTCTTGTTTATAACTTTATAACTAAAATTAATAACTCTTTTTGTTATTTATAAAATAAATTCTCAAGCAACACTCTCATCACTTTTGTCAAGAAATTTTATTCTTTTTTGTTCTCTGTTTTTCAGCTCTCTTACTAACATTTTTACGGCTTAAAAGTAATATTATTTATTAAGTTTTTTGTGTTTATTTTAATATTAACAATTCTATTTTATTTGTTAGTAAAACTCTAAGTATTTAAATTTCAATAATTAAATATTAACATTCTTTTTTATAAAAGTTAATATTTATTAAAAACATATAAATCCTAATTTTTATTTAAAATATTTTCAACCGAGCTAACATACCTTATTATTATTATTTGTTTTTTAAACTTTTTAGAAAACCTAAAAATAATATATATAGTGTTAATAAAACTTATATTAAAATAAACTCAATCTGTTTTCTTTCTAAGTCCGTTTTTTTAATTTTAATTTTTACGGTGTCTCCTAATTGATATTTATTTTTAGAAGATCTTCCAATTATAGAATAAGTATTTTTATCAAACACATAAAAATCACCTTTTATAGAAGAAATTTTCACCAATCCTTCACATTTATTTTTTTCTAACTCTACATAAATACCCCATTCTGTAACTCCAGAAATAACTCCCTCAAAATTTCTCCCAACTTTATCTTGCAAAAATTTAGCTTGCATGTATTTTATAGAATCTCTTTCTGCCATTGAAGCATCCTTTTCTTTTTCAGAAGTATATTTACAGATTTCCTCTACTTTATGTTTTTCAACCGATTTTCCACCATTTAAATATTTTTCTAATAGTCGGTGTACTATAAGATCCGGATATCTTCTTATTGGAGAAGTAAAATGGGAATAGTAATTAAAATTAAGACCATAATGACCAATATTATTTGTAGTGTAAATTGCTTTACTCATACTTCTAATAGTTAAAGTTTCTATCAAATTACTTTCTGATTTTCCTTTTACATTTTTAAGTAAAGTATTTAAAGAGGTAGAAAGATTTTTGGTAGAACTATTATTTATAGAATAACCGAATTTTTTAATAATATTATTTAAAGAATTTATTTTTTCATCATCTGGTTTATCATGTACTCTATACACAAAAGTTTTTGGGTTTTCACCTTTTTTTATAAAACCAATTTCTTTAGCAATAATTTTATTTGCCATTAACATAAACTCTTCTATCAAATGATTTGTACTAATACTTTCTTTAAAAAATACACCAATAGGATTATTTTGTTTATCTAAAATAAATTTAACTTCTTGTCTATCAAAATTAATTGATCCAGTTGAAAATCTTTTTTCTCTTAATATTTTAGAAAGTTTATATAATATTAATAATTCTTCTGAAAAAACACCTTTTTTATTATTAATAACATCTTGAGCATCTTGGTAGGTAAATCTTTTATCAGAATGAATAATGGTTTTTTTAATTTTATGAGAAATAATTTCTGATTTTTCATTAATTTCTAAAATAACAGAATAACACAACCTATCTACATCTGCTTTTAACGAACAAATTTCATTAGATAAAATTTCTGGAAGCATAGGCACAACCCTGTCTACTAAATAAACAGAAGTAGATCTATCAGCCGCTTCTATATCAATAATATCATTTTCTTTTACATAATAACTTACATCTGCAATATGAATTCCAATTTCCCAATTTCCATTTTGTAATTTTTTTACAGAAAGCGCATCATCATAATCTTTTGCGTCTACCGGATCGATAGTAAAAGTATTGGTTTTTCTAAAATCCACTCTATTTTTTATTTCCGAACTAGGTATTTTTAATGGTATTTTATCTGCTACTTTTTCTACATGTTTAGGAAAAGTAGGATCCAGATTATACTGGTATAAAATAGAATGAATTTCAGTATTATGTTCTTTCGGATTTCCAATTACCGTTATAATTTTTCCTACAGGGTTTTTTTTAGAGTCATCCCAATTAACCACTTTCACTAAAACTATTTTTCCAATTACCATTGTATTTATTTGTGGTTTTGGGATAAAAACATCAAATGGAATTTTTGAATCCGTAATTAAAAATCCGAAACCATTTGTTTCTTGTATTAAACCAACAAAAGTGTTTTTCTTTCGGTCTATAATTTTTGTAATTTCTCCTTGTAATTTTCCTTTACTTTTAGAGAAAACCATAACTTCTACAGTATCATATTTTAAAGAAAACATACTATATTCTTTCGGAACAAAAATTTCTTCTTCCATTCCTTCAACATCTAAATATACTCCAGAAGTTACAGAAGTATTTACTACTCCAATTACTTTTTCAGTGGTTTGAATTAATTTAAAACTTCCTCTCTTTTCCTCTTTTAAAACTCCAGAGTTTGCAAGAGAAATCATTACATCACTCAAAAGAATTTTTACACCCAATTCTTTTATTTTCAATATTTTAGAAAGTTGTTTGTAGTTGAGTTGTTTTAAAGGGTTTTCTTTAAAAATAGAAAGAACTAAACTTTCTAATTGTTTTTTAGTGAATCCTTTATTTTTTTGTTTTTCCCTTTTTTTCTTCATTATTTTAAATAATATTGCTAAAGTAAATTACTTTTACATCCATTATGTATAAAAAAACGATTTTCATTTTATTGTTATTCACAATTATAATAACTTCTTGTAGGTCAAAAAAACAAGTAAAATGCCCTTCTTTCGAAACTGAAGAAACAGAAAATAAGAAGGTTGAAAAAAAATCGAAATACAAAGTTGTAATTTTAAAAGACGGGAAAAGGTTAAGAAAAAAAAGAAAAAAATCCAAAAACAGACTTTTTAAATAAATTACCCTCACTAAACGAAACAAAAAATCATTATGTAAGTAAATAATAATAACTGACTATTATTATGAAAAAAAGACTTACAATATTGTTTTTGTATTTACCTTATATTCTCTTTGCCCAATCAGATAATTGGAAAGTATTCAGTAGTTCTAACACTCCCTTACCAAACAATAAAATTACCTCTACCATTATCGACCATAACAATATTATGTATTTCGGAACGCACGAGGGATTAATTGTATTTGATGGAAATAAATGGAAAAAACACAATACAGAAAACAGCTTGATTCCATCCAATAAAATACTATGTATAAAAGTAGACAATAAAAATATAAAATGGGTAGGAACAACAAATGGATTATTAAAAATAGAAGGAGATAATTTTACTATAATGACATCAGAAAACAGCTTACTTCCTTCTAATAAAATAAGAAAAATAATCATCAAGAATAACACGAAATATTTTGCAACAGAAAAAGGCATGCTTATAATAAAAGGAAGTAAAATGACCTTGATAAACAGAAAAACTCACAACATCCCAGAAGATAATATTATCTGTTTTGATATAGATAAAGACAACAATATTTGGTTTGGAACAAACAAAGGACTTATAGTCTTAGAAAAAAACGGAACCAAAATTTTTAACAAAGAAAACTCAGAACTCCCAGATAATCATGTATGGAGTTTAAAAATTGATGAAAACGAAAATGTTTGGATTGGAACAAAAAAAGGCCTCCTCTCTATTGATGAAAATAAATGGACAGGATATAATAAAAAAAACAGCATTCTTCCCTCTAATATTATTTCAAACTTAACTACAGACGATTACGACCGACTGTGGATTGGAACGGACAATGGAATTGTCTCCTTTGATCAATCAGAATGGAAAACATATAAAATAGGTAAAAAGTCCAATAGAATATTTAGTGTGTTTATTGATAAGGAGGACAACAAATGGATAGGAACCGACAAGGCGTTAATTGTGTTAAATGAAGAGGGGGTTAGCGAGCTTAAAAGAAAGGAACACAATAATTTAATAAGTTTTACAGTTGTTAATAATAAAGAAATAACATACTTTTTACCAATCTCCGCAAAAGTAGAAATAACAATTTACAATCTACAAGGAGAGAAAATAGAAACAATAATTGAAGAGAAGATGTTAAAAGGCAAACATCATTTTTATTACAATACAAACACTTTAAATGGAGG
>JABGSE010000032.1 GCA_018647945.1 Flavobacteriales bacterium | reverse complement strand
TGGCTGCTTTTACGCAATCCTTGTCTATTTTGGCTTCAATCTTGGCGATATGATCTTCAATTAATACATCAGCACGGTATCTTTTTTTCGAATCTTTATTGTCCACTAAAGGATCGTTAAAAGCATCAATATGTCCGGAAGCTTTCCAAGTAGTAGGGTGCATGAAAATAGAGGAATCTAATCCCACAATATTTTCGTGCATATTTACCATTGATTTCCACCAATAGTTTTTAATATTATTTTTCAATTCTACTCCATTCGGACCGTAATCATAAGCGGCTGCCAGTCCATCATAAATCTCTGAGGATTGAAAAACATAACCATACTCTTTTGCGTGGGATACTACTTTTTTAAAGATATCTTCATAATTTGCCATGACGCAAAAATAGTAAATCAAAATATTATTTATGTAGTTTTGCGATATGATTCAAGTAGATAATAAAATTATTTCTTTAGATGTGTTTGAAAAACACTTTGTGTGCGATTTAAATGCTTGCAAAGGTGCTTGCTGTATAGAGGGAGATTCGGGAGCTCCACTACTTAAACAGGAGGAAGAAATATTAGATGATATTTACGAAAAAGTAAAACCTTATATGAGAGTAGAGGGAATTACTGAAATAGAAAATCAGGGAGTTGCAGTATATGATGCAGATGGAGATTTAACCACTCCACTAGTAAACAACAGAGAATGTGCTTTTGTAACTTTTGAAAATGGAATTACAAAATGTTCTATTGAAAAGGCTTATTTGGACGGGAAAACAGATTTTAAGAAACCAATTTCTTGCCATTTATTTCCAATACGGATAAAAGAATACCGCGATTTTGATGCGGTAAATTATGAAGAAATTAAAATTTGCAAACCAGCCTGTGAATGTGGCAGTAAATTAGAAGTGCCGGTTTATGCCTTTTTGAAAGAGCCCTTAATCCGAAAATATGGAGGAGCTTGGTATAAAGAGTTATTGGAAGCGGCAAGAACTTTGAAGAGGTAAATTATTTTTTGAAGAATTTGAAAATATTAAAATATTCTTAGTACATTTGAAAAAACTTAAAGCATTTAATTATGAAAAAAACTAATATACTTATTTTATTTATATTTTTAATTAGTTCTCAAACATTTGGACAGACTTTTTGTGAAAAAATTAAAAATAGTTATTTAGATCAGTTATCGCAAGGACAAATTTTTTTAAAAGTAAATGCTGTTCATTATGAGGATGGTTATGGAAGAAATCTTGTTAATCCTACAAATAATGAATTGTTAAATAATCTTTCAGTGGGATATATATTTCATGACGCTCTAACTTTAGGAGTCTCAAGTATAAATTCACATGTTGACATTAGGGAAGATGGCTTTGAACCCGTACATAATGGCATAGCACTTTATGGTAAAATTATATTTTTGGAATACTCCATTTTTTCTGCAAATCGTTTTGACTCAGTTGATGTTTTAAATAACTATCCTATATTAAGAAATATTTATTTTAGTATGTCACGGCCATTTGGAAAAAATCGTGTACACAATTTTAGTGAAAACCAAAGCATAAGAATTGGTTTTGGATTAAGATACAAGATATATAATGGGTTTAATGCTGATATTAATTATAACAGACTTTTAGATGCTGAGATTAACCAAGGACATCATAAAGGAATTTTAAGTCTTGGATTTGGTATTATTTTATTTTAATGTCATTTTAGATATTTAAAGTCTACATAAAAGGTTCCAAATGGAAGAATTGAAGCAAGTATAATAATTCCAAAATCTTTATTTTTCCATTGCTCTCCATTCTTAATTAAAAAAGCTAAAATGAGGTAGGAAATAAAGAGTAGTCCGTGTGGCATTCCTAAAAGCTTTACATAACTTGGGTCATCTAATTGGTATTTACAATAAAGGCCAACTGTCATTAAAAGGATGAAAGAAACACCTTCTAAAAATGCAATAACTCTAAATGTAGTTTTTATCCTATTTAAAAGCATTCTCTCCAGTAATATCCATTCCTGTAATCAACAAGTGAATATCATGTGTACCCTCATAAGTAATAACAGATTCCAAGTTCATCATATGTCTCATGATAGAATATTCTCCTGTAATTCCCATAGCTCCTAATATTTGCCTTGCTTCTCTGGCAATTTTAAGTGCCATATCTACATTGTTACGTTTACACATAGAAATTTGTGCAGTAGTTGCTCTTCCTTCATTTCTCAATACGCCTAAACGCCAAGTTAAAAACTGAGCTTTGGTAATTTCAGTAATCATTTCAGCCAATTTCTTTTGTTGCAATTGGAAAGCAGCAATTGGTTTCCCAAACTGAACTCTTTGTTTTGCATATCTAAGAGCAGTATCATAACAATCCATTGCAGTACCTATTGTTCCCCAAGCAATTCCATACCTAGCAGAGTCCAAACATCCTAGTGGAGCTCCCAAACCATCTTTATTTGGTAAAATATTATCCTTAGGGATTTTTACATTATCAAAAACTAATTCTCCAGTTGCTGAAGCTCTCAAACTCCATTTCCCATGTGTTTCTGGAGTTGTGAATCCTACCATTCCTCTTTCCACTAACACACCTTTTATTCTTCCTTCTTCATTTTTTGCCCATACTACAGCAATATCAGCAAAGGGTGCGTTCGAAATCCACATTTTAGCGCCATTTAAAAGGAAATGATCTCCCATATCTTTAATATTGGTTGTCATTCCTCCAGGATTTGAACCATGGTCAGGTTCAGTCAATCCAAAACAACCGATAAATTCTCCAGTTGCTAATTTTGGCAAAAATTTCATTTTTTGTTCTTCACTTCCGTATTTCCAAATTGGGTACATTACCAATGATGATTGAACAGATGAGGTAGAACGAATTCCACTATCTCCTCTTTCAAGTTCTTGCATTATAAGTCCGTAAGAAATTTGATCCAATCCAGCACCACCATATTTTACAGGGATATATGGTCCAAAACCACCAATTTCACCTAATCCTTTTATAATTTGTTTTGGGAATTCCGCTTTTTGGCAAGCTTCCTCAATTATTGGAGAAACTTCCCTTTTTACCCATTCTCTAGCAGCGTCTCTAATTAATTTATGTTCTTCTGTAAGGAGGTCATCCATCAAAAAATAATCTGGTGCTTGGTATAAATCTTGTGACATAATTCTTTTTTTAAATTTTTATCTTTGCAAAAGTATTGAATAATCTCTTATCAGTATCTTTGTTCTTTAATTTTTTAATATTGAATGTAATAGACTTAAATATAAATAATCAGGATATAAGTTTTATTTTCCTTACCTTTTCTCTACTGATAATAGCTGTTTTGTATGCATTTCATTTAAAGCAAAGCAAGCAATATATTTATGGAATATTTGCTCAGCGATATGCAAATCAGTATTTGAGAGAGGAAAACGTCTTTACTTTTAGGATAAATATCTTGTTTTATATTCTGTTAATTATAAATGTAAGTTTGTTTATTTGGGGAGTAAACCCTCATTTTGAAAATACATATTCTACAATATTTGTAGTTTTTTTCTTTGTAAGTGTATATTATTTAGTAAAATATTTATTAATCCAATTTTTAGGAGTTTTATTACAGATGAAACAAATCTCTCGTTTGGCATTGTTTTTCACTACTTTGTTCGATAAAGTTTTTGCATTATTTATCTTTCCCCTTCTAGTAATACTTCATTTTTCGAATTTTAATTTTGCAGACTCTATGGAGATTTTAATCTTCCTTTTTTTACTCCTATTTTTTGTGTTAAAATTATTTTGGCTATGGAAAATTGGAATAAACTCTTTTGGGCTTTCCAGGTTTTATTTATTTATTTATATTTGCACTCTTGAATTTTTTCCTCTCTTGCTACTTTATAGAGGAATTGTTTTTGCGTAAATATTAAAATAAAAGAATGAAAGAAAGACAAAGAAAGGTAAAATCTATTTTAATTTCTCAGCCAGAACCAGAAGCAAAGACGCCATATCACGCATTAGCCGAAAAGCATAAGCTGAAGCTACATTACAGACCATTTATTCAGGTAGATGAAATTTCTGCATTGGAATTTAGAGAGCAGAGAATTTCCTTATTGAATCATAATGCTGTAATTTTTACATCAAAAAATGCAATGGATCATTATTTTGGAATGATGGAAAAATTGAGATTAAGAATTCCAGACCAAACAAAATATTTTTGCATATCGGAGGCGATTGCACATTATTTACAAAACTTTATTTCTTATAGAAAAAGAAAAGTTTTTATTGGAGAGCAAGTTTTTTCGAGCTTAATTCCATTAATGGAAAAACACAAAGAAAGTAAGTTTTTACTTCCATGTTCGGATTTGTTAAAAGACAAAATAAATAAATCCCTGGAAGAAAGCGAATTAGATTATACAAAAGCAGTGATGTTTAAGGTAGTAGCTTCCGATCTTTCGGACTTGGAACATGTAAAATATGATATTATTGTTTTTTATAGTCCAACAGGAATTACTTCTTTATATGAAAATTTTCCAGAATTTGAACAGGAAGAAACAAGATTAGCGGCTTTTGGTCCAACAACAGTAAAATCAATAAAAGACCAAGATTTGATTGTGGATATTGAGGTTCCAAATAAAAAATTTCCTTCTATGTCCATGGCTTTAGATCATTACATCACCAAATCAAATAAACGAAAAAGAAAATAAATTTATTTTTAGATTATATAAAAGGAGCTTTTTAGATCCTTTTTTATTTTATTTGTATTTTAAACCTTAAAATGAATTCATTTCCTAAATCTGAACGATTAAATTCTAAAATTAAAATAGATAAACTATTTGACAATGGAAATAGTTTTGTTTTGGAGGATTTTAAAGTTTATTTTTCTGTTTCAGAACAGAAGGTTCCTTCTGTTTCAATTTTAATTTCAGCACCCAAAAAACTTGAACCAAAAGCAGTCGAAAGAAATAAAATAAAACGACTAATCAGAGAGGCTTACAGATTAAATAAAACTATTTTAACAACTAAATTAGTTGACAGAAAAGTTGAAGTCAACATTGCTTTTATTTTATTAAAATCAGATTTTGCTGATGATAAATCGGTAGAACAAAAAATAAAATTAATTTTACTGCGTTTAACAGAGGAAATATGAGAAAAATAGTTTCATTCATTTTATTGTTAATTATAAAAACTTATCAGAATGTAATTTCTCCTTTGTTTCCTCCAAAATGCAGGTTTTCGCCAACTTGCTCGGAATATGGAAAGCAAGCAATAATAAAACACGGTCCTCTTATAGGGGGGTGGTTATCAATTAAAAGAATTTCCAAATGCCACCCCTGGGGTGGAAGTGGAGAAGATTTAGTACCTTAAAAAAATAAAAAATGAACAATACATTAAAGAAAATTTCGGCAATATTATTAATTGGATTACTTCCTTTTATTGCCATTGCGCAAACAACAAATTATTTTGAAACTTCAAAAAACTTAGAAATATTTACTGATTTATTTAAAGAGTTGGATATGTATTATGTTGATGAAGTGAATTCGGGAGATTTAATGAAAACAGCAATTGATGAAATGCTTACTTCATTAGATCCTTACACTACTTACATTCCGGAATCAGATATTGAGGATTACAGATTTATGACTACAGGACAATATGGAGGAATTGGCGCAATGATTACAAAAAGAAAAGATTTTGTTTATATAAGCGAGCCATATGAAGGTTTTCCGGCCCAGAAAGCAGGATTGATGGCGGGAGATAAAATTATAGAAGTCAATGGAAAATCAGCAAAAGGAAAAACTACTGAAGAATTAAGTAAAATATTGAAAGGTCAGCCAAATACAGAGGTAAGTATTCTGATTGAACGAAAAGGACAAGAACCATTTGTTGTAAATTTTAAAAGAGAAAAAGTAACTGTAAAAAGTGTTCCTTATTATGGGTTTTTGGAAAACGGAATAGCATATATTAAACTCAGAAGTTTTACCAGAGATTGTAGTAACGACATTAAAAATGCTTTAACAGATTTAAAAACTCAACAGGAATTAAAAGGAATTATTTTGGACTTGAGAAGTAATCCCGGAGGACTTTTAAATGAATCGATTGATATTGTAAATCTTTTTGTAGAAAAGGGAGAGAATATTGTAATAACAAAAGGGAAAATAAAAGATTGGGAGAAAACATATAAAGCAAGATATTTTCCTGAAGACAAGGAAACTCCACTTATAATTTTAATAAATCAGAATTCAGCTTCTGCTTCCGAAATTGTGTCGGGGGCAATACAGGATTTGGATAGAGGAGTGGTGGTTGGTAAGAGAAGTTATGGAAAAGGACTGGTACAACAAACTCGAAAGTTGAGTTATAATTCTCAACTAAAAGTTACGGTTGCAAAATATTACATTCCTAGCGGGAGATGTATCCAGGCTCTTGATTACTCCAATAGAAATAAAGATGGAAGTGTGGGTAAAATTCCAGATTCTCTGATTTCTACTTTTAAAACCAGAAACGGAAGAGAAGTAAAAGATGGAGGAGGAATTATTCCAGATGTTAAAGTAAAACAAGATGTGATTTCTGACATTACAATTTCTATTATCAGAGAAAGATTAATATTTGATTACGCAACGGATTTCCGATTAGAAAATGATTCAATAATTTCAGCTGATAATTTTGAAATAACTGATAATGAGTTTGAAAAATTTACATCATATTTGAAAGATAAGGAGTACAAATATACAACAGCTACTGAAGATGCTTTAGAGATATTTAAAGAAATTGCTGAGGAAGAAAAATCATTTTATGAAATAGAGGAACAATATAATTTATTGAGTTCTCAAATAAAAAATAATAAAGAAAATGATTTGTCAAAAAACAAAGAAGAACTAAAAGAGTTTTTGTCAGACGAAATTGTAAGCCGATATTTTTATCAGGAAGGAAGAATTATTAACAGATTAAAATATGATAAAGAAGTAAAAGAAGCGATAAATATTTTACACGATTTAAACAGATATAATGAGATTTTAAATAAAACTGATGAATAATTCATTATTGCAGGATACAAGGAAATACCTTTTTATTTTATTAGGATTTTCACTTCCTTTATCAATTGCAATTACCAATATTTTAATTGTATTAATTTCTTTTATCTGCATTGTTGAAGGAGATTTCTCAGAAAAATGGAATAAAATCTGCTCAAGTAAATGGATGATTTCTTTGTTGCTTTTACTTGTGTTATATCTCCTTTATTTTTTAATTTTCGGTGTGTGTACAGATACTTTTTGGATTCTGAAAAGGGTTTCCTTATTATTGATTTTACCTATCTTATATAGTACAATTTTTTCAGTTGATACAATTAAAAAATCAGCTTTCTCATTTTTAAGTTCAATGTTTGTTTCATCTGTTGTTGCTATTGCCGAAAATTTCGAAATTATAAGTATAAACCCAAACTGGACTGTTTCAGCATTTATGAAATATACCGACCACAATACATTTCTGGCGTCCGCTTTGATACTCTCAATATACAGTTTTTTCAGATTAAAATTAGAAGGAAAATTCAAAATTAGTATTCAATTATTTATTCCTGTTTATTTATTTTCTCTTTTTTCAGAAGGAGGAAAAGCAGGACAAATTGTATTTATTGTTCTGTTAATATTTTTATTTATTTATCTTTTCCGTACAAAAATAAAGGTTCTATTTATCTCTTTTTTAGGAGTATTTTTATTTTCCTATCTTGTATATAACAATAGCGAAATGGTAAAAACAAGATTTGATTATGCTATTAAATCTTATAAAAACATAGAAAATGAAAAAAAATCATCTTCAAATACAAGATATATTTTAGGAGCCGAAACTATAATATTGATAAAACAGAATCCAGTTTTTGGTTATGGAGCAGGAAGTTTTACAGATGTTTTTGGGCCAATCAATAGTGAAACTGAAAAAATTGTCCGCCACAAACATAAAACACCTCATAACAATTATTTATATGTATGGATGGAGCTAGGAATTTTGGGATTGATACTTTTATTGTCTATCTTTTATTTTCAGATTAGAGAATTGTACAGATTAAAAGATGGATTTCCTAGGGTTTTACTCCCCTTGATGTATTTGATAATAATGTTTGCCGATAGTTACTTCTTTTCCCACAACACATTGATTTTATATTTGTTTTTATCTGTAATTACAACTAATTACCAATATAAATCCGCTTAATTCTTCTATTTAGCGTAGCATAAATTTCATAAGGAATGGTATTTAGTTTCCCCGCCATTTTTATTACGGTATTATTTTTACCAAAAATTTCAACAGCATCTCCAACTTTAACTTCTATCTTGGAAGTGTCCACAATAAAACTGTCCATGCTTATTTTTCCAATAATAGGGCACAACATATTCTGAATTAATACTTCTCCTTTCTCATCTCCTAATTTTCTGTTTAATCCATCAGCGTATCCAACTGGGACAATAGATATATTCATGTCGTTAGGAGTAATAAATGATGATGTATATCCAACTTTATCACCAGTTTGTATATTTCTATTTTGGCTAATTATTGTTGTTAATTTACTTATCTGTTTCAGTTTATTATCATTTGCCGATCCATAAAGACCTATTCCGAGTCGCACCATTTCCAGGTGATGTTCCGGAAAATTTAGAAGTCCATTAGAATTCAAAATGTGTTTGTCAATTTTTACACTTAATTCTCTTTCAAAATTTTTGGCAACAGATTTGAAAAGATGAATTTGTTTTAAAGTATCTTTATTTTTTGAGTTATCGTCAGCAGATGCCAAATGAGAACAAATTGATTGAATATTTAAGCATGGGGTTTCTTTCAATTTTCTTACAAGTTCTTCCATCTCCTCCTGATTAAATCCGTATCTATTCATTCCGCTATTACATTTGATATGAACATTTATTTTTTTATTTTCGGATATAAAATAATCTAAAATATCTGAATTATAAATTACAACATCCAA
Source organism: Flavobacteriales bacterium (assembly GCA_018647945.1). Taxonomy (GTDB): domain Bacteria; phylum Bacteroidota; class Bacteroidia; order Flavobacteriales; family BACL11. Next base: position 28,415 of record JABGSE010000032.1, on the reverse strand, counting down.
ATTGAATTTAATTATTTCCTCAATGCTTTTATATCCAGGATTTGCAATTATTATTGGAATTTTAATCCCTGATTTTCGTAAATTTATTCCTTCTTCAAAATCAGCAACCCATAAAGCGTGAACTCCCAATTTTTCTAGTTTTTTACTAATTTCTATATCTCCATGTCCGTAGGCAAATGCTTTTACAACAGCAATTATTTTACAATTGTTATTCAATTTATTTTTTAAATAATTAAAATTATATTCTAATTTATTTAAATCAATTGTTAATTTGGTTTCGTGAGAACTATACAATGGTATAATTTTTTTTAGTAAAACACTTTCTGCAAAGTGGTTTATAATTTTCTTTTTGTCCTAACTCCACCAATGCGTTTCCTTCAGTAATTCTGTGCGAATTATTAGCAATTCCACCACAGTCTAAACATATGGCGTGTACTTTTGTAATGTGTTCGGCAATAGCAAGTAATTCCGGCATTTTCCCAAACGGATTTCCTAAAAAATCCATATCCAATCCGGCAACAATTACCCTAATTCCATTATTGGCAAGCTCATTGCAAACTTTGGTTAAATCATCAGTAAAAAACTGAGCTTCATCAATTGCAACAATATCAGGATTATTAATTTTTTGTAATATTTCGGAAGAATTTTTTACAATCACAGATTGAATAAAATTCTCATCATGCGATACAATTTTTTTATTATCGTATCGTGTATCAATAATTGGTTTGTAAATTTCGACTTGAAGTTTTGCAAATTTTGCTCTTTTTAGCCGTCTTAAGAGCTCCTCCGTTTTCCCAGAAAACATGGAGCCGCAAATAACTTCAATACTCCCTTTTTGCATAGGGTGATTATTTTGTGATTCTAAAAACATTTATTTAGTCTTGATTGCTTATGTTTGTTAACAAAAGTATAAAAAAGCAATCGCATTAAACATGTATATCAGAAATTTGTTTCTCCTTATTTTTCTTTCATTTTTCACCTTCAATAGTTTTTCTATTTCTACGGTTTCCGACACTTCTAAAATAAATAAAACTCGTATTTATATTGTTAGTGGAAGTTTAATTTCGTCAGTTACGGCTTCTTATTTTTATATTGAAAAAGTTTGGTGGAGTGAACAATCAAGGGATTTTCATTTTGATAAAGGGAATGATATGGTTTATGCTCAAAATGTAGATAAAGCTGGTCATTTTATGGGGGGGCTACTTGCTTCCGAAACTTTCAGTAGTTCTTTTTTATGGGCAGGATTAAGTGAAGAAAAATCAGTTTGGTACGGAGCTCTTTATGGAAGTGCTTTGCAGTTGGCAATTGAAATAAAGGACGCTTACGCTCCTCATTGGGGATTTAGTAAATGGGATTTGATAATTGGTTCTGCCGGAAGTTTTTTACCGGTTTTGAAACATTATTCTAAAACTGCAAATGCTTTTAATATAAAGATGAGTTATTATCCTCACTCTAATATTTATTGGGAATTAGAAAATCAGAGAGATAATTTTCCATCAAAATTTGATTGGCATGATGACTATCCCAATCAAACGTACTGGATTTCGGCAGATGTAAATCACTTTATTCAACAAGATTGGTGGCCAGATTTTTTGAATATTGCAGTTGGTTTTGGAATTGACGACACTCAATATTTAACCCAAGGAAACACTAAGTTGGGTGGAGAGAATGAATTTTATATAGCATTAGATTACGACATCCCAAAACTTTTAAAAAATTGGAATTCTGATAGAGGAAAAAAAGTTAAAAAGTGGTTGAATTTTATAAAACTTCCCGCTCCAACAATAAGGATTAGTCCAACAGTGGAATTTTACCCATTTTTCATGTAGTTTTGTAATATGTCAAAATTGTTTGTTATACCAACTCCAATAGGAAATCTTGAAGATATTACTTTAAGGGCAATCCGTATATTAAAAGAGGTAGATTTAGTTTTGGCAGAGGATACAAGGGTAAGTAGAAAGCTATTAAATCATTATGAAATAAGTACAACTTTACAATCTTTCCATCAACATAATGAACATAAAACACTAAATTTTCAAATTGAAAAACTTAAAAGCGGAAAAGTAATCGCACTTATTTCAGATGCGGGAACTCCAGCAATTTCTGATCCTGGATTTTTATTGGTTCGAGAATGTGTAAAAGAAGGGATTGAGGTTGATTGTTTGCCAGGAGCTACTGCATTTGTACCGGCATTAGTCAATTCAGGCTTGCCTTCTGAAAAATTTGTTTTTGAAGGATTTCTTCCATTGAAAAAAGGAAGACAAACAAGACTAAAATTTCTGAAAGAAGAAAAAAGAACAATGGTTTTTTACGAATCTCCGCACCGAATTGTTAAAACACTCATTCAATTTTCCGAGTATTTTGGGGAAGAAAGATTAGTGTCTGTTTCTAGGGAAATATCCAAGATGTTTGAAGAAACAAAGAGAGGAACAATGAAAGAAGTGTTAGAATATTTTGAAGAAAAAAAACCAAAAGGTGAATTTGTAATTGTTGTAGAAGGAATGAAATGAAAATTAATATTGTAAAATACAATCCCAATTGGACCAATATCTTTGATCAAACTAAATTACAATTAGAAAAGGTTTTACCTGAAACAGATATTGAACATATTGGAAGTACTTCAGTTGAAGGTCTGATGTCAAAACCAATAATTGATATCCTAATTGGAGTTCCTAAACAAACGACATTAGATAATTTTATTGACGCAATTTCATCATTAGGCTTTACGTATATTTCAAAATTTGAAAAGGATATTCCCAATAGAAGATTTTTCATTTTTGAAATTAATAATAAGAGAACCCATCATATTCATCTAGTTAAAAAGGATACTGATTGGTTTAAACGACATATTATGTTTAGAGATGAGTTGAGGGAAAATAAAAAAGTTAAGTTTGATTATCAATCATTAAAATTACAACTTGCAACAAAAGATTGGAAATCTGGAGATGAGTATGCAGAAGCAAAGTCATCTTTTATAAGATCTGTAGAAAATAGTATTTAAATGGAAATTAAAAAATTTATAAATAAAAAACCTTACATAATTTCTGGTCCTTGTAGCGCGGAATCAGAGGAGCAATTATTAAATACGGCAAAATCTTTAAAAGGCAAGATTAATGTCTTTAGAGCGGGAGTTTGGAAACCAAGAACAAAACCAAATTCATTTGAAGGTGTTGGAAAAGAGGCTTTGTTTTGGTTACAAAAAGTTCAGAATGAAACGGGTCTAAAAGTAATAACTGAAGTAGCAACTGCAAAACATGTAGAGCTGTGTTTAAATGCCGGAATAGACATGTTATGGATTGGTGCCAGAACTACTGTAAATCCATTTTATGTGCAAGAAATTTCAGAGGCTTTAAGTGGAGTTAATATTCCTGTATTTGTAAAAAATCCAATTCACCCGGATATTAGTTTATGGATTGGAGCTTTGGAAAGATTAAATAATAAAGGAATTACAAAATTATCCGCCATTCATAGAGGGTTTTTTACATATGAATCTTCTGCTTTTAGGAATGAACCAAAATGGGAATTACCAATTGAACTGAAAAGAAAATTACCAGATTTGCCAATTATTTGTGATCCAAGTCATATTTCGGGCAATAGAAAATTAATTGGAGATATATCCCAAACCGCAATGGATTTGGATATGAATGGATTGATGATTGAATCTCATATCAACCCAAAAAAGGCTTTAAGTGATGTTAATCAGCAGTTAACCCCAACAGAATTACAAAATTTATTAGATTCTTTAATTTATAGAAAAAGAAAATCGGAAGATGAAAAAATACTTTCGGAACTTAAATATTTACGAGAAAAGATTGATACAATTGATGAAGGGATTGTAAGTGTTTTGAAAAATAGGAAACAATTTGTAGAAGAAATTGCGCAAATAAAACTAAAACATAATGTTACAATTTTTCAATTGGAAAGGTGGTTTCAAATTTTAAATAGCAGACAGCGACAGGCAACAGAAATAGGATTGGACCCAAAAATGATTTCCGACATTTATAAACTAATTCATAAATATTCTATTTTAACCCAATCAAAAATAATGAGAAAAGACTAAATGGAAAAAAAGTGGACATTACAAAAATCAGATGAGAATCTGGTTGAAAATTTATCTGCAGAATTGAAGGTAAATAAAATTGTTGCGCACCTTTTAGTTTTAAGAGGAATTTCTACTTATGAGCAAGCCGAGAAGTTTTTTCGGCCAGATATTAAGGATTTGCACGATCCATTTTTAATGAAGGGAATGAAAGATGCTGTAGACAGAATTGAACTTGCGATAAAGAAAGGAGAAAAGATATTGGTTTATGGAGATTATGATGTTGATGGAACAACTTCTGTTTCAATGATGTATAGCTTTTTGACTAGATTTTCTGAAAAAATGGGATATTATATTCCGGATAGATATGATGAAGGATATGGGATTTCATTAAAAGGGATTGATTATGCTCAGTCTCATGATTATTCATTAATTATATCATTGGATTGCGGAATTAGGGCCGTAAAACAAGTGGAATACGCATCTAATAAAAATATTGATTTTATTATTTGTGATCATCATACTCCTGGGTTAAATATCCCAAGGGCAATTTCTATTTTAAACCCAAAGCAATTAGATTGTGATTATCCTTACAAAGAACTTTCTGGATGTGGAGTTGGTTTTAAATTGATTCAGGCCTATAGCGAAAAAAATAATATTGATTTTACTGAAATTGCAGAATATTTGGATTTATTAGTTGTCAGTATTGGAGCCGATATTGTAGAGATGACTGGGGAAAATAGAATTATGGCTTATTATGGATTGAAATTAATAAACTCATCTCCCAGAACTGGAATTAAAGCACTAATGATAAAAAGTGGTAAAACAGGAACATTCTCAATTTCGGATGTAGTGTTTGGAATCGCTCCAAGAATAAATGCCGCCGGAAGGATTGAACACGGAAAACGAGCAGTAGAAATACTGATTGAAGAGGATACAGAAAAAGTAAAAATATTAGCAGATGGGATTGAAAATTATAATTTGCACAGAAAGGAACTTGATAAAAATATAACAGAAGAAGCTTTGGATATGATTGATCAGAATAAAAAATCTACTGTTGTTTTTAGTGCTGATTGGCATAAAGGAGTTGTTGGAATTGTTGCTTCAAGATTAATTGAAAGTCATTATAAACCAACAATTGTTTTATCTGAAAAAGATGATGAATTGACTGGTTCAGCCCGCTCTGTTAAAGGGTTCGATTTATACAATGCATTGTTACAATGCGAACATCTTTTAGAAAAATTTGGAGGACACAAATATGCCGCAGGATTAACGGTAAAAAAATCTAATTTGGATGCTTTTATAAAGGAATTTGAAAAAGTAGTTTCTAAATCTATTACATCAGATCAGTTAGAACCGGAAATTGAAGTTGATATGGAAATAGATATAAAAAATGTAACTCCAAAACTTTACAGAATTATCAAACAATTTGCTCCTTTTGGGCCAAAAAATAGAACTCCAAATTTTGTAAGTAAGGGTGTTCAGGATTGCGGTTATGGTAAGAAAGTGGGTAGCGATAAATCTCATTTACGATTGGTATTGAATACCGCAGAAGACCAAACAATCACTTCAATTGGTTTTGGAATGGCGGATTGTTTTGAAAAAACCAATGAAAATAAAAATTTTGATATTTGTTATACAATTGATGAAAACAAGTGGCAAGGGAAAACTTCTTTACAAATAAAGCTAAAAGATTTAAAATAATTTAACTCTCTCTTCCTAAAGTTTTATTTATTTGGAAAAGAACTTTGTTTAATTTAGTGAGAATTAAAAGTAGTTTTTTAGGATCAGTTTCTTCATTTTTTAACTTTTCATTTACTTTTAAAATTTCCTTTTTCAAATAAGATTGCTTTAAAGATAAAATCGCTTTGGAGATTGTTTTTTCTAAATTATCCGATTCGCTTAATGTAAAAATTTGATGTCCTCTTTCCCAATTTTCGCTCAAATTATATTTGTGACTCACAAAATCAATAGCTAACGATTGATATTCTCCACTTTCGTGATGTGTAAAAAACTTAATATTTACACCTCCATTTTCGGACATTAAATCTTGGTATTCCTTCAAAATTTTGGAATAAAACTGATTACTAAACTTTATGTTATCTTGTTCTAATTCCAGAAAAATATAATCACTTACTTTTACTTTTTCATCAAAATCTTCAAACTCCAAAATTTCATCTCCATAGCAGAATAGAAGTCTCAATATTTCTTTTTCCCAATCTTCCAACTGATGTGGTTTCTTCTGAATTCCAGCAGAATTTGATTTAGCTATATTAGTTTTTTCGGCAGTGTTTTGTGTTACAAATTTTCCTTTACTACTATTTCTTATTTTATTTATTTCCTGAAATAACTCCTCCTCTTTAATCTTGAGTAACCCACTACTTATTTTGTTGTATTCCGATCGGGTTAATCTGTCAGGAATTACAGAAATTGATTTTGCAATATCTTTTATCATTTCAACTCTTTTTGCAGGATTTCCTTTACTTTTTTCGTTCAGAATTTTACTTTTAAAAGTGATAAAATCAGTTGCGTTTTTTTCTAAATAAAAATGAAAATCTTCTTGACTTAATTTTTGAGCATAAGAATCGGGATCTTCCCCTTCTGGAAACATCACGATTTGAACATTCATACCTTCTGACAAAATTAAGTCGATACTTTTAAATGAGGCATTTAATCCAGCATCATCTCCATCAAAAAGGATTGTAATATTTTTTGAAAATCGTCCAATTAAGTTTATTTGCTCTGTACTAAGTGCGGTACCGGAAGCGGAAACAACATTTTCAACTCCTGATTGAAATAAGGAAATTACATCTGTATATCCTTCAACAATAAAACAATTATCTTTACTACTTACTGATTTTTTCGCAAAATAAAATCCATACAAAACCTTACTTTTGTGGTAGATCGGATTTTCAGGAGAGTTCAAATATTTTGCTTTGTTTTTTGGATCTAACGAACGACCTCCAAACCCTAAAACTTTCCCGGAAAAATTATGAATAGGGAACAAAACTCTTTCTCGAAATCTGTCCACCACACCTTTTTCATTTATAAAAGAAAGTCCGGATTCTTCCAAAAATTCTTTCTGATATGAATCTTTTAAAGCTTGTTTTGTAAAAACATCTTTTTGTTTTGGACTGTATCCCAATTGGAATTTTTTTATTACTTCTTCTGAAAATCCTCTTTGTTTAAAATAGCTAAGTGCAATTAATTTACCTTCTTCCGTTTCCCAAAGCTGCTCCTGGAAAAATTTATTTGCATAGGTGCTAACTAAAAATACTCCCTCCTTTTTTTTCGAAATATCAATTTGCCCTGAAGTTAGTTCTTTTTCCTCAATCTCAATATTGTATTTGTTAGCCAAATATTTTAAAGCTTCTGGATAGGATATTTTATCATGATCCATTACAAAACTGACACTATTCCCTCCCTTTCCGCAACCAAAACATTTGTAAATTCCCTTTACAGGAGATACTGAAAAAGAAGGAGTTTTTTCGTTATGAAAAGGGCAACAAGCCCAATATCCTGTTCCTTTTTTTTTCAAATCATGAACAAAATCCTTTACCACTTCTTCAATCAGTGCGGCTTCAAATATTTTATCTATTGTTTCTTTTGGGATCATTTTTTTCTACTAATTACATAATCTACTAACATCTCTAATGATTTTCTGCTTTCATTTTCAGGGAATTCTGATAAAATACCCAACGCTTCTTTTTGATAATTTACCATCACTTTTTCCGCATATTCCAAACCCCCTGTTTCTTTTACCAAATCAATTAAATCTGCAACTTTTTTATCATCTTTATGATGGTTTTTTACGGTATTGATAATTTTATTTTTTGTGCTCTTATCTACATTATTTATGGTGTAAATAAGAGGCAATGTCATTTTTTGTTCTCTAATATCTATTCCGGATGGTTTTCCAATAAAAGAACTTTGAGTGTAATCAAACAAATCATCTTTTATCTGAAAAGCTATCCCAACTTTTTCTCCAAATAAACCAAGTTTTTGCACTATCTCATCCGATTGATTCATGGAACGCCCCCCGCAAGCACAGCAACTAGAAATTAGTACAGCAGTTTTTTTTCTTATTATTTCAAAATAAATATCTTCTTCAATATCTAATTTCCTAGCCTTTTCAATTTGTAAAAGTTCTCCTTCACTCATATCCTTTACAGCAGAGCTCACAATTTTTAGCAAATCAAAATCTTCATTTTCTACAGACAATAGAAGTCCCTTTGAAAGTAAGAAATCCCCAACTAAAACGGCAATTTTATTTCTCCAAAGGGCGTTTACCGAAAAGAAACCCCTTCTTAAATTTGCTTCATCTACTACATCATCATGTACTAAAGTAGCTGTGTGTAAAAGTTCAATAAGTGAAGCCGATCTATAACTTTTGTCATTTATTTCTCCAAACATTTTTGCCGTTAAGAAAACAAACATAGGTCTCATTTGTTTTCCTTTACGCTTTATTATGTAATGCATTATTCTATCCAAAAGAGGAACCTTGCTTTGTAAAGAATTTTTAAATTTCTTTTCAAACAAACTCATCTCCTGTTTAATAGGATGTTTTATTTCCGAAATTATGCTCATCAATTATGTTGTTAAATAGAGTAAGCGAATATACAAAGATTTGCTACTGATTTTTTAGAAAAATGAAATTGTTAAAAAATTTATAGTAGCTTATTTACCAGTTGACCGCAAGCGGCAGCAATATCTTTTCCTTTACTTCTTCTAAGGTGAACAATTATGTTTCTATGTTCTAAAAATTCAATAAATCCTTCTGTATTTTCTTGAGTTGATTTTTCAAAATCCATACCATCAACTATGTTGTATTCAATTAGGTTGACTTTACATGGTGAAATTCTGCAAAATGCGGCCAATCTTCTGGCTGCATCTAAATCATCATTTATACCTTTAAATAAAATGTATTCGTAAGTAACTCTGTTATTTGTTTTCTCATAAAAATAACGAATAGATTCTCTCAAGGTTTCCAAATTAATGGAGTCGTTTAGGGGCATAATTTCTGAACGAACCTCATCAACAGCTGAATGTAAAGAAATTGCCAAATTAAATTTAACTCCATCATCTGCAAGTTGTATTATTTGTTTAGAAAGTCCTGCAGTAGAGACTACAATTCTCCTAGGAGAAATAGCCATCCCACTTGTGGAAGTTATATTATGAATGGCTTTTAAAAGAGCATTGTAATTTAAAAGTGGTTCGCCCATTCCCATGAAAACAATATTGGTTAATGATCGACCGTAATTTTTTTCTGATTCTTGGTTGAGTTTAAAAACTTGATCAAAAATTTCACCATGAGTTAAATTTCTACTTAATTTTAGTGTACCAGTGGCACAGAAAGTACAAGATAAACTACATCCTATTTGAGAAGAAATACAAGCAGTAACCCTCTTTTTAGATGGGATTAAAACCCCTTCAATTAATTTGTCGTCATGCAGTTTGAAACTGTATTTTATTGTCCCGTCAGAGGAAACAAATTCTTGGTCAATATTAGCTGATTTTATTTCGAATGTTTTATCTAATAAACTTCTTAAATCCTTTGACAAGGAACTCATTTCTTCAAATGAATTCGCTCCTTTTTTCCAAAGCCATTCGTTTAATTGTTTTATTCTGAACTTTTGCAAGTTGTGTCCCGAGAAAAATTGTTCCAAATCTTCCTGTGAAATATCTCTAATATCTTTCTTCATAATTTCGGCAAATATAGTAATTCAAATTCCTTACTTTTGTAAGATGAGATATTTATCTGCAAATTACCTATTTCCACTACATATTTCTCCTATAAAAGAAGGGGTATTACAAATTTCAGATGAGGGAGAGATTGTAAATATTTTTAGAAATAGAAGTGAAGTACTTCAATATAAACTAGAGATATTTGAAGGAATACTTTGCCCAGGATTTGTGAATGCTCATTGCCACTTAGAACTATCTCACCTTTTAGGAATTGCTGAAAAAGGAAGGGGTTTTTTAGATTTTTTGGAAGCAATACAACAAAGAAATAGTTCCACAGAAATTGAAAAGCAAAATGCAATAGAGAAGGCTGAACAAGAAATGATTGCTAATGGGATTGTTGCTGTAGGTGATATTTGCAATACTACTGATACACTTTTACAAAAACAAAAAGGAAATTTACTGTACTACAACTTTATAGAGACTTTTGGGATTCATGAAAATAAGATTGATATTATTTTTACGCAATCAATGGAGTTGAGAAATGAATTTAGAACTGCGGGGCAAAAGGCGACTATTTCGCCTCATGCTCCTTATTCTGTTCCTCCAAGTTTAATGAAAAAAATTATAGAATCTTTTGATGATAGAGATGAATTACTCAGCATTCATATGCAAGAAACAAAAGAAGAGAACCAACTTTTTGAAAATAAAGAGGGATATTTTTTTGATTGGTTAAATGGAATGAGTGCAGATGTAAGTATTTGGGAATCTAGAAAAAAATTAATTGATGTATTAAAAGAATTGAAAAACAAAAAAATACTTTTGGTGCACAATACTTTCACAAAAAAGAAAGAAATAACAGAAAATTATTATTGCACTTGCCCTAAGGCTAATTTGTATATTGAAAATGCTATGCCCGATTATTCTATTTTTGATACGGATAAATTATGTGTTGGAACAGATAGTTTGGCTTCTAATAATTCCCTTTCTATTTTAGAAGAACTTAAAATAATACAAGAAAACTCCCATTTTGATTTGAATACGCTTTTGAAAATAGCATCTAAAAATGGGGCAGAAGCACTGGGTTTTGAAAGTTTAGGAACTTTTGAAAACGGGAAAAAACCAGGAGTGAATTTGATAATAAATTTTTCTGATAATAAGATTACTAATCTAATATAGAGGCAATCTTTAAATCTTCTTCAGTTGTAATTTTCAAGTTGTTTTCCTCTCCTAAAATAGTAGTGATTTCCCCACTATTACTTTCAAATACAGAAGCATCATCTGTAAAAGTTTCAGAAAACTCTTGGGTATAAGCTTCTTTAATATCAGAACTCAAAAAACATTGTGGAGTTTGAACTTTAAACAAGATATTTCTATCGATATGGATAGAGTTTTTTCCTTCTAATTTTCGGATAGAATCTTTAACAGGAACAATAGGAATTATACCAATTCCGTTTTTAGTTTCATCAATTAAACTATCGATTAATTTGGTAGAAATAAGTGGACGAACTCCATCATGAATAGCGACAATAGAGTTGTCGTCTACTTTTCCCAATCCATTTTTTACAGAATGAAATCTTGTTTTTCCTCCTTCTACTAAAGTATGTTGTTGTGTAAAATTATAAGTTTTACAAAGTTCTTTCCAAAATTCAAATTGGGAATGAGGTAAAACTAAAACAATTTCCTCAAAGTGAGAAAATTGTTTTAAAGTGTGTATTAAAATAGGTAGTTCATTTAATAGTAAAAATTGTTTTGGAATTTCAGATTTCATTCTGACTCCTTTCCCTCCAGCAACAATAATAGCTACCTTTTTCATATTAAGGAAGGATTAGCATTGCGTCACCATAAGTATGAAATTTATATTTCTTTTTTATCGCTTCTTGATAGACTTTCATCACCAAATCATAACCACCAAAAGCAGCAACATGCATTAGTAAAGTTGACTGAGGTAAATGGAAATTTGAAATCATACAATTTGGAACTTGAAAATTATATGGGGGGAAAATGAATTTATTTGTCCAACCTTTTTTAGGGATTATTGTTTTAGTTGTTGTGTTGGAACTTTCTACTGTACGCAACACTGTAGTACCAACTGCACAAATTCGTTTATTACTCTTTATTCCTGCATTAATAATATTGGAGGCTTCTTCTGTAATAATAATTTCCTCCGAATCCATTTTGTGCTTTGATAAATCTTCCACTTCAATTTGTCTGAAAGTTCCTAATCCAACATGAAGTGTAACTTCTGCTAAATCGATTCCTTTTATCTCCATTCTTTTCATCAACTCTCTACTAAAATGAAGTCCTGCAGTCGGAGCAGCTACCGCTCCTTTTTCTTTTGCAAATATTGTTTGATATCTTGCAGTATCTTCTTCAGTTGGATCTCTGTCTATAAATTTTGGAAGAGGAGTTTCACCTAGTAAATCCAATGTTTCCTGAAATTCTTCATGAGTACCATCAAATAAAAATCTTAATGTTCTTCCTCTGGAAGTTGTATTGTCAATTACCTCAGCAATCAGCTCATCATTCTCACCAAAATAAAGTTTGTTTCCAATTCTGATTTTTCTGGCAGGATCTACAAGTACATCCCAAAGTCTATTATCTCTATTTAATTCTCTTAAAAGGAATACTTCAATTCGGGCACCCGTTTTTTCTTTATTACCAAATAATCTGGCCGGAAAAACTTTTGTATTGTTAAAAATAAACACATCATCTTTGTCAAAATAGTTGATAAGATCCTTGAATTTTTTATGTTCAACCTTGCCTGTACTTTTGTGAATAACCATTAATTTAGATTCGTCTCTAATTTTATTTGGTTTTTTTGGGACTAAACCTTCAGGTAAATCAAATTTGAAATGAGATAATTTAAATTTCATAAGAATATTATTTTTTAAAATAGTTGGCAAATATACAATATGGGAGAGCGGAAGTCAAGCAAATACTAACTTAGTATTTTTTCTCTAAATTGTTCAATTGATATTGCGTTTTTAATTTTGTAATTTCCAATCTGTTCTCTCCTTAAAGAAGAAAGGTGAGCTCCGCTTTTAATCTCTTTTCCAAAATCAAATGCTAAAGACCGAATGTAAGTTCCTTTACTGCATTTTACTTCAAATTCAATTTTAGGTATGTCAATTTTGGTAATTTTGAAATATTCAATTTCCACCTCCCTTTCTTTTATTTCTACTGTCGTTCCCTCTCTTGCATACTGATACAATCTTTTCCCATCTTTTTTTAATGCCGAAAAAATAGGGGGTTTTTGCATTATTTTCCCTTCAAATTTTTTGCAAGAAGAATAAATTAAATTCTCAGTAATATGTGAAGTTTCAAAAGTTTCATCAATCTCAGTTTCTTTGTCGTAAGATGGGGTAGTGCTTCCAATTGTTATTTCTCCAGTATATACTTTTTTTTGTCCCTGAATTTCCTCAACACGCTTGGTAAATTTACCTGTACAAACAATTAAAAGTCCATCCGCTAATGGATCCAAAGTCCCGGCATGCCCAACTTTTATTTTTCCTATTTTTTTTCCAGATTTAATAATATTTCTCACTTTTTTTACTACATCAAATGAGCTCCATTGTAAAGGTTTGTTAAATAGTAAAACACTTCCTCCCAGAAAGTCAGTATTTATATTAATGTCTGAAGCTTTAAGCATATGTCAACTGAAAAATAATGACAGATAACCCTACAATAATACAGTAAAAAGAAAAGTATTTCAGATTACTATTTTTCACCAATTGTATCATCCATTTGCATGCAAATAATCCTACTATAAAAGCGGCTACAAATCCGAATAATAGTGGGAAACTTTCTGCGGATGAAAACAAAATTTCTCCTGAAACAATGTCTTTTATCATTTTTCCTAAAATTAAAGGAACTACCATTAAAAATGAAAATCGTGCTGATTTTTCTTTATCAACTCCAAGTAAAACAGAAGTTGAAATTGTAGCTCCCGATCTGGAAATTCCCGGTAAAATTGCTATTGCTTGAGAAACTCCAATTATTATTGCATTAAAAAAACTTATCTTTTTGTTTGTAGATTTAGCTTTGTCGGCCAAAAATAAGAGAAGTGCAGTTACAATTAACATACATCCAACCAATATTAAATCACCACCAAATAAATCTTCAATTTCATCTTCCCAAAATAAGCCAACAAAAGTAGCTGGTATCATGGAGAAAATAATCTTTAAGGAAAATAAAAACTCTTCATTTTGTTTGAATTGAAAGAGTCCTCTAATAATTTCAGCAATGTCCTTTCGGAAAATATATATAGTGCTCAGCGCGGTTGCTCCGTGTAAAACTACTGTCATCAACATGCTTTCTTCCTCTACTTTAGCCTCTCCTAAAATTGCTTTTACAATTTCCAAATGACCACTACTACTAACTGGTAAAAATTCTGTTAGTCCCTGAACAATTCCAAGGATAATTGCAAATAAAATTTCCATGTATTATTCTCCTTTTGGAGTATAAAGTATTGCAAAAACATTAATTATAAAACCTGTAACCATTAAAATGACTGAATAAGTTAATTTAACAGATGTAAGAGAAACATCAACTATTTCATAGTCAAATACATTTGGATTATCAGATTTCCCACCTGACATTAAAAAAAGTCCTCCAATAATAAATACAACTCCTACAGAAAGTAGTATATAATTGATTTTTGTAAAGGCAAATTGTGTGTTATTTTCACTCATATTATAATGTGTTTAATTGTAAAGTTCACTTTCGTTTAAATTTAAATATCTTCTGACAGCAAAAAATGTTGAAACCCAAGAAATAAAGATCCCAAAGATAAGAATTAGAATAAATATAATCCCAATTTGTTGGTAATCATTTGTATTTATAAAATCAGGAATTTGATTTTTCAGCAATTCCAAGCTTCCTATTAGCATAAATATTGCAACAATAGAACTGTAAAACCCTTGATAAAAACTTCTTAATAAATAGGGTTTTTGGATAAATATATTTGTAGCTCCAACCAAGCGCATTGTTCTAATTAAAAGTCGTTTGGAATATACGGCAAGTCGAATTGTATTATTGATTAAAGCAAAGGAAATAAGAAGAAAAATAAGACAAAATGAGAGTAAAAATAATGAAATTCTCTGAACATTTGTGTTTAACTTTTCTACCAAGTTTTTCTGATAGTATTTTTCCTGAACAATATCTCCTCCCTTATAATCATCAATATATTTTTCAATCTCTATCAATCCTTTTGGACTTACATATTCTGCTTTTACTTTTGTGTCAATAGAGTTTAATAGTGGAGAAAATCCTAGTGTTATTTCAAAATCTTCCCCCAAATCTTGTTTATGATTTTCTGTGGCGGTTTGTTTATCGATAAAAATAACTTCTTTAAAGTATCCTGAATTACTTAAATAATTCTGAAATTCTGTAAATTTTAACGATTCCTTATTTAATAATTTGTCTATTTCTTCTTTTTCAGTTACCGGTTCATCAATTAATGCGTCTTTTAACATAATTGTAAATCCGATACTTTCTTTCATTAAATCGGACGATTTTTTTGCATTTATCAGAACAAAACTCAATAATCCAATCACAAAAAGGACAAGAGATAAACTAATAATTGTTGAGATTGAGGAAGAACTCCCCCTGTTTTTTAATTTTTTTGCCATAATTGTTCGCTAAAATAAAAAATACAATTTACTAATTGATGTTATTCCTTAACTTTGCGAATCTTAAAATATTATTTTAATGGAATATAATTTTTCTGACATAGAAAAAAAGTGGCAACACTATTGGAGAGAAAACGAAACATATAAAGTTTCGGAGGATACTAATAAAGAAAAATATTATGTATTGGATATGTTTCCTTACCCTTCAGGAGCGGGGCTGCATGTTGGTCATCCACTAGGTTATATTGCCTCTGACATTTTTGCGAGATACAAACGTTTAAAAGGCTTTAATGTTTTGCATCCTATGGGATACGATTCTTTTGGTTTACCAACAGAACAATATGCAATTCAGACAGGAATTCATCCGGCAGTAGCAACAAAAGACAATACTGAAAGATACAGAAAACAATTGGATCAAATTGGTTTTTCGTACGATTGGAGTAGAGAAGTACAAACTTCTGACCCTAATTATTACAAATGGACACAATGGATTTTCAAGCAACTCTTCAATTCTTATTACTGTAATATGGAAGATAAATCCATGCCAATTTCTGACTTGACAGATTATTTTGAAAAGAAGGGAAACTTGACTTCTCAGGCAGTTTGTGATGATAATACTCCACAATTTTCTAAAGAGGATTGGAATGGTTTTTCCGATACAGAAAAAGAGAAAATGTTATTAAATTATCGTTTGGCATTTTTATCGGATACATGGGTAAATTGGTGTGAAGGATTAGGAACAGTGCTTGCTAATGATGAGGTGAAAGATGGTTTATCGGAAAGAGGAGGTTTCCCGGTAGAACAAAAATTAATGAAGCAGTGGTCCTTAAGAATTACTGCCTATGCGGATAGATTGATTTCAGGATTAGATACGGTAGATTGGTCGGATTCAATAAAGGAAATTCAGAAAAATTGGATTGGAAAATCGAAAGGAGTATCTGTAAGTTTTCAGTTGGAAAACTCGGAATATAAAATTGAAGTTTTCACTACTCGTCCTGATACTATTTTTGGAGTTAATTTTATAGTATTAGCACCAGAACATGAGTTGGTAAATACAATTACAACTACTGAGCAAAAAGAAGAGGTTGATGCTTATGTAAATACATCAAAATTAAAATCAGAAAGAGATAGACAAGCTGATAAAAGTGTGAGTGGAGTGTTTACAGGTTCTTATGCAATTCATCCTTTTACAGGAGATAAAGTGCAAGTTTGGATTGGAGATTATGTACTGGTTTCTTACGGAACTGGTGCGGTAATGGCTGTTCCGTGTGGAGATCAAAGAGATTGGGATTTTGCTACACACTTTGGATTGAAAATCATTAATATTTTTGAGGGAGTTGATATAAGTGAGGGAGCGAATGAAGACAAGAATGTAAAAATTGCGAACTCAGATTTTTTAAATGGATTAACAGATAAAAAGGCTATGAATTTAGCGATTTATAAAATTGAGGAAGGTGTCTTTGGAGAAGGAAAAATAAATTACCGTTTGCGTGATGCAATTTTCTCAAGACAAAGATATTGGGGGGAGCCATTCCCAGTTTTTTATAAAGGAGAAACAGCTTATGTTTTAGAAGATGACAAACATGTAACGCTTCCTCTGGTTGATAAATATTTACCAACTTCAACAGGAGAACCACCACTTGCTAGAGCAAAAAAAGAGGATTGGAATGTGTTTGAAGGAGATAGCATGGAAACCAATATTATGCCAGGTTGGGCAGGAAGTTCTTGGTATTTTTTACGATATATGGACCCAAATAATGATGAAGGGTTTTGTTCAAAAGAAAAATCAGATTATTGGGGGCAAGTAGATTTGTACATTGGTGGTGCCGAGCATGCTGTTGGGCATTTATTATATTCTCGTTTCTGGACTAAATTTTTGTATGATAGGGGGTTTATTGGTTTTGATGAACCTTTCAAAAAAATGATTAATCAAGGGATGATTTTAGGGAGATCAAGCTTTGTTTATAGAATAAAAGACACGAATACTTTTGTGAGTTTTGACAAAAGAAAAGATCATAAAACGACACGATTAAATGTTGATATTGATTTTGTAGAAAATGATGTGTTGAATGTTAAGGCTTTCAAAAATTGGAGAGAAGAATATGCAAATGCCGAATTTATTTTAAATGAGGATGAAAAATATTTGTGTGGGCATGAGGTGGAAAAAATGTCAAAATCAAAATATAATGTACAAACTCCTGATAATTTGATAGAGGATTTTGGAGCGGATACTTTGCGTTTATACGAAATGTTTTTAGGACCATTGGAACAGTTTAAACCTTGGGATGTAAAGGGAATAAATGGAGTGCATAATTTCCTCCGTAAGTTCTGGCGTTTGGTTCATGATGGGGAAAATAATTTTGAAATTTCAGAAGAAATTCCAACAAAAGAGAATTATAAAACTTTGCACAAAACGATTAAAAAAGTAGAACAGGAGATTGAGCGTCATTCTTTCAATACGGTGGTAAGTACGTTTATGATTTGTGTAAATGAGTTAATAGAACAAAAATGTAATAACAAAGAAATTATTTCAGATTTCACGATTCTTTTATCTTCTTACGCTCCACATATTTCTGAGGAGATTTGGCAAAAATTAGGAAATGAATCTTCAGTTACTGGAGTTAATTTCCCAAAGTTTAATGAAAGTTATTTGGTAGAGGATGAAATTAATTATCCAGTTTCTTTTAATGGGAAAATGAGATTTAAAATCACTTTAGCTGCCGAAATGACAAAAGAACAGGTTGAGGTTGAGGTAATGAAACATAAAAAAACTACTCATTATTTGGACGGAAAATCTCCTAAAAAAATAATTGTAGTTCCAAAACGAATTGTAAATATAGTAATGTAATATGAAAAAAATAAGAATAACAAAAGAGTTCAAATTTGAAATGGCACATGCTTTACATGGATATGATGGTTTATGTAAAAATATTCATGGACATTCGTACAAATTGAGAGTAACTGTAAGAGGGAATGTGAGACAAGAAAAAGGTCATAAAAAAGATGGAATGGTAATGGATTTTAGTGTAATTAAGGATATTGTAAAGCCAGAAGTAATTGATAAATATGACCATTCTTTGGTGTTAAACGCAAACTCACCACATGCTAATATCGATTTATCAGCATTTGAAAAAGTACATTATTTACCTTTTCAGCCAACATCCGAAAATTTAGTTTTAGATTTCGTAAAAAAAATTAAAGAAAAACTTCCATCTCATGTGGAGTTATACAAAGTAGTTTTGTCGGAAACCGCTACTTCTTTTGCAGAATGGAGTTTAGAGGATAATTAATTCCTTAATTTTATATTCAATTCTTTCAATTGTTCTTCATCAATTACTGATGGAGAATCAATCATTATATCCCTACCAGAATTATTTTTTGGGAAGGCAATAAAATCACGAATACTTTCTTTACCTCCCATAATAGCACAAAGTCTATCAAAACCAAAAGCAATTCCTCCGTGAGGTGGTGCTCCATATTCAAACGCTTCCATCAAAAATCCGAATTGATCTTTTGCTTGCTCATCTGTAAATCCAAGATGTTTAAACATTAATTTCTGTAAATCTCTATCATGAATACGAATACTTCCACCTCCTATTTCGTTCCCATTCATTACTAAGTCGTAAGCGTTCGCTCTAACTGCAACTGGGTCTGTATCTAATTTTTCAATATCGTTTGGCTTTGGAGAGGTAAACGGATGGTGCATAGCGTGATATCTATTTGTGTCCTCATCCCATTCTAATAATGGGAAGTCTAAAACCCAAAGTGGTGAAAATTCTTCCGGATTTCTAAGTTCTAATTCTTCAGCCAAATGCAATCTTAAAGTTGAAAATGCTTTTCTGGTTTTATCTTTCTCTCCTGCCATTATTAATATTAAATCTCCAGATGATGACTTACATGTGTCGGCCCAATTATTTAAATCTTCTTGAGAGAAAAATTTATCTACTGAAGATTTGAAGGTTCCGTCTTCATTACATTTGCAATATACTAATCCTGTAGCTCCAACTTGTGGAGTTTTTACAAAGTCAGTTAGTTTGTCTAATTGTTTTCTACTGAAAGAAGCCCCTCCTTTTACGGTAATTCCAACTACTAATTCTGCAGAGTCAAAAACTACAAAATTATTTTGTTGGCATACTTCATTCATTTCTCTAAACTTCATTCCAAATCTGATGTCTGGCTTGTCTGAACCATACATTTTCATGGCATCATCATAAGTCATTCTTGGGAATTCATTTAACTCTACGCCTTTCACTTCTTTTAGTAGATGACGACATAATCCTTCAAACATATTTAAGATTTCTTCTTGTTCTACAAAAGCCATTTCACAGTCAATTTGTGTAAATTCTGGCTGTCTGTCCGCTCTCAAATCTTCATCTCTGAAACACTTTACAATCTGATAATACTTGTCCATTCCGGCAACCATTAATAATTGTTTAAAAGTTTGAGGTGATTGAGGTAAAGCGTAAAATTGTCCTTCATTCATTCTACTTGGGACCACAAAATCTCTTGCTCCTTCAGGAGTAGATTTTATTAAATAAGGCGTTTCAACTTCACAAAACCCTTGCTCGTCTAAGTATTTTCTTGTTTCAGTAGAAACTCTGTGACGCAACATTAAGTTTTCTTTTACAGGGTTTCTTCTAATATCCAAATACCTGTATTTCATTCTAAGTTCGTCTCCACCATCCGTTTTATCTTCAATAGTAAAAGGAGGTGTTTTAGAAGCGTTTAAGATAGTAAGTTCAGAAACTTTAATTTCAATTTCTCCAGTAGGGATGTTTTTGTTTTTTGAACTTCTTTCAATAACTACTCCACTAGCTTTAATTACAAATTCTCTACCTAGTTTTCTTGCTTTTTCACAAAGTTCGGAGTTATCATCCATATTAAATGCAAGTTGAGTAATACCATATCTATCTCTTAAATCAATAAAAGTCATTCCTCCTAAGTCACGATTTTTTTGTACCCAACCGCTAAGTGTAACCTTCTCCCCAACATTTTTAATGTTTAATTCTCCACAAGTGTTTGTTCTCCACATTTTTTCTTTATTTAGATTGCGAAAATACAAAATTGCTATCTTATATTTGCAAAATGGAAATAAATCATTTTTCGGACGAATATTTTATGAAAGAAGCTTTGAAAGAAGCTAATAAAGGATCTGATATTAATGAGGTGCCAGTAGGAGCAATTATAGTTTGCGATAATCAAATAATTGCTCGTGCACACAATTTTACAGAGCGACTAAATGATGTAACAGCTCATGCCGAAATGCAAGCATTTACCTCAGCATCCGATTATTTGGGAGGCAAATATTTAAACGAATGCACTTTGTATGTCACTTTAGAGCCCTGCCATATGTGCGGTGGAGCCGCCTTTTGGACTCAATTAAAAAAGATAGTGTACGGAGCTTCAGATGAAAAAAGAGGATTTTCGAACTTAAAAGAAAATATTTTACATCCGAAAACGGAAATTTTAAAAGGATTACTAGAAGAAGAATGTTCTAAAATATTAAAAGAGTTCTTTCAAAAGAAAAGACAATAATTTGTATTTTTGCAACAACAAAAAATTAAAATTATGTATCCAGAAGAAATGTGTAAACCAATGAGAGAAGACTTAACTTCAGTTGGTTTTGTAGAAATGACAACCCCAGAAGAAGTAGAGAAAATTTTAAGCAAAAGAGAAGGAACTGTTTTGGTAATGGTGAACTCTGTTTGTGGTTGTGCGGCAGGAAATGCAAGACCAGCTGTAAAACTAGCTTCTACTTTTAGTCCGAAACCAGATGTTTTTGCTACTGTTTTTGCTGGTCAAGATGTTGGAGCAACTGCAAAAGCAAGAGAGTTTATGAATCCATTTCCTCCTTCTTCTCCTTCTATTGCACTTTTTCAAGATGGACAATTGGTTCATTTTATTGAAAGACATCATATTGAGGGCAGATCTTCTCAAATGATAGCGGATAATTTAAAAGACGCTTTTACTCAAGTTTGCTAAACTTTTACTACTTATTTTATAATGGATATTGTTAAATATTTCGCTCAATTATTAAAGTTTCGACTTTCTGCTACGGTAGTTTTTTCTGCAATAATGGGATATTTGTTAGGAACTGAAACTGTTGAATTTTCTGAAATCATGAAACTTACTTTTGGAGGATTTTTAGTGACGGGATGCGCAAATACCTTTAATCAAATTTGGGAAAGAAATCATGACGCTTTAATGCAAAGAACTTTATACAGGCCTTTACCAAAAGGAAATTTATCTGTTATTCAGTCTTTGGTTTTTGCAACTTTTATAGGAATTTGGGGATTATTTATGTTGTATCAAATAAATAATTATTGCGCTTATTACGGTCTGCTTTCAATATTGTTATATGTAGTGTGCTACACTCCTTTAAAGAGAATCTCTCCAATCTCAATTTTTGTGGGAGCAATTCCGGGTTCAATACCATTTTTACTTGGTTGGGTGGCGGCTTACGATTTCGAATTGTTAAGTTCGGATTTTGAGAGTGGTTTTGGAATGGCGGCAGGTGTTTTGTTTGCAATTCAGTTTTTCTGGCAGTTTCCGCATTTTATATCAATATCTTGGGTGTTGGATGATGAATATAAAAAAGCAGGATTCAAGATGATGATTGGTGGGGAAAAAGGAAAAACAGCTGCTATTGTTTCTATTATTTGTTCTTTGTTTTTGTTGTTTACATCTGTATTTCCTTATTTATTTGCAGAACTTGTACCAGAACTTGGAATGTCTGATTTTGGATTTATTATCATTTTAATTTTAGGAATTTTATTTACTTCTAAATCCTTTAAATTGCACAAAAATTTAGATAATAATTCTGCTAAAAAATTAATGTTTTCTTCCTTTATCTATCTTCCTTTAATTCAAATTGTATTAGTATTAGATAAATATTTTGTTTTATAAATTATGAAAAATAAAGATTCTGTTTTTGTGCCAATTATTATTGCTTTGTCAATCGTTATACCAATTGCGGTCGCAGCGCTTATGATGTTTTCAAATTATTTGCACATTAATAGTGAGAGTGATTATAGCTTTCTTCCTCTTTTTCATGCAATTTTAAATGGAACAACTGCTATCTTACTTTTTTGTGGTTTTGTTCTGATAAAAAACAAGAAAAGTAAATTACATAAAATATCAATGATGTCTGCTTTTGTGTTGTCATCAGTATTTTTACTGTCGTATGTTTTTTCAAAATTGGTTTTGGACCATGCTACAACTAAGTATTTAGGAGAATATGTAATCACATATCGTTTTATTCTGATCTCTCACATCTTATTATCGATCCCTGTTTTGCCATTGGCATTGTTTTCTATGTACAGAGGACTTACAGGAGAGTTTGAAAAACATAAAAACATAGTAAAATGGACCTTCCCCATTTGGATGTATGTGGCCGTTACTGGAGTTTTGGTCTATGTTTTCATGTCTGATTACTACTAGAAATACTTCATTTTTCACCTTTCTGAAATATAGTTCGTTTTCATCTCATTGTATTTGAAATTTTTATTTGTATCTTGCACCATTAAAATTTTAATAAAATAGTATTTTCAGATGAAAAAATTAATACTTCTCGGGTTTGTATTTATGATGTCGTTTTATTCGATTAATTCAAATGCTCAAACAATATCAAATGTATCAATCACAACTCCAATATTATGTTTTGGGGATGAGGCTTGTATAAACATTCTATTAAATCAAACTTCTCCTCCTACAGTGTTAAAGGTGATAGTTGGATATTATATAGGAACATTTTTTGTGCCAATCACCTCTACAAACAACACTACGGTACCTAATATTACAATTTGTAACTTACCAGCGCAAAACTATACTATTCGTTTGGTAGATTCTATTCCGTATTACGCTACTAATCCAAATGGAGCAAACGCTTCTTCAATTTACGATTTTTCTTCAATAAATGTAACACAGCCGTTGCAACTTACAAATTCAGTTTCTACTTTAAGCTCCTTATTTTGTTTTGGAGATTGTGATGCAACAGAAAAAATTAACATTTTTGGAGGAACCCCTCCTTATTCAATTGCTTTTGGTAGTGGTGCTCAAACTATTATTGCAGGTTTTGATTCTACTTATAATAACTTATGTGCTGGAACTTACTCCATAAGTGTTTCGGATGCAAACGGATGTGCTGTAAATGGCGCATCTCCAACATCTGTAACTGTAAATGAACCAACAGAATTAGATCCTAATGGAGATGTTTCTTCTGATTATAACGGGCAAGATGTTAGTTGTTTTGGAGATTCAGATGGTGAAATTACGGCTTCTGTAAGTGGAGGAACTTCACCTTATACCTATTCTATTGATGGGGTAACTTATAGTACAACCTCCATTTTTACTGGATTATCTGCGGGTACTTATACTATTTATTATAGAGATGCAAATAATTGCGATACTTCAGAAACAATTACATTAAATAACCCTCCCGATTTATCTGGAGTTATTTCAATTTCTGGACAAGTATCTTGTTTTGGAGTATGTGATGGAATTTTAGATTTTCAGGTAAATAATATTTCTGTTGGTACACCTCCATATACTTATTCACTAGATGGTGGCGCTTATCAAAATTCAAGTACTTTTTCGAATTTATGCGGAAATACTACTTATATAATAACAGTAAAAGATGCAAATGGATGTACTTTTTCTGCAAATAAATTTATTACAGAACCAACAGAAGTTGTATTTTTAGCTACTTCTTTAGACTATAATGGTTATGGAATAAGCTGTAATGGTTTGTCAGATGGAGAAATTTCTTTTGGAACTCCAACTGGAGGTCAATCTCCATATACTTTTTCAATTGATGGTATCACATTTTCAAATGGAATGACTTTTTCAGGATTATCGGCAGGCGCTTATTTGGCAACTGTACAGGATGCAAATGGATGTACTTCTGATACAGCTTTTGTACTAACTCAACCTTTACCATTTTCAATCAATTATATTTTAGACAATGCAATTTCTTGTCCTAATATTTGTGATGGTGAAATTTCAGTTAATCCAACCAATGGAGTTGCTCCAATTTTATACACTTTAACAGGATATCCAATTCAGTCTGCTATTTCATGGACAGGAATGTGTGGAGATATTACTTTCGGAACTTATACTTTAGATGCGACTGATGATAATGGATGTACTGCATCTGTTTCGGTTACTTTAATCGAACCACTTCCTTTTGTTTATACTACTGATTCTACAGATGAAACTTGTAATCTATCAAATGGGGAAGCTTCCATTTCTGTAACTCAAGGGGGAACACCTCCTTATGCATATTTATGGGACGACCCTGCAGCACAAACTACAGCTATCGCAATAAATTTAGAAACAGGACTGTATGAGGTTAGAGTGACAGATGCAAACGGATGCGTGTTTTTACAAACAGTTTTTGTTGATGAAGCTGATATATCTTTAACTTTCGATAGTATTCCTCCTTGTAATGGAGGATCTGATGGTTCGGCAACAGTAAATCCAATCGGGACTCCACCATATGTTATATTATGGGAAACAGGAGAATCTACAAATACAATTACAGGATTAGATCCAGGATTTTATACTGTAACTGTTTCTGATGGAACAGGATGTTCAGTAACAGATTCAGTTGAGGTTCCCGCCTCATCACTTGTAAGTATTTCTTTAGATGCTGTAAATTCAACTTTAAGTGTTTTATGTAATGGTTTCCAATCGGACACAATAACTGTAAATGCTACTGGAGGAACGGGAGTAGGAACATATCAATATTATATTCCAGGAGTTTTCCCAATACCTCAATACAACAATATTTTTAGTGGACTTTATGCAGGAAACTATCCAGTATTTGCTGTTGATGCAAATGGATGTTCTGATAGTGTAATGGTTACTATTTTCGAACCAGATGTAATTTATTTTTCAGCTACTTCTTCAGATGTAAGTTGTAATTCTGGTTCTAATGGGTCGATATGGGTCGATTCTGTTTCTGGAGGAACAGCTCCTTATTTTTATAGCTGGAGTAGCGGACAAAACACTTCTATTGTAAATAATGTTCCTGCAGGAACTTATACAGTAAGTGTAACAGATGTAAATAATTGTGCATCAAATCCACAGCAAGTAACCGTTACGGTTAACGAGCCAACTCAATTAACAAGTTCTACTAACATTATTAATAATTCATCTTGTGCAGGAACTCAAACAGCTGCAAATGGAGAAGCTGAGGTCATTGCTTCAGGAGGGACATCAGGATATAATTACTTATGGTCTACTGGATCTACATCTACTAATATTTCATTATTATTTCCTGGAATTTATACAGTTCAAATTACTGATGCAAACTCATGTGTTATAAGTGATACAGCAGAAATATTAGCAGGAACTAATCCGATATTAGATGTTTTGGTACAGGATGTTTCTTGTTTTGGATCAAATGATGGCATGATGATTACTTCAGCAACTTCAGGAACACCATCATATCAATTTTCTTCTGATGGAGGGGCGACATTTGTTCCATCTGGAACTCCTTTCGGACCAACAGGACAAGCTTCTTATTTTATTACTGTAGTTGATGCTGAAGGATGTACGGATAGCGATTCAGTTTTTGTTAATGAGCCAGATGAATTATTAATTTCATCATTAACAGTACAAAATGTACTTTGTTATGATAGTGCAAACGGACAAATTACTGTAAATGTTATTGGAGGAACAGGAAGTTATTCTTACTTATGGAATAATGGACAAATTTCTAATCCAGCTGTAAGCCTAATGCCTTCAACCTATAATGTATTGGTAACAGATTCCATGGGATGTTTTGTTACTTCTTCAAATCAAACTATTACTCAACCAGATAGCTTATCGATAACTTCTATTGCAACTACAAATGTAAGTTGTAATGGAGGGAATGATGGATCTGCTGTTGTAAATGTTACAGGAGGGACACAAACATATAATTATGGTTGGAGCGGAGGATCAGATATTAATTTAATTGCAGGAACTTATACTTCTACAATTACAGATGCAAACGGATGTATGACTTCACAAGATTTTACAATTACAGAACCCACTGCAATATCTGTACAATTTATGAGAGATTCTGTACTTTGTACTGGAGGAAGTGATGGTATGGCTACAGCAATTGTTGCTGGCGGTACAGGAGTATATAACCTACTTTGGGATGATGGAAGTACAGGAAATATAGTTACAACTTTTGATGCAGGATATCACACTTTAACTGTTACTGATGCAAACAATTGTGTATTTACAGATTCAGTAGAAATTTTAGAACCATCTTTTTCTGTAGCTATTGATTCTTTAATTATTTCAGAAATTACATGTAATAATGCAAATAATGCGTCCATTACAGTACTTGCTACTGGAGGACAACTACCATATGTGTATTCAAGTACAAATGGTTTGTTTACACAAAATAATATTGGTTTTTCTAATCTATCACCAAACCAATACATTATGTATGTAAAAGACTCTAGGGGATGTATTGATAGAGATACTGTTGTGATTAATCAGCCAGACTCCATATATATTGACACAACTATTTTCTCACACATAACATGTAATGGGGTAAATGATGGAGCGATACAAGCAATAAATGTAGTTGGAGGAACTCCACTTGTAGATTTTAATGGTAATCCATATTATTTGTATTCTGTAAATGGAGGAGCTCCACACTCAAATATGGCATATTTTAATGGATACGGACCGGGAACTTATACAGTTCAAGTGATGGATGACAATAACTGTTCTGCTCAGGATATAATAATAATAACTGAACCAGATGAAATTGATGTTACAATTACAACCTCTATGTGGAATGGGTATGAGATAAGATGTAATGGAGATAATTCTGGATGGGCAGATTTAACAATTAATGGAGGAAACGCACCTTATATAAAAACTGTTTATGATGCGTCAAATAATGTAATATACAATGGAACTTCTAATTACATTGCTGGTCTTTCATCTGGATTATATACTTTTATTGTAACGGATAATAATGGATGTACTTATCAGGAAAGTATGACTTATCAGGAACCAACTCCAATTACACATTACTTTATTATAGATCATATTACTTGTACAGGATGGACAAACGCTTCTATTACAGATGTAGTTTCTGGTGGTGTTGGTTCGGCAACTACATATACTTATTTATGGAGTACTGGTGATGTTACTTACTCAATAAACAATATTGGCATAGGGAATTATACAATGTGGGCTACAGACGAAAATAATTGTACTACTTCAGATGTTGCTATAGTAAATGGAAATAGCGTTTTATCAGCAACTGTCGCTTCTACTCAGAACCCAACTTGTTGGAATTATTGTGATGGTGAAATTTCATTAAATATTTCAGGAGGAGTACCAAATATAAATGGTGCAGGAAATACTATGTATAATTATCAATGGGATGACGATTTAATGCAAATAACACAAACCGCTATTGGTCTTTGTGTGGATGATGTAACAAATTCATCTACATTTAATTGTACAATTACAGATGCTCTTGGATGTACGGAAACAGAAACGGTTACTTTAATTCAACCTGAAAAATTAGAAGTTTCAATAGAATTAATAAATTTAATCTCATGTTACGGAGGAAGTGACGGTAAATTAAAAGCAACTTCAGTTGGAGGAAATTCCGGTACAATTACATATAATTGGAATACTGGTCAAATAGGTGCGAACTTGAATAATGTTAATGCTGCCAATTATGTAGTTGTAGCTACTGATCCTTTAGGATGTGTGGATACTACAGATTATTTACTTGACCAACCAGAATTATTAGATGCAAATATTGCTCTTACGGATATTCAGGATGTAAGTTGCCATGGTTTTACTGATGGTGAAATTACAGTTACTGTAACTGGAGGGACAACAAATGTTCTGAATTCTTATACTTATAACTGGAATCCTGGAGGAATCGGAACTTCAACATTATCTTCTTTAGATACAGGAATATATTATGTTGAGGTTACAGATGTAAACGGATGTACAACTACATCTAATAATGTCTATATCTCTCAACCAACAAATCCTTTAAGTATATTTACAGATTCTACTGATGAAAC
>JABGSE010000031.1 GCA_018647945.1 Flavobacteriales bacterium | reverse complement strand
TAACGGTACTGAACGATTATCAAATGGAATATGGGATGCAATTAGAGGTTCTGATGGGATGGAGTGTATTATTGACCATTATGATGATGATATTATTTACTCTACATCTCAATATGGAGGATTAAGAATTACTTATAATGGTGGAGACGATTGGGATAATATAAAACCTGTTAACTATGAAGGGTCTTGGGTTACTCCCTATAAAATGCATCCTCAAGACAATAATATTATTGTAATAGGATATAAAGCAGTTTACAGAACAAAAAATGCTGCTGCAACTTGGGATTCAATTTCTCCTTTATATGGGGATTTGAAAACTATTGCACTTGCTCCATCAAATACAGATTATATTTATGCGGCAACTTATTCTGGATTATGGCTTACTAAAGATGAGGGGGCAAATTGGGATTATATAAAAACAGGATTGCCTTCTGGAACAATATCAGATGTTACAGTTTCTACAAATAATGAGGATAGGGTTTTTGTAACAATGTCATCTTTTAATGATGGACAAAAAGTATACGAAAGTATAAATGCTGGGGATACTTGGCTAAATATCTCTGGAACAAATTTACCAAATTTACCTGTAAACTGTATTGTATTTCAATCCTACACAAATGATGATTTATACATTGGAACTGATATTGGAGTTTTCCACAAAGATAATAGTATGACTGAATGGCAATCGTTTAATACTGGTTTACCTTCTGTTTCTGTAAGGGAATTGGAGATCCAGTATTCTTCAGGGAAATTAAAAGCAGCTACTTTTGGAAGAGGTGTTTGGGAGAGCGATTTAAATACCGCTCCTTCTGCAATTTCTTCTTTTGAAAGAGCAATGTTTAATGTATACCCAATTCCTGTAGAAGATGATTTAGTAGTAACAATTCCGTTTGGACAAAAAAATTACACATTAAAAATATATAGCCTTACGGGTCAATTAATTTTAAGTGAAAAACTGATTAATAATACACAAACTATAAATTGTAGTTCATTAATTAATGGTTGTTATATTTATAAAATTGAAAATGATAAAGGCGAATTTATCTCTGATAAATTAATCGTATATTAAAGTAAGGATTCAAAAGTTTTTATAAAGTTTCTTTTGTTTTTATTTGCGGCAAATACAATTCCGATTGAAATTACTATTTTATCTTTTTTATATCTTACTTTCATTAAAAATGGGCCTCCCATAAATCCGTTTTCTAACTTCCATAACCCCCTATATATTCCATCTTTTTCTTCAACAGGAATCCTTTTATCAATTTTCACAAAAGAATTTTCATTGTATCCTAAAATATAAACTTTCAAAATTGAATCGGTTTTCTGAATAATTTCTGTTTGAATATTGATAGATCTAGGAGTGAAATCAAAAACTATTATCTTTTTTATCAAATCTTCTTTTTCAGAAAATTTATGAAAATCTGCTATAAACAAAGAAATTTCCTTTTTAGGGATATCATATTCTGTAGGGATATAAATATCTAAATCAAATTCTGATTTGATAAATTTTGAAGCAGAAACATTATGAGTTGATTGATAATTTGCTAAAATATTATTTATTTCATTTTTATAAAATTCGTCTTTTGCTATTAAACAATTCTTCTTAAATTCTTTAACATCTCCATTCCAATTAAGATAAAAAACCAATTGTTCTTTTGACCACTTATCTCTAATAAAAGTATTTTCCAAATTTTGGGAGACAAATATTATATTCTTATTTGTTTCAAAAAACCTTGTAAATTCCGAACTATTAATCTGAATTAATTTGAATAATTTTTCAGATTGAGGAAGCCCTGTTAACTCTTTGGAAAAGGTTCCCCTTAATATATTTCCAACTTCTGACTCCCATAAATCATCAGCAATTACCAAAATAATTTCTTCATCTGACCCCGTGTTTTCTCTTAATATTTTTTCGCTATTACATGATAGGAAAATGAGAAAGGGCAAAATGTAAAAATATTTCATATTAATTATGTTTTAGGTACATACAAAATTAGTGTATCTCCAATTGATAAATTATCTGAAAATAGTTTGTTCCACTCTTTTATATCAGGAACGGAAATATTATATGTCTTTGCAATTTTACCTAAATAATCTCCTTTTTCTACAGAATAAACTACTCTTTCTTCATTTATTAAGATTTCCCTATTGTAAACCCTTTCCAAAAAAACATAAAAATATTCTTCATTTCTCACAATATCCATTATCACCTGTTCAGGCAAACAAATCACTTCTCCTTTCAGAAGTAATTCCTTTTTAAAAGATGGATTTAAGTAGTTTAGGGTTTCGGTACTAACACAAAACATTTCTGAAAATAAATTGTACGGAACTAGTTTTTGAAAAGAAATAGTATCTCTATTTGTAAAATTAATATTTGGATTGTAAATCTCAATATCGTGTTCTTTGTAAAAATTCATTACATAACTTACCGCAATAAAAGCGGGAACATATCCTTGGGTTTCTTTCCTTAAGTGAGGTCGCAAATCCCAATAATCAGTAAGTTCTGTTTTATCCATCACTCTTTTTAAATATCCCGGTCCGCCATTATACGCTGCCAAAACCAAGTTCCAATCTCCAAACATTTCGTATAGTTTCACAAAATAAATACAAGCCGCTTCAGTTGATGTTAAAGGGTCTTGTCTTTCATCAATATAAGAAGTCACCTCAAGTCCATATTCCTTTCCTGTAGGATACATAAACTGCCATAGTCCCGTTGCTCCGGAATAACTTCTCGCTTTTGGATTAAGCGCCGACTCTACAATTGCTAAGTATTTTAATTCTAAAGGAATCTGAAATCTATCTAATTGTTGTTCCATCATTGGAAAATAGTAAGGAGAAACTCCCAACATTCTACTTATAAGTTTAATATCTCTACCTAAATATTTCTGTATGTATTTGTAATTTATTTCATTAAAAGCAAAATCCATAGGAGAGGATTTGTCCAAAAGTTGCATCCTTTTTAAAATCAGTTCTTTTTCCGGAGAGGGAACAATATCTATTATTTTCTCTTCATTACTCTTGAATAAAACTTCCTCATTGCTCTCAATTTTAACAGTAGTGTTATATTCTACCAAAGCAGAATCTAAAATAGTTTCAATAATAATTGAATCGCTTTGAGCCGAAAGTTCTGTAAAACTAAAAGCAAAAATCAGTAAAAATATATTTGTTTTCATTGGATACAAAATTGGAAAATCAAATTAATAAAATCCTCTAATTAAACATTTTTTATTAACCACTTATTGTTTAAGTTGTCAATAGGAGATTTAAAGTTCCATTAAATAATTGGAAAAAGACAATAATTTCTGTTCTTCAAAGTTTTTTGCAAGCAATTGCAAAGCAAATGGCATTCCATTAGAATGTTTAAATAAAGGCAAAGAAATTGCGGGATGACCAGAAAGATTTGCTTGTACAGTAAAAATATCTTCCAAATACATTACAGTTGGATCTTTGTGTTTTTGTCCTAATTCAAAGGCTGTGTGAGGTGTTGTAGGAGTAAGTATAAAATCAAAATCTTTCAAAATTTCATTTGTAGCGTCCTGAATAACTCTTCTTATTTGTTGTGCTTTTGTAAAATATGCTTCATGATATCCAGCGCTCAAAACAAAAGTTCCTAGCATTATTCTTCTTTGTACTTCTTTCCCAAAACCTTCTGTACGGGATTTGGTATACGTTTCTTCTAAATTAGATGTTTCCTTGCTTCTGTATCCGTAATGAACTCCATCAAATCTAGCCAAATTAGATGAGGCCTCTGCGGTTGTTAACACATAATAAGTTGGTACTAATTGGTCTAAAAATGGAAAAGATACCATCTCAACTGTATGACCATTCTTTTTTAGTTTCTCTATTGTTTCTTCAATAGAGAATCTTATTTCGGAATCTAATTTTTCATTTTCCAAACATTCTGTGACAACAGCAATTTTTTTACTCTTTGTCTCAGAATTAAATAAAGAATAATTTTCTACTTCTTTGGATGATGAAGTGCTATCCATTTTATCTTTTCCGGCAATTACTTCTAATATTAAAGATGTGTCTTCAACATTATTTGTGATAGGTCCTATTTGATCGAAAGAAGATGAATATGCAATTAAACCATATCTGGAAACCCGGGAATAGGTTGGTTTTAATCCAACTACACCACAAAATGCGGCCGGTTGTCTAATAGATCCACCAGTATCACTACCAAGTGCTGCTAAGCAAAAATTTGACGCTACTGCAGCGGCTGATCCTCCAGAAGAACCTCCTGGAACTTTTGATAAATTATGTGGATTTTTCACACTACCATATACCGAATTTTCATTTGCACTCCCCATAGCAAATTCATCACAATTTAACCTTCCGATAATTATCACATCTTCTGCAAGGAGTTTTTCAATAACCGTTGCATTAAATAAAGATTCGAATCCATCTAAAATTTTAGATGAAGCTGTTAATTTATGATTTTTAATACAGATATTATCTTTCACCCCAATCACCATCCCCGCTAATTGCCCAGCCGTTCCATCCGAAATTTTCTGGTCAATAATTTTGGCTTTCTCTAAAGCTTCTTCTGCAAAAACTTCTACAAAAGCATTAATCTCCGCATTTTTTTCGGAAATAGTTGAAAGATAATTTTCTACAATAGCAAGGCATGTGGTTTCCGCATTATTTAAGGCGGCGAATGTTTGTTTAAAGGAAGAGTAGTTTTTCAATTTTGATATATTTGAAGATTATTTATCTTCTTTATCGTCAACTTCTTCACTAATATCCTTTTTAGCTTTTTTAAATTCTTTCATTCCTTGACCAATTCCTTTCATCAATTCTGGTATTTTTTTCCCTCCAAACAATACTAAAACCGCAACAACAACTAAAACAATTTGCCAAGGTCCAAATGCTCCTAATAATACAGGTTCCATAGTTTTTAAATTTTTAGCAAATTTATGATAAATTTATTTTAATACGCCTTGTAAAGCCATTTAACTGGATTTTGAGTGTCTTTTCCTTTCCAAATTTCAAAATGAAGCTCTGAAATATCTCCTGTTTCAGAAGTAACTATCATTCCTAACTTTTGTTTCGAATAAACTTTCTCTCCTGTTTTTACAACAACTTCTTTCAATCCGGAATAGACAGTAAAATAACTCCCATGATTTATTAAAATTGCTTTCCCTTCACCTTTAATAAAGAATATTCTGGATACTTTTCCATCAAAAACAGAGCGGACAATTTGATTGGGATCAGTTGCAATATCAATCCCATTATTTATGGTTTCTACACCCGCAAATACAGAATGCTTTTGCTTTCCGAACCCTTGAACAATCACTCCTTTTTCCAGAGGCCAAGGTAATTTCCCTTTGTTACTTTCAAAATTAGTTGAAAGTTCTAAAGCTTCAGGTGTTAGTGGAGATCCATTATTGTTTTTTTCAGCTTCAGCTCTTGCTTTTAGTATTTCTTCTTCAATTATTTTCTTTATTGCGTTTTCTACTTCTTGCGACTTTAGTTTCTGTTTGTTGAGCTTTTCTTTGTACTTATTTTCAGATTGTTTTATTTCTGAAATCAAATTATTTTTCTTTTGTTTTTGAGTATTCAAATCTTTCAATTCTGCTGATTTACTCAGTACTAAGTTGCTTTTATTTTGTTTTTCAACTATTAAATCTTCTTTCTTTTTTTCCAAATTTTCTTTTTCAGAAATTAAATCCAAGTTATTTTGTTCTATCCTTTTTATTTGGCTTGTTCTGTGATTTCTGATTTGTTTTAAGTACTGCTTTCTCTTACTCAATTGATTAAAATCTTCTGATGATATAAGAAAAAACAAATCGTTATAAGTATTTTTCCAAACATAGGATTGATAAATCATTTTTGCATATTCCTGTTTTAATCTTTCTTTTTCTTCTTCTTTTTCTACTATTGTAATCTCTATTTCCTCAATTGATTTAATTTTTTTATTAATATGATAATCAATCCAATTAATTTCTGAATCCAAATTTTTTAATAGATTTTCTTTATTTTTTACTTGGATATTTAAAAGTTTTAAATGTTGAAGTGAAGAACTCTTTTGATTCTTTGTTTTCTGTAAAATTTTATTGGTTTGTTTAATGTCTTGCTCAATCTTTTCCTTTTCCTTTTGTAGTTGTTTTTTACTTTGGGAAAATGAAGTTGTTCCAATAAAAATGAAAATAAATAATAATATGTATTTAATTAATTTCAACATAGGATTTTGGAATGTTAAAACTAATGTTTGATTTTTTGTTGAATTCAATTTTTGTATAATTAATTTCTGCATCAAAAACCTCATCAGCTTCCACTTCAATTAAAAGTTGTGAAGGAAAAAAATGATTGTCAACTTCAGTAAAAGTTTTATAATTTTTAAAATTAATTGTTAAATTTTTATTTTCAGACTCTTTCAATTCCATTTGAATTACTCTGTAGAACATATTAATAATATAGTTATTGTTTTCAGATTTTAAATAATAAAAAGGGGTACTTGAAAATTCTAATTTCTTTTCGGTTATTTTTGGAGAAGCGAATAAAATATCTTGTAATTGATTGTAACTAATGTCTGCTTTTACAACTTCTTTAAGGTGAGATATTGCTTTAACAAAATAAGTTTTATTCATTCTACTCATATAATAAACTGAATCTTGAGTAATCATGGATCTAAACACCTCAATACCCAAAGGAGCTTTTACTGACACCCAAATAACACTGTCTTTTCTTACTCTAATCTGAGCGCTAATAGTGGTCTCTTTACCTTCTTTATTTATTTTAATTTTGGAATTTAACGATATCCATTCTGGAGAAATATTTTGTGAATTAATTTTCTCTACTAACTCTTTTGAATTATTAGCAGTGTCTATATAATTCTCTGTTTTAATATTTTTTCTCATTAAACCACACGAACTTAAAACTAAAATTGAAATAATTAATATGAAAATATTTTTATTCATTATCTTCATGTTTAGGTGCTATAATTCTATATCCTTCAGCTTCTTCTAATTCTCCTAATTCAGTTAATATATCTGCCATGTGATCATAAAATGTTTGTGACTCACTAATGTCAAGGGCTTTTTGCATCCAAATTTTAGCTTCCTTATAATTTTTCATTTTATATAGAATCCAAGCGTAAGTATCAAAATAGTTTGCTTCCATAGGAAACATTTCAATTGTTTTCATTGACATCTGTTTTGCTTTTTCCAAATTCTCTCCTCTCAACGACAAATAATATGCGTAATTATTTAATACCTGAACATTATCTGGAGAGTATTCCAAAGCTTTCTCATAAGCATTATCAGACTCAATAAACTTTTTCAATTCGTTGTAAGCTCCTCCTAATAAGGAATACATTTCTGAAGAAAGATTATTATTGTTGTAAATAAAACTAGCCCCTGTTTCCAAAGGATAGATTGATTCTTCCCAATTACTTATGTTGTAATTAGCAAGCGCGTTTAAATAATAGAAAATTGGGTTTGTCGGAAAAAGTTCTATTGCTTGCTCACTTTCAATAATCATGTCATTATAATTTTGAAATTGCAATTCTAAAAATAATAATTCACTCCAAGCCTCTTTCTGATTTTTATCAAATTTAATAACCAGTTTATATTGTTTTAGCGCCCTCTCCTCCTCTCCATTACTCCTTAATAAATCAGCATAAATATAATGGGACATAGCGTGGGTTACATGAACAGAAATAAGTGTTTCACACAATTGCAAGGTTTTTGGAAATAGAGTTGTGTCCTCACTTAAAGATTGTAGTAATGGAATTAGTTTTTTTATCTTTATCTGAACATCAATTTTGGAAGATAAAAAAACAATTTCTAATTCTTTAAAGTAATTTTCTGTATCTCCTTTTTTTATATAAAAATCGGCAAGTGTCAAATGTACTGAAGAAGAAGACGGATCAATTTCTGCTAACTTTTTTAACACCTCAAACGCATTGTCAAAATCATCATTTAAAATATAACAATCTGACAATAAAACATAAGCCTCTTTATCTTCAGGATATTCTGAAATTATTTTTTTTAGCTCTTTTATTGCAGAGCTAAAGTCTTTTAAGTCCAAATAAATTCTGTGTTTTTTAATACAGAGTTGAGGGTTTATTCCCTTTTGAATTTCTAAATTATTATATACTTTTATTGCTTCTTTTAGTTTATATAAAAGTATGTAGCAATCTGCAAGCTGAATGTAGTAATCTTGATTTTTTGGATAATTTTTTATTAGTTTTTTATATACTTTTATAGCTTTAAAAAACTCTTGTCTATTGTATAAATTTTGGGAATAAAACTCTAAATACCATTTATTTTCTTCTTCAATTTCCGCAGCTTTTTTAGAATATTCTAAACTTTTTTCCAAATTATTTTGAGAACGGTAAATTAATCCCGCCTCATAAAAAGAGACTGCTTCTAAAGGATTCATTTTAATGCATTTGATAAAATGCTTTAGCGCTTCATCAAAATTTTCTGAAGATTTTTCTTTTAAGGCAAGGTAAAAATGAGTTTTATATTGATAATCTGATTTACTATCTTCCTCTTTATTAATCCAATTTTTTTTGGGTTTTTTCTGAGCGTTTATATTTGCATTAAAGCAAAAAAACAGAAACAGAAATATGGAAAGTCCTTTTCTCATTATTTCACTTCCGAAAAATCCCCAATACTCACATCTTGTTGTGTGTTTTTACCATCAAAAAAACATTTATTTCCAATCATAGAATTATTAATTTTAGCATCTATAATCTGTGTTTCATTCTGAATAATAGACTTACTGATAACGCTATTTTCTACTGAAGTATTGTTTCCAATTGCAACATGAGGTCCTACTGTAGAATTTTTAATAATAGCATTTTCACCAATAAAACAAGGTTCAATTATTTCAGAATTTTCAATTACTGCAGTTGCCGAAATTATATTTCCATTGTGTTCCAATACTCTTTCGTTAGTATAAACTGTCGCGTTTTTATTTCCACAATCCAACCATTCCTCTACTTCACCCGGAGAGAATTTAATTCCTTTGTTTTTCATGTTCTCTAAAGCGTTTGTAAGTTGATATTCTCCCTTATCTTTAATATCGTTATCTAACAAATACTGAAGTTCGTTCTTTAAATTATTTCCATCTTTAAAATAGTAAATACCAATAATTGCCAAATCAGAAACGAAAGTTTCTGGTTTCTCTACAAAATCAGTTATAATATTATCTTCATTTAATTTCACTACCCCAAATGCAGAAGGGTCGTCAATCTGACTTACCCAAATAATTCCATCTTTTGAATTATCTAAAGTGAAATCTGCTTTAAACAAGGTGTCTGCAAATGCAACTACACAATTCCCTTCTAATGATTCTTTTGCACACAAAATAGCATGAGCAGTTCCCAAAGGTTCATCTTGATGATAAATCGTTCCTTTAGCTCTTAAACCTTCTGCAATTTTTACTAAACTTTCTTCTACTTCTGTTCCGAAATCTCCAATTACAAATGCTATTTCATCTACTTCCTGTCCGCAAACTTTTACAATATCTTCTACCAATCTTTGTATAATTGCTTTTCCTGCAACTGGAATAAGTGGTTTCGGAATGGTTAATGTGTGTGGTCTTAATCGGGATCCTCTCCCTGCCATTGGTACAATTATTTTCATTTTTATTTTTATTTTTATTTTACACCAGTACTTCCAAAACCTCCAGAACCTCTTTGAGTTTCATCTAATGTTTCTACTTCTGTCCAATTTGCTTGTTCGTGTTTTGCAATTACCATTTGAGCTATTCGTTCTCCATCTTCAATTACAAACTCTTCTGAAGAAAGATTAACCAAAATAACTCCTACTTCACCTCTATAATCTGCATCAATAGTTCCAGGAGAATTTAAAACTGTAATTCCTTTTTTGAACGCTAGTCCACTTCTTGGTCTTACTTGTGCTTCAAATCCAACAGGAAGTTCCATAAAAATACCTGTTTTTACAATAGTTCTTTCTAAAGGTTTTAATGTTATTGACTGATCAATATTTGCTCTTAAATCCATACCAGCAGAAGCAATTGTGGAATAATGAGGTAAGTTATGTTTTGATTTGTTGACTACTTTTACTTTCATTTTAATCGAATAATTTAGGGCTTGAAATTACTGCTTTTTTAGGTTTTTCTAAGTAAAAAGTAATACTTATAAAAATTAGAATATATAAACTGTTTATTATGTTGGAATCGAAATAGATACTTGTAAAATATAGTACACAAACTAATCCTAAATAAAAGAAAATTCTCTTAAGTGGATAGGGTATTTTGTAATGTTTTTTTCCTAAAAAATAAGAGGCGACCATCATACTAAAATAACAAATAAGTGTTGCCCAAGCCGATCCTACAAAACCAATTTTAGGAATTAAAATAAAGTTTAAACACAAAGTAATTATAGCTCCGAAAATAGAAAGATAGGCTCCGTATTTTGTCTTTTCGGAAATCTTGTACCAAATAGAAAGATTATAATAAATTCCTAAAAATAAATTAGCAGCAAGTAAAATGGACACTACCATAAATCCTCTTTCATCATGATAGTTTTCTCCTAAAAAGAGAATAATAAAATCGTAGAACATACTTACACCTAAGAAAATAACAGATGTGATTATTACAAAATATTTCATCACATCTGCATAAATTTTTCTAGCGTTTTTCTCTTTTTCTTGTGCAAAAAAGAAAGGTTCTGCAGCAAATCTAAAGGTTTGAATAAATAATATCATTAAGATAGATAATTTATAAAAAGCCCCGTACAAACCAAGTTCTGAAGATGCGTTTACAGTAGTAGGTAAAAGATGTTTTAATAAAATTCTATCAATTGTTTCGTTTGTCATGCCTGCTAAACCAGCTATCAATAAAGGTAATCCGTAAATCATCATTTGTTTCCAAAGTGATTTATCGAAAATCCAAACTGACTTTATCATTTCGGGAAATAACATTAAAAATGTAACTATGCTCGCAATTAAATTTGCAATAAATATATAACCAATACCTATATCGGCTGAGTAAACCGAATTAACAAAATCTACTGAAGAAAGACCATTTTCTAAAGCATAGGGGCAATAAATAATAAAGAATAAATTTAATCCAATATTTATAAAGATGTTTACTAAACGTATCAATGCAAATCTTGACGCTTTATTCTTCTCTCTTAGTTTAGCGAATGAAATTGCTGAAACCGCATCTAATCCAATAATTAAAGCAAAATATTGAATGTAATCTGAATGATTTGGATATTGTAACCAATTTGCAATTGGTGCAGCAGAAGAAAAAATAATAAAAACAAATATGGTAGATGTTATAAGTAACGAGATTAATGCGGTGCTATAAACGGTTCTCTTATTTGGAACCTTTTGACTATATCTAAAAAAAGCAGTCTCTATACCGTAAGTAAGTATTACAACCAAGAACGCTACATAAGCATAAAGTTCTGTTACAATACCGTATTCTTCCGGTAAAAAATAACGAGTATAAAGAGGTACTAGTAAGTAGTTAAGTAATCTTCCGACTACACTACTTAAACCATAAATTACAGTTTGTCTCGCTAATTTTTTAAATGGATTCAATTAAAAATTTGCTTTTCTTTTTTCTAAAAATGCTGTTGTTCCTTCTGTAAATTCTTCTGTTCCGAAACATTTTCCGAACTCTTTCTTTTCTACTTCAAATCCGTCAACTCCATCAATAAAACCTGCATTTACCGATTTTATTGCAGAAGAAATTGCCATTGCAGAGTTTCTACAAATCTTAGATGCTATCTTTTTACAATTTGCTAATAAATCTTCTTGCTCGCAAATACTATTTACCAATCCCCACTGTAAAGCGTCCTCTGCAGAAATCATTCCTGCCGTACAAATCATTTCCATTGACTTTCCTTTTCCAACTAAATACGACAGTCTTTGTGTCCCTCCATATCCAGGAATAACTCCTAAAGAAACTTCTGGTAATCCCATTTTTGCATTTAATGAAGCAACTCGAATATGGCAAGACATAGCTAATTCCAATCCTCCGCCAAGTGCAAATCCATTTATTGCCGCAATAGTTGGTTTACTACAGTTTTCTAACAAATCAAATAATTGTTCCTGTCCTTTTCTTGCTAAATCTTCCCCTTCTTCTGTATTAAAATCTGCAAATTCTTTAATATCCGCACCGGCTACAAAAGATTTAGTGCCACTTCCTGTAAGGATAACACATCTTATATCTTTATTTTCTTCAGAATGAAGTATTGCAGAGCTTAACTCCTTTATAGTTTCCGAATTTAAAGCGTTTAACTGATTCGGTCTGTTTATTGTTATGTAAGAAATCTTGTCAGAAATTTCTAAAAGTATGTTATTGTAATTCATTATAATAATTGTTTTTACAAATATAGTATTTCAGTTTTTCGGAAAATAAAAAACCCCCTACAAAATGTAGAGGGTTTTTAACAATTTTATTTTAGTATTTCTTAACCCTTTAATGCTTCTGCACCCCCAACAATTTCCAAAATTTCATTTGTAATTGCTGCTTGACGAGCTTTGTTATAAGATAATGTAAGTTCCTTTTTAAGTTCACCAGCATTATCTGTTGCTTTATGCATAGCTGTCATTCTTGCTCCATGCTCGGAAGCATAAGAATCTAAAACAGCTTTAAATAAATGTGTTTTTAAAGATTTAGGAATTAAAGTTTCTACAATATCTTTCTGATTAGGTTCAAAAATATAATCTCCAATAGTCGATTCTGAATCTTCAGGAGATTCAATAGGTAAAAACTGCTCGTTCATCACAATTTGAGTGGCCGCATTTTTAAACTGATTGTAAAGTACAACTACTTTATCATATTCAGTATTTGTAAAAGCATCCATAATTCTTTGTGCAATTTCAGAAGTATTATCAAACGTTAAATCAGAATACAATTCATCATGTGTAGAAAGAACATTAAAACCATTTTTAGTAAAATCTTCAGATGATTTTTTACCAATAGAAAGGATGTCCGTTTGAGCATCTTTATATTCGTTAATAATCAATGATTTTGCCTTTTTAATGATGTTAGCGTTAAAACCACCACACAATCCTCTATTAGAAGTAATGGTTACTAATAAAACCTTTTTTACATCTCTCTTTTCAGAATAATCACCACCTTCAGAACTATCAAGAGTAGAACTTAAATTTACCAATAATTCAGTAAGTTTATTTGCATATGGTCTCATTTGAGTAATGGCGTCCTGAGCTCTTTTTAACTTAGCTGCAGACACCATTTTCATAGCAGATGTAATCTGCATGGTTGACCCAACAGATGTAATTCTAATTCTTATTTCTTTTAAGTTCGCCATAATTATTTAGCGTATTTCTGAGATAAATCAGCAGCTACAGTTTCTATTGTAGATTTAATTTCGTCTGTTAATTTTCCTATAGATAAATCATCTAAAACCGATTGATGTTTTTGGTGTAAGAAAGATAAAAATTCTATTTCAAATTCTTTGATTTTATTTACAGGAACATCCAATAATAATCCATTTGTACCACAGTAAATAATAGCTGCTTGTTCTTCAACTCTTAAAGGGGAATATTGTCCTTGTTTAAGTATTTCCACATTTCTTTTACCTTTTTCGATAATAGCCGTTGTAGCAGCGTCAAGGTCAGAACCAAACTTAGCAAATGCTTCTAGTTCTCTGTACTGAGCTTGATCTAATTTTAATGTTCCGGAAATCTTTTTCATAGACTTAATCTGAGCTGCACCACCCACACGAGAGACTGAAATACCTACGTTAATTGCTGGACGAACTCCTGATAAGAATAAGTTAGACTCTAAGAAAATTTGACCATCAGTAATAGAAATTACATTTGTAGGAATATATGCGGAAACATCTCCCGCTTGAGTTTCAATAATTGGAAGTGCTGTTAAAGAACCTCCTCCTTTTACCTTACCTTTTAAAGACTCTGGTAGGTCATTCATTTGAGAAGCAATAGTATCATCATTAATAATCTTTGCTGATCTCTCCAATAATCTCGAGTGTAAGTAAAATACATCTCCTGGATACGCCTCTCTACCTGGAGGCCTTCTGAGCAATAAAGATACCTCTCTGTAGGCAACTGCTTGTTTTGATAAATCATCAAATACAATTAAAGCTGGTCTACCGGTGTCTCTAAAGTATTCTCCAATAGCGGCTCCTGAAAATGGCGCATAAAATTGCATTGGAGCAGGGTCTGCAGCAGATGCAGCGACAATTACAGTATACTTTAACGCTCCAGCATCTTCTAATGTTTTAGCGAGTGCTGCAACAGTAGAGTTTTTCTGACCAATAGCAACATAGATACAGAAAACTGGTTCTCCTTTATCGTAAAATTCTTTTTGGTTAATAATTGTATCGACAGCTACAGCAGTTTTTCCTGTTTGTCTATCCCCAATAATTAATTCTCTTTGTCCTTTCCCTACAGGAATCATAGCATCAACTGCTTTTAATCCTGTTTGTAATGGCTCATTTACTGGTTGTCTGTAAATAACACCAGGAGCTTTTCTTTCAATTGGCATTTCAAATGTTTCTCCTTTGATTGGTCCTTTTCCATCAATAGGATTACCCATTGTATCAACAACTCTTCCTAACATTCCTTCACCTACATTGATAGATGCAATTTGCTTAGTTCTTTTTACGGTGTCTCCTTCCTTAATTCCTTTTGAAGGACCTAATAATACCACCCCAACATTATCTTCTTCTAGATTAAGTACAATTGCTTTTAGTCCTGTTTCAAACTGAATTAATTCTCCGGATTGAACATTTGTAAGTCCGTAAATACGAGCAATACCATCTCCTACTTGTAATACTGTTCCTACTTCTTCTAGTTCTGATTTAGATTTAAATCCTGAAAGTTGTTCTCTTAAAATTGCTGATACTTCAGCTGGTTTTACTTCTGCCATTTTTTTGTTTTTTATTTAAAAGTCTTTAATATAAAGATTTTTGTTAAAGGTTTGTTTTAGTTCTTTTATAGTTCTAGAGATGGATGTATCTAATTGTTTATCTCCCATTTTTATTATTGTTCCTCCAATTATATTTTCGTCTATAATCTCTGTTAATTCAATATTTTTGTTTCCATGTTTAGAAATATATGATAAAATTTCTTTTCTAGTTTGATCGTCTATCTCAACAGCTGTTGTAACAGTTGCGGTTTCAATTTTTTTATACGATTTATATTGATGAATAAAACTTTCTGCTATTCCCTCTAAATACATTTCCCTTTTTTTTGTGGTAATAATCTTTATAAATTCTATACTTAGTTCATTCAGACTATTAGAAAATACTTGATTAAAAATATTCAGTTTTTTATCTGTTTTAACAACAGGGCTTTTTAGTAGCATCCTAAAATCTT
>JABGSE010000030.1 GCA_018647945.1 Flavobacteriales bacterium | reverse complement strand
TAATGGGAGAAATGATGTATTTCATGGGAGCTTGGACTTCAAAAGACCAGCCTATTGATTTTCCTTCTGCAGATTATACTGGAATGAACTATGGTGGAATTGTGTATTCTAAAACTGCAATTTGTTTCGATTATTTGGCTGCTTATTTAGGTCAGGATTTATTTGACCAATGCATGAAAAACTATTTTGAAAATTGGAAATTTAAACATCCTCAACCAAAAGATGTAAAAGCAATTTTCGAAAACAAAACAGGAAAAGACTTATCTTGGTTTTTCGATAATATGATTCCTACAACAAATCAGTTAGATTATTCTATTTCTAAAATTAAAAAAGGACCTAAAAATCTACACATAACATTAAAAAATAATGGAACTATTCCTGGTCCTGTAGTAATTTGCGGAGTAACAGATGGAGTTGTAAGTAAAGAACTTTGGGTAGAAGGATTTGAAGGAACTAAAACAGTTCCTTATATTAATGGAGCTTACGACCATATTAGAATTGACTACAATGGAGAGATGCCAGAAACCAACAGAAACAACAATATTTACAAAACAAAAGGATTATTTAAACAATGTGAACCAATAAAACTACAAATTATTGGTAGCTTGTATCATCCAGAAAAAACACAGATTTTCTTCCACCCTTCTTTAAGTTGGAACAAATACAATACTACTTCTGTTGGGATGAGTTTTTACAATCGTTTTATACCTAAAGGCGGATTTTCCTACAAGTTATCCCCAATGTATAGTTTTAGAACTAAAGAATTAGTTGGTAGAGGAAATGTTTCTTTAACTAAGTATTCTC
This sequence comes from Flavobacteriales bacterium, assembly GCA_018647945.1. Classification (GTDB taxonomy): domain Bacteria; phylum Bacteroidota; class Bacteroidia; order Flavobacteriales; family BACL11. The sequence goes on along the minus strand of JABGSE010000030.1, from coordinate 12,697 downwards.
ATTCTTCTATATTCTCAAAAGTAAAACTAAGTGTAGATGCTGAACAATTTAACTATACTTCTGAAAATGCATATAAAAGATTCTCACCATCAATAGACCTCACGCTAAATAAATCCTCCTTAAGAGATAAAAAAGATCATTACATAAAAGCTTCTTATATTTATCTAGAAAAAGATAATGAAAAAGGAGAATTAGAATTTATTAAAGGAAATTATACTTTTTCAAATGCAAGAACTTTGCATCCTTATTCATTACATCTGCAACTTGAGAAAGGAGGAGAGTTTACAAAAGCAAATATAATTATGAATTGCAATTATCATCTAAATCAGAAGAAAAGATTAATGATAAGAGGTTATTTAGGATATGTTAATAGTCAGAACTCTACATATGATTTGCAAATGAGTGCTTGGAATGGTAATATGGATTATACCTTCTCTGAGAAATCTTTTGCCAGAAGTGAAATAGATGGAACTCTAAGTAATCAAGTTTTTATTAGAGAAGGTGGAATGAAACACATCACTAATAATATGACTTCCGACAACTTACTTACCTCTTTAAGTTTAGATTATAACTTAATAAAAAGTTTAAAGATATATGCAGAAGCAGGAACAAATGGAGATAAGTTTGTATACGGAACAGGATTACAATATTATACATCTGGACTAACAATATACATGCCTATGTATACTGAAAATGGATTGTTTAACGGAGATGATTTCTTAAACGGAATTCGATTAGGAATTAGTAGAGAAATGAAGATGGAGATATTTGGGATGTAAATTCCCAATAATTTTCTAACAAAAAAACCCACTCAATTGAGTGGGTTTTCTTTTTTAAATTATCTTTTCATGCTTCAGCAGTTGGCCCTCCAAAATTCAAAGGGATACCAGCAGTTGGGTCAACATCAGCAATGTCTCCAAACTGATTTTCAAACTTATTAATATTATCATGCAATGCTTTCATCAATCGTTTAGCATGCTGAGGAGTAAGAATGATTCTGGATTTAACTTTTGCTTTGGGAATTCCAGGCATCATTTGTATAAAATCTAACACAAACTCAGATGGAGAATGATTGATTATAGCAAGGTTACTATAAGTACCTTCTGCTATTTCTTCTCCTAATTCAATGTTTAGTCCTTCTTTCTTTTTTTCTTCTGACATAATATTATATTTATTTTTCTTCTTTAGAAGCTTCAACAGTTTCAACAACCTCTGCAACTTCAGCTGTTTCTTCTACTGCAACTTCATTAGAAGTAGTTTCATTTTTCAATTCCGCTAATTTGTCTATTTCAACCTGAGAACCAACAATCAATTCTTTAGTATCAAAAAGTCCTGTTCCTGCCGGAATTTTATGTCCAACAATTACATTTTCTTTCAATCCTTTCAATCCATCAACCTTAGCTCTAATAGCAGCTTCATTCAATACTTTAGTAGTTTCCTGGAATGAAGCAGCAGACACCCAACTTTCAGTTTGAAGAGAAGATCTTGTAATACCTTGTAAAATTGGAGCAGAGATTGCAGGGACCGCATCTCTAACCTGAACAAGTTGTAAATCTTTTCTTTTCAATTTAGAATTTTCTTCTCTAAGTTGACGAACAGAAACCAGTTGACCAGATTTCAATTTAGAGGAATCACCAGCATCTTCAACATACTTTTTGTCGAAAATCATATCGTTTTCTTCCATAAATTCGTTCTTGTTTATCAACTGCTTTTCAAGTAGTCTTGTATCACCAGCGTCCAACACCTCTACTTTTCTCATCATTTGACGAACAACAACCTCAAAGTGTTTATCATTAATTTTCACACCTTGCAAACGATATACTTCTTGTACTTCATTTACAATATATTCCTGAACAGTAGTAATACCTTTAATCGCTAAAATATCTCTTGGAGTTATCACACCATCACAAAGTGAAGTTCCCGCTTTTACATAATCGTTTTCCTGAACCAAAATATGTTTTGATAATGGGACTAAATACTTCTTAATTTCCTCAGTTTTTGATGTAACAATAACCTCTTTGTTTCCTCTTTTAATTTTTGGACCGAAAGAAATAATACCATCAATTTCGGAAACTACAGCAGGGTTAGAAGGATTTCTCGCTTCAAATAATTCTGTAACTCTTGGAAGTCCCCCAGTAATATCCCCAGAAGAACCAATAGTTCTTGGTATTTTACAAAGAATTGTTCCTCTTTTTATTTTCTGATTATCATCCAAAGAAATATGAGATCCAACAGGAATACTGTAATTTCTTACACCATCCTTTTTACTTCCTTCAATAATAATTGTAGGAGATTGTTTTCTGTTTCTACTATCAATAATTACTTTTTCTTGGAATCCTGTTTGCTCATCCGACTCTACTCTAAATGTAACACCTTCTTGAATATAATCAAATTTAGATATACCATCAATTTCAGAGATAATTACAGCATTATACGGATCCCATGAACAAATAACATCACCTTTTTCTACATCACCATCTTTAATAAAGATTGTAGAACCATAAGGAATATTATGTGTTGCAATTACAACATCCGATTTTTTATCAATCACTCTCATTTCTGCAGATCTGGAAATTACCAATTCTACTTTTTCACCATCATCATTTACAGATTGAATCGTTCTTAAATCTTCAACAATTGTACTACCTGCATTTTTAATTACAATGCTAGCATCAACAGCAGATCTGGAAGCAGTACCCCCAACATGGAAAGTTCTTAATGTAAGCTGAGTTCCCGGTTCTCCAATTGATTGAGCCGCAATTACACCAACAGTTTCTCCTCTTTGCGCCATTTTTGAAGTAGATAAACTTCTTCCATAACACTTAGAACAGATTCCTTTTTTGGTTTCACAAGTTAAGGGAGATCTAATCTCAACAGCTTCAATTCCTGCATCTTCAATTAATCGTGCAATCTTTTCATTAATCTCGGAACCTGACTCAATAATTAATTTATCATTTTTAGGATTGTAAATATCGTGTAAACAAACTCTACCTAAAATTCTTTCGTAAAGAGATTCTACAATATTTTCATTCTTCTTAAGAGCGGTTGTTGCCAATCCTCTTAATGTAACACAATCTTCTTCAATCACTACAACATCTGCCGACACATCAACTAATCTTCTTGTTAAATAACCAGCATCTGCAGTTTTAAGTGCAGTATCGGCAAGTCCCTTACGTGCGCCGTGAGTAGAAATAAAGTATTCTAAAATTGAAAGTCCCTCACTAAAGTTAGTTGTAATTGGGTTTTCAATAATTGATTCTCCATGGGCACCAGATTTTTTTGGTTTTGCCATCAATCCCCTCATCCCTGCTAATTGACGAATTTGTTCTTTCGATCCCCTTGCACCTGAATCTAACATCATGTAAACAGAGTTAAATCCTTGATTATCGTTAATCATATCCCTCATTACCGTTTCGGTAAGTTTAGCATTTGTATTTGTCCAAATATCAATTACCTGATTGTATCTTTCATTATTAGTAATGAAACCCATGTTATAGTTACTCTTTACTTCCTCAACTTTATCATGAGCACCTTCCAAAAGATCAACTTTTTCTACTGGTACAATTACATCCCCAAGGTTAAACGAAAGTCCACCTTTAAATGCCATATTAAATCCTAATCCTTTAATATCATCTAAAAATCTTACTGTTCTAGGAACACCACATTTCTTAAGAATTTCACCAATAATATCTCTTAAAGCTTTTTTAGTAAGCAACTGATCAACAAAATCTTCTTCTTCTGGAACAAATTCGTTAAACAAAACTCTACCAACAGTGGTTTCAATAATCTCATGTTTACCAGAAACTCTTTTCACTCTAACTTTAATGTTAGCATGAAGATCAATTACCTTCTCATTATAAGCAATTTTTACCTCTTCCAAGGAATAAAATACTTTCCCTTCCCCTCTTACAATTTGTTCTTTAGTAGTTTTTCTTGGTTTAGTCATATAATACAAACCCAAAACCATATCCTGAGAAGGTACAGTAATAGGAGCTCCATTTGCAGGATTAAGAATATTATGAGAACCAAGCATTAATACTTGAGCTTCAAGAATTGCATCCGCACCAAGTGGCAAATGAACCGCCATTTGATCCCCATCAAAATCGGCATTAAAGGCCGTACATGCTAATGGGTGAAGTTGAATTGCTTTTCCTTCAATCATTTTTGGTTGGAAAGCCTGAATACCTAGTCTGTGAAGTGTAGGAGCTCTGTTTAATAAAACAGGATGTCCTTTCATTACATTTTCTAAAATATCCCAAACAACTGATTCTCTGTCATCAATAATTCTTTTTCCAGATTTTACCGTTTTCACTATTCCTCTTTCTATCAGCTTTCTGATAATAAATGGTTTGTAAAGCTCAGCAGCCATATCTTTTGGTATACCACATTCGTGTAGTTTTAATTCCGGACCAACAACAATTACCGACCTTGCAGAATAATCTACCCTTTTACCAAGTAAATTCTGACGGAATCTACCTTGTTTACCTTTTAATGAATCTGATAAAGATTTTAAAGCTCTATTTCCATCAGTTTTAATAGCTGCAGATTTTCTAGAGTTATCAAATAATGCATCAACAGCTTCTTGAAGCATTCTTTTTTCGTTTCTTAATATTACTTGAGGAGCGTTAATCTCCATCAATCTTTTCAATCTGTTATTTCTGATAATAACTCTTCTGTACAAATCATTTAAATCAGAAGTTGCAAATCTCCCTCCATCCAATGGAACTAATGGTCTTAGTTCTGGTGGAATAACTGGAAGAACTTTCATAATCATCCACTCTGGTTTATTTTCTGTGTGAGTATGAGATTCTCTAAATGCTTCTACAACTTGTAATCTTTTTAAAGACTCTGTTTTTCTTTGTTGAGAAGTTTCATTATTTGATTTGTGTCTTAATTCGTACGATAAAGTATCTAAATCTAATCTTGAAAGCATTTCAATAAGAGCTTCTGCTCCCATTTTTGCTATAAATTTATTTTCATCAGAATCGGAAAGGTGTTGATTTTCAAATGGTAAATTTTCTAAAATATTTAGATATTCTTCTTCAGTAATAAAATCATTTACTTTTACAGCTTCACCTTCTTCATTTAATGCTCCTTCTACAGTTTGAATTACAACATATCTTTCGTAATAAATAATTTGGTCTAACTTCTTTGAAGGAAGTCCTAAAAGATATCCAATCTTATTTGGTAAAGTTCTGAAATACCAAATATGAGCAACAGGAACAACCAAGTTAATGTGTCCTACTCTTTCTCTTCTTACTTTCTTTTCAGTAACTTCTACACCACATCTATCACATACAATTCCTCTGTATCTGATTCTTTTGTATTTCCCACAATGACATTCAAAATCTTTTGTAGGACCAAAAATTCTTTCACAAAATAAACCTTCTCTTTCAGGTTTGTATGTTCTATAGTTTATTGTTTCAGGTTTTAAAACTTCACCTGATGATTTAGCTAATATATCTTCTGGAGAAGATAAACTAACCTTTAAAGTACTGTATTCGGAAGACTGCTTTATATTTTTATTTAATGCCATTTTTTTTTACTTTAAAAGATTATTCAAATGAAACTTTAAGTCCTAGCCCTCTTAGTTCGTGTAATAATACATTGAACGATTCTGGAATTCCTGCTTTAGGCAATGCTTTACCTTTTACAATAGATTCGTAAGCTTTCGCTCTACCAATTACATCATCCGATTTAAGAGTCATCATTTCCTGTAAGATGTTAGAAGCACCATATCCTTCCAATGCCCAAACTTCCATCTCTCCAAGTCTTTGTCCTCCAAACTGAGCTTTACCTCCAAGAGGCTGCTGAGTAATAAGTGAATAAGGACCTATAGATCTTGCGTGCATCTTATCGTCAATTAAGTGACCAAGTTTTAACATATAGATGATACCTACAGTTGCTGGTTGATCAAATTTTTCTCCTGTTCCACCATCATACAAATAAGTTTTCCCATATCTTGGAATTCCTGCTGCATCCGATTCAATATTTATTTGATCCATAGTTGCACCATCAAAAACTGGAGTGAAATATTTCTTTCCTAATTCATCTCCTGCCCAACCTAAAATAGTTTCATAAATTTGTCCAAGGTTCATTCTAGATGGCACACCAAGTGGATTCAATACAATATCAACTGGAGTTCCATCTTCTAAGAAAGGCATATCCTCATCTCTTACAATTCTGGCAACAATACCTTTATTTCCATGACGACCAGCAAGTTTATCACCAACTTTTACTTTTCTCTTTTTAGCGATATAAACCGATGCTAATTGTAATACTCCTTTTGGAAGTTCATCACCAACAGTAATTGCAAATCTTTCTCTTCTGTACTCACCAAAAATCTCATTGTATTTTTTAATGTAGTTCTGAAGAATTCTGATAACAATTTGATTATGATCTTTGTTAGTTGTCCATTTTTTAGGATTTATACTTAAGAAATCAACTTGCATTAACACTTTTTGCGTAAACTTAACCGATTTTACAATTACCTCTTCACCCAAAACATTCTTAATTCCTTGAGAAGATTTACCTCCAATAATCTGGTAAATTTTATCAACTAAAACTTTTTTCAGTTTATGAGATTCTATTTCAAACTCCTTATCAATCACTTCAAGATCTTCTTTGTCTTGAGCTTTCATTCTTCTATCCTTAATTGTTTTAGAGAATAAAGTTTTACCAATAACAACCCCAGCATGTGAAGGTTTTGCTTTTAATGAAGCATCTTTTACATCCCCTGCTTTCTCACCAAAAATCGCTCTTAATAATTTTTCCTCAGGAGTTGGGTCCGACTCTCCTTTTGGAGTAATTTTACCCATAAGAATATTTCCTGCTTTTACATGAGCTCCAACTCTAATCATACCAAATTCATCCAAATCTTTTGTAGCTTCCTCACTTACATTAGGAATATCAGATGTCAATTCTTCTGAACCTCTTTTTGTTTCTCTAACAGCAACATTATGTTCTTCAATGTGTAAAGAAGTAAATAAATCTTCTCTTGCAACTCTTTCTGAAAGTACAATTGCATCCTCAAAGTTATATCCTTTCCATGGCATAAATGCTACTTTAAGGTTTCTTCCAAGTGCTAACTCTCCATTTTCAGTTGCATAACCTTCACACAATACTTGTCCTTTTGTAACTTTATCTCCAATTTTTACAATTGGCTTAATATTTATACAAGTATTCTGATTGGTTTTTAAGAACTTAGTAAGTAAATAAGTTTTCTCTACTACATCAAAACTGATTAACTTCTCTTGTTCAGTTTTATTATACTTAATAGTAATTTTACTCGCATCAACATAGATAACTTTTCCATTACCTTCAGCATTAATAAGTGCTCTGGAATCTTTTGCTACATGTGGTTCAAGCCCAGTACCAACAATAGGAGAATCTGTTCTCAATAAAGGAACTGCTTGACGCATCATGTTCGATCCCATCAACGCTCTGTTAGCATCATCATGTTCCAAAAATGGAATTAAAGATGCTGCAATAGAGGCTATTTGATTAGGAGCAATATCCATTAAACTAACATTTTTTGGCTCTGTAACAGGATAATCGTGTCCTAGTCTTGTTTTTACTGTATTATTTTCAAATTCACCTTTATCATTAATGGGTGCATTTGCTTGAGCAATAATTTTATTTTCTTCTTCTTCTGCACTTAAATAAATAGGGGATTCATTTAAATCTACTTTTCCTTCCTTTACTTTTCTGTATGGAGTTTCAATAAATCCTAAATCGTTTACTTTCGCAAAAACACATAAAGAAGAAATCAGACCAATATTTGGTCCCTCAGGAGTTTCAATAGGACATAATCTACCATAATGAGTATAGTGTACATCTCTCACTTCGAAACCTGCTCTTTCTCTAGTTAAACCTCCAGGACCAAGTGCCGATACTCTTCTTTTATGAGTAACTTCCGCAAGTGGATTTGTTTGATCCATAAATTGAGAAAGTTGTGATGTTCCGAAAAATGAGTTAATTACAGAAGATAATGTTTTAGCATTAATCAAATCTGTAGGAGTAAATACCTCATTATCTCTTACATTCATTCTATCTCTAATAGTTCTGGACATTCTATTCAGTCCTATATAAAACTGATTTGAAAGTTGATCGCCAACCGTTCTTACCCTTCTGTTACTTAAATGATCAATATCATCAACATCCACTTTAGAGTTTGAAAGTTTAATAAGATTTTGAATAATTGAAATAATATCATCATTTGTTAAAACATATTTATCCTCTGGGATATCAAGTTTTAATCTTCTGTTAATTCTGTGACGACCAACAGGACCTAAACTATATCTTTGGTCAGAGAAAAATAATTTATCAATTACTCCTCTAGCAGTTGCTTCATCTGGAGGCTCAGCACTTCTCAATTGTCTGTAAATATATACAACAGCTTCTTTTAAGGAATTTGTAGGATCTTTTTGCAAAGTATTATGAATAATTGCATGATCACCGCTAGTATCTTCTTTGTGTAATAGAATTACAGCAGAACCAGAATCCACAATTTCATCAATATGTTTTTTCTCAATTTCTGTTTCTCTTTCAATTATTACTTCATTTCTTTCAATAGAAACTAATTCTCCAGTATCCTCATCTACAAAATCCTCAACCCACGACTTCAATACTCTAGAAGCTAATTTTCTGCCAATTACTCTTTTTAATCCACTTTTTGTAACTTTTAACTCATCTGCTAAATCAAAAATTTGTAAGATTTCTCTATCACTTTCAAAACCAATTGCTCTTAAAAGAGTTGTAACAGGAACTTTTTTCTTTCTATCAATATAAGCATACATTACATCATTGATATCAGTATTAAATTCAATCCAAGATCCTTTAAAAGGAATTACCCTAGCAGAATATAATTTTGTTCCGTTAGAATGGAAACTATGTCCAAAAAACAAACCTGGAGATCTGTGTAATTGTGAAACAACAACTTTTTCAGCACCATTTACCACAAAAGTTCCTTTTTGTGTCATATAAGGGATGTTCCCAAAATACACTTCCTGTACAATAGTTTCAAAATCCTCATGATCAGGATCGGTACAATAAAGTTTTAATTTTACCTTTAAAGGCACTTTGTAAGTTAAACCTCTCTGAATGCATTCTTCAATTGAATATCTTGGAGGGTCAATTGTATAGTCTATAAATTCTAATACAAAATTATTTCTAGCATCAGTGATAGGAAAAAGCTCAGAAAAGGTTGTATATAAACCTTCATTTTTTCTTTCTTCAATTGTAGTACCAATTTGAAAGAATGAGTTAAATGTCTCTAATTGAATATCCAAAAAATCTGGATAATTCATTTGCTTTTCTATGGATGCGAAATTTGTTCTTTGGGACTTATTTATTGTTGACAATGAACTATGTTTTAGGTTAAAAAAATGTTATCTATAAAAAAACGAAATGGTCTAGACCTTATGTTCCCATAAAATCTAAACCTATCGTAAGTAAAAAGTGAACTACTTAAGTTCTACTTCAGCACCAGCTTCTTCAAGTTGTGCTTTCAAAGCTTCTGCTTCATCTTTCGATACTCCTTCCTTAACTGCTTTAGGAGCGCTATCTACAATTGCTTTAGCTTCTTTCAATCCTAAACCTGTTAATTCTTTTACCAATTTAACAACCGCTAACTTAGCACCACCAGCTGCTGTTAAAACTACATCAAATTCAGTTTGGTCATCACCACCAGCATCACCTCCACCAGCAGCAGGTCCTGCTACTGATACAGCTGCTGCAGCTGGTTCGATACCATATTCTTCTTTTAATATAGTAGCTAATTCGTTAACATCTTTTACCGAAAGACTAACTAATTGTTCTGCGAAATCTTTTAAATCTGCCATTTTATTTATTTTTAATTATTTATTTTATTTAATGTTGGAAGCATTATATTTTTATTCTCTTTCTGAAAGAGTTTTGATTATACCTGACAATTTATTTCCACCTGATTGTAAAGACGAGATAACATTTTTTGCAGGAGATTGTAACAACATCATAATTTCCGCAATTAGTTCGTTCTTAGATTTAAGGTCTGATAAAGTATCAAGGTACTCTTCACCAATATAAAAAGAAGCATCTAGATGAGCCGCTTTAAAAACTGGTTTATCATGTTTCTTTCTAAATTCTTTTATCACTTTAGCAGGAGCGTTTGCAACATCAGTAAACATGATTGATGTATTACCTTTCAACACATCATACAACTCATCATAATTACTATCATTTTTCTCCAATACTTTTTTCAAAAGTGTGTTTTTTACAACTTGTAAAGAAACCTCTCTTTTAAAACATAATCTTCTCAGATTATTTGCCTCTTCAGCTGTTAATCCTGATATATCTGCTAAGTAAAAATTACTATTTTCATTTATACTTTTATCAAGCACATCAATAAACTGATTTTTTTCTTCTTTTGTCATTTTTATAATATTATTCTAAATATTTTAAACTAATGAATTTGATTCTATAGTTACTCCAACTCCCATTGTACTCGAAAGTATTACACTTTTCACATAAATACCTTTAGCAGCTGATGGTTTTAATTTTACAATGGTTTGTAATAATTCATCCGTATTTTCAGAAATTTTATCTACATCGAAAGATACTTTTCCTACTGAAGCATGAATAATACCAAACTTATCTACTTTAAAATCAATCTTACCTTTCTTCACATCCGTTACAGCTTTTCCAACTTCTAAAGTTACTGTTCCAGATTTTGGATTTGGCATCAATCCTCTAGGACCTAAAACTCTACCTAAAGCACCAATTTTACCCATTACAGATGGCATTGTAATGATAACATCTACATCAGTCCAACCACCTTTAATTTTTTCAATATATTCTTCCATACCAACATAATCAGCACCAGCTTCTTTTGCTTCTACTTCTTTATCTGCAGTTACAAGAGCTAATACTTTTAAATCTTTTCCTGTTCCATGAGGTAGTGCGACTACACCTCTTACCATTTGATTTGCTTGTGTCGGATCAACTCCTAATCTTACAGCAATGTCAATTGATGCATCAAATTTTTCTGTTGAACTTTCTTTCACAAGTTGAGAGGCTTCTAAAACTGAATAAGTTTTTTCAGCATCAATCTTTGTTAAAGAATTTTTTCTATTTTTACTTAATTTAGCCATTGTACTTTTACTATTTTAATCTTTTAATTACTTGGGAAAGCTCCTTTAACTCTAATTCCCATACTTCTTGCAGTACCTGCTACCATTCTCATTGCCGACTCCACTTTAAAAGCATTTAAATCTGCCATTTTATCTTCAGCAATTGCTCTTACTTGATCCCAAGTTACAGTAGCTACTTTTACTCTATTTGGTTCACCAGAACCACTTTTCTTTTTTGCAGCTTCTAAAAGTTGTGATGCAGCTGGTGCAGTTTTAATGATAAATTCAAATGATTTATCAGCAAACACAGTAATAACAACTGGTACAATTTTACCAGGTTTATCTTGTGTTCTTGCATTAAACTGCTTGCAGAACTCCATAATGTTTACACCTTTTGCTCCAAGAGCTGGACCTACTGGAGGTGCAGGATTTGCCGCTCCTCCTCTAATTTGTAGTTTAATAATTCCTGTTACTTGTTTTGCCATTTTTTTTAATCTATATTTTTTCTACTTGCATGAAATTAAGTTCTAATGGAGTTTTTCTACCAAAAATCTTAACAATTAATTTCAATTTTTTCTTTTGTTCATCAATAGTTTCAATTTCAGCATTAAAACTATTAAATGGTCCATCTATGACTTTTACCGTTTCTCCTTCTACAAATGGAATGTTCACACTTTCATCTGACATAGCCATTTCATCTACTCTACCTAATATCTTGTTTATCTCACTATCTCTCATTGGTACAGGATCTCCACCTTTAGTCGCTCCTAAAAATCCAAGTACATTTTGTACTCCTTTTATTATATGAGGAACCTCTCCAGTCAAATTTGCTTCAACTAATAAATACCCTGGGAAAAAATTCTTTTCCTTGCTTACTTTTTTACCATCTTTAATTTGGTAAACTTTTTCAGTAGGTATCAATATTTGAGTTACAAAATCATTCAAATTCAATCGATCAATCTCCTTCTCAATAAACAATCGAGTCTTCTTTTCTTTTCCTCCCATAACTCTGAGGACATACCATTTATTTTCTGACACAGTATTTTCCATTTATGAAAAGAAACTATAAAATAGTTGCATCAACTCACTAAAAACTGTATCCATTATATAAACAATCAAAGCTATTATTAAAGAAGCAATAGCAACAACAACAGCACTGTTTTGCAATTCATCCCATGTTGGCCATGTTACTTTATGAAGCAATTCATTAAATGAATCTTTTATATATGCACCTATTCTCATTTTATCTTTTTTAATTTGCACGGGTGGAGAGACTCGAACTCCCAACCAATGGTTTTGGAGACCACTACTCTACCAATTGAGCTACACCCGTATAACATCAAATGGAAGCGGCCAGGATTCCACTTTACTATAACACTTTAGATTACTCTATTATAGAAGTAATTTGTCCAGCTCCTACAGTTCTACCTCCTTCTCTAATTGCAAATCTTAAACCTTCACTCATTGCAACACCAGCAATTAACTCTACAGTAATTGTTAAGTTATCTCCAGGCATTACCATTTCAGTTCCTTCAGGTAAGAAAATCTCTCCAGTTACATCAGTTGTTCTAATATAGAATTGAGGTCTG
>JABGSE010000029.1 GCA_018647945.1 Flavobacteriales bacterium | reverse complement strand
TTGCACTAAATGAAAGGTAAAAAAACAGTACTTATTATTTTAGATGGATGGGGGCATGGAGATAAAACAAAATCGGATGCCATACACCATGCAAGTACTCCTTTTGTTGATTCACTTTATACTGATTATCCTAATTGCGAATTGAAGACTTTTGGGGAATATGTTGGATTACCAAAAGGACAAATGGGAAATTCGGAAGTGGGTCATTTAAACATTGGCGCAGGTAGAATTGTATATCAGGATTTAGCAAAAATTAACATTGCTTGTGAAACCAATACCATTGCTGAAATGGAAAATCTGAAAACCTCCTTCACTTATGCAAAACAACATAACAAAGCATTACATTTAATGGGATTGGTGTCGGATGGAGGAATTCATTCTCATCAAAAACACCTTTACAAATTGTGCGAATTAGCCAATAAAGCAGGAATTGAAAAAGTATTCGTCCATGCTTTTACGGATGGTAGAGATTGCGACCCGAAAAGCGGAAAAGGATTTATTCAGAAATTAGAGAAAAATTTATTTGGAGCAAAAATCGCATCAATTTGCGGAAGATATTACGCAATGGACAGAGATAAAAGATGGGAACGAGTAAAATTAGCTTATGATGTGATCATAAAAGGAATTGGGGAATCTTCTCAAAACCTGACGGATAGTATCCAAAATTCATACGAAAATGGTGTAACGGATGAATTTATAAAACCAATTTTTTCTGTTGACGAAAACGATAATCCAATTGCAAAAATAAAAGAAAATGACACAGTAATTTGCTTTAATTTCAGAACGGATAGATGTAGAGAAATTACGACTGTTCTTACTCAAAAAAATATGCCAGATTTTGGAATGAGCACTTTAAATTTGCATTATACCACCATGACTAATTATGATGCATCTTACCAAAAGGTAAATGTAATTTACAATAAAGACAACATCAAAAACACTTTGGGAGAGGTACTAGAAAAAAACAATAAATCCCAAATTCGAATTGCCGAAACAGAGAAATATCCTCATGTTACTTTCTTCTTTTCAGGAGGAAGAGAATCAGAATTTATTGGAGAAAAACGATTAATGGTAAACTCCCCAAAAGTAGCAACTTACGATTTGCAACCTGAAATGAGTGCGCCAGAAGTTACCACAACTATTGTTGCAGAATTAGAAAAAGGAGAAACAGATTTTGTTTGTCTGAATTTTGCAAACCCTGATATGGTAGGACATACAGGCGATTATAATGCCATTATAAAAGCAGTAGAAACAGTAGATAATTGCACTAAAAAAGTAGTGGAAACAGGATTAAAAAATGACTATGCTTTTATCATTATTGCCGACCATGGAAATGCAGATTTTGCAATAAACCCTGATGGATCACCAAACACTGCACACAGCATAAATATGGTACCTTGTTTTGCGATCAACACAGGAATTGATACAATTGAAAACGGAAAGCTAGGAGATATTGCTCCTACCATATTACAAATAATGGGAGTAGAAATCCCAATGGAAATGACAGGAGAAATCCTAATAAAATAAATTATGAAAGAACTATATACAGAAATCACAATAAATGCTTCTATAAATAAAGTTTGGAAAATTCTTACAGACTTTAAGGAATACCCTAATTGGAATCCATTTATAAAAGAAATTACAGGTGAGATTATTGCGAATAATACTTTTCAAGTTACCATTATGCCTCCAGATTCGAAAAAAATGACATTTAAACCTAAGTGCCTAATAATTAAAGAAAATAAGGAATTAAGATGGCAAGGTCATTTATTGATTCCAGGCATTTTTGATGGAGAACATATTTTTGAATTAGAAGATCTCAATAATAGCCGAACAAAGCTTATTCAAAAAGAGTTTTTTAAGGGTATTTTAGTTCCATTTCTTTGGAAACAATTAAATTCAAAAACTAGAAAAGGGTTTGAATTAATGAATGAGAAGCTTAAAGAATTATCAGAAAATAAATAAAAATGGAACACATAAATAATTATATAAACGAGAACAAGGACAGGTTTATAAACGAATTAATTGACCTTTTAAAAATACCATCTATCTCAGCCGACCCAGCTTATAGTGATGATGTTTTAAACTGTGCTGATGCAGTAGCAAAAGCAATGACAGATGCAGGAGCAGATAATATTGAAATTTGTAAAACGGAAGGGTATCCTATCGTTTATGGAGAGAAAATTATTGACGCAAGCTTACCAACTGTTTTGGTATACGGACATTATGATGTGCAGCCTGCCGATCCTTTAGAATTATGGACTAGCGGACCATTTGAGCCAGTCATTAAAAAGACGGATATTCACCCAGAAGGAGCAATTTTTGCAAGAGGAGCCTGTGATGATAAAGGACAATTTTACATGCATGTAAAGGCATTTGAATTAATGATGAATACTAATACTTTACCGTGTAATGTAAAATTCATGATTGAAGGAGAAGAAGAAGTTGGTTCGGAAAATTTAGGTGTTTTTGTAAAAGCAAATAAAGTCAAATTACAGTGTAATGCAATCCTAATTTCAGATACTGGAATAATTGCAAACGATACACCATCTATCACCACTGGATTGAAAGGGCTGTCGTATGTAGAGGTAGAAGTTACAGGGCCAAATAGAGATTTACATTCAGGGTTATATGGAGGAGCGGTAGCAAATCCTATCAATATTTTATGTGAAATGATTGCAAAAATGAAAGATGAAAATAATCATATTGCAATTCCAAAATTTTATGATAATGTAGTTGAACTTTCAGTAGAAGAAAGAGCAGATATTGCAAGAGCTCCTTTCTCTTTGGATAAATACAAAGCAGCATTGAACCTTTCTGAGGTACATGGGGAAGAAGGATACACGACTATGGAGCGTACAGGAATTCGTCCAAGTTTGGATGTAAACGGAATTTGGGGAGGATATACTGGTGAAGGAGCAAAAACAGTAATTGCTTCAAAAGCGTATGCTAAAATTTCTATGAGATTGGTTCCTAATCAATCAGATGAAGAAATCACAACCTTATTCTCTGACTATTTTAAAAGTATCGCTCCTAAAAGTGTAAGTGTAAAAGTTACCCCTCATCATGGTGGAGAACCTTATGTATCCCCTACTGATATTCCTGCTTATGTTGCTGCAAGCAAAGCAATGGAAACTACTTATGGTAAGAAACCTGTTCCGGTTAAAAGTGGAGGGTCTATCCCTATTGTAGCACTTTTTGAAGAAGAATTAGGTGTTAAATCTATCTTGCTTGGTTTTGGTTTGGATTCAGATGCTATTCATTCACCAAACGAGCACTATGGAATTTTTAATTACTTAAAAGGAATTGAAACTATTCCTCACTTCTTTGAAAATTATACAAAAGATTATTAAATCATTCAAAGATAAATTATGAAAATCTCAAATTTATTAGGGATATTTCTATTCCTAAACATCAGCTGCAACAGTCAAGAAAATGTCCAAATTAATACAGAAGATACTCTAATGAATACAGAACATAAATATATAAATTCGCTGGTAAACGAAACTAGCCCTTACCTTTTACAACACGCTCACAATCCTGTAGATTGGTATCCATGGAATGAGGAAACTCTAGAAAAAGCAAAGAAGGAAGATAAGTTATTACTTATAAGTATAGGATATTCAGCTTGCCATTGGTGTCATGTAATGGAACACGAAAGCTTTGAGGATTCAGCAGTTGCTAAAATAATGAACGACAATTTTATCTGTATAAAAGTAGATAGAGAAGAACGACCAGATGTAGATCAGATATATATGACTGCTGTACAATTGATGAACCAAAGAGGAGGTTGGCCACTAAATTGTATTGCATTACCGAATGGACAACCTTTTTGGGGAGGAACTTATTTCAGGAAAGAGGATTGGAAAAAGCAAATTCTGAAAATGGCAAATATTTATAAAACAGATAAAAATAGAGTAATAGAATTTGCCGAAAAATTATCTAAAGGCATACAACAAGTAGAAAATATTGTAGAAAATAAAGAGGAAGCGATCTTCAGTTGGAACGACTTACATAATATGGTTTCCCCTTGGTCAGAAAAATTTGACAATACAGAAGGAGGAACAAATGGAGCTCCAAAATTTCCCATGCCAAACGCTTATAATTTTTTATTAAAATATGCACATCTCTCCGATAATTTAGAAGTATCAGAACATGTAGAGCTCACTTTAGATAAGATGGCTTTTGGAGGGATTTACGACCAAATTGGTGGTGGTTTTTCCAGATATTCGGTAGACAAATATTGGAAAGCTCCTCATTTTGAAAAAATGCTTTACGATAACGGACAGTTAGTAAGTTTGTATTCTAATGCCTATTTAAAATATAAAAACCCTCTTTATAAAGATGTGGTTTTCGAAAGTTTGGAGTTTGTAGAAAGAGAATTAATAGCAGAAAACGGAGCATTCTATTCTGCACTTGATGCGGACAGTGAAGGAGAAGAAGGGAAATTTTATGTATGGAATGAAAAGGAATTAACAACTCTAATTACAGAAGACTTTTCTGTTTTTAAAGACTATTACAACATAAACGGAAAAGGACTTTGGGAACACGGAAATTACATTCTGCTCCGAAATGAAAGTAAAGAACGAATTGCAAAAAAACATAAAATATCTGTTTCTGATTTAGAACAAAAAATAGAAAATTGGAAAGCGATATTGATGCAAGAAAGGGACACCCGAATTCGTCCAGGATTAGACGATAAATCCCTCACCTCTTGGAATGCATTAATGTTAAAAGGATATGTGGACGCATATATGACTTTTGGAGAAGAACATCATTTGGATATAGCCCTAAAAAATGGGGATTTCATTGTAAATACTCAAATGAGTGAAGATGGAAAATTACTACATTCATATAAAGACGGAAGATCTACAATAAATGCCTATTTGGAGGATTACGCTCTTACTATTTCTGCATTTATTCGATTATATGAAGCTACATTCGACACAAAATGGCTAACCTATTCTGAAAAATTAACTGAATATGCAATTTCCCATTTTTATGATAAAAAGAGCGGAATGTTCTTTTTCACCTCTAATTTAGATCCAGAACTTGTAGCACGAAAAATGGAAATAAACGACAATGTAATTCCGGCTTCAAACTCTGTAATGGCAAATTCACTATTTGATTTGGGAACTATTTTGGATAATGAAAATTACAAACAGATGAGTATAAAAATGCTTAACAATGTAAAACCTGAGATGGATAGTTATGCATCCGGATATGCAAATTACGCTACACTAATGTTAAAAATTATAAACCCTTATTATGAAATAGCTGTTGTTGGAAAGGATGCTCACAAAAAAACAATGAAATTAAATAAAAACTACAATCCGAATACATTATTTATTGGCAGTTTTGGTAAAAGTGATTTGGAACTTTTGAAAGGAAAATATGTGGAAGGAGTGACTATGATTTATGTTTGTGAAAACAAAGTTTGTCAACTTCCAACAACAGAAATTAAACAGGCATTAAAACAAATTAAATAATGAGATACCTATTTGAAGAAAACCAGAGATTTACACAATGGTGGTTGTGGGTTATTTTACTCTCATTTCCAATTATTTCTGTAAGTCCTTTTGATGAGAACCCAATTAATTTGTATTATGTACTGATTGGAATAGGAATTCCTCTTTTGTTTTATACATTTCAACTAAGGATTAAAGTAAGTACAGAAGGATTGCATTATCAATTTTTCCCTTTTCATTTTAAAGCGCACACTATAAAGTTAGAAGATATTGAAAAATGTAAAGCAATGGAATACTCCCCACTAAAAGACTATGGAGGTTGGGGAATTAGATACGGATTTAAAGGAAAGGCCT
>JABGSE010000004.1 GCA_018647945.1 Flavobacteriales bacterium | reverse complement strand
AGGAGGTAAGGATGTGAATGTTGGAATTCAGAGATATAAAGGTCTTGGTGAGATGAATGCAATTCAACTTTGGGACACAACATTAAATCCAGAACAAAGAACTCTTAAACAAGTTACCATTGATAGTGCTGCTGAGGCAGACAGGGTATTCTCTATGTTGATGGGAGATGAGGTTCCACCAAGGAGAGCATTTATTGAAACAAATGCTAAGTATGCAAACATTGACGCTTAAAATCGAATAAATATTATTTTTAAAACAAAAACAAAAAAATGAAAGTAACAGTAGTAGGAGCAGGAGCGGTAGGAGCAAGTTGTGCAGAATATATTGCAATAAAAAACTTTGCTTCTGAGGTGGTTTTGGTAGATATTAAAGAAAACTTTGCTGAAGGTAAGGCAATGGATTTGATGCAAACTGCATCTTTAAATGGTTTCGACACTAAAATTGTTGGTAGTACTAACGATTATTCGAAAACACAAGGAAGTGATATTGCCGTAATTACATCTGGGATACCTAGAAAACCAGGAATGACCAGAGAAGAATTGATTGGAATTAATGCTGGAATTGTGAAGACAGTTTCTGAAAATTTAATTAAACAATCTCCTAATGTAATTTTGATTATTGTAAGTAATCCTATGGATACAATGACTTATTTAGTACATCAAACTACCAACTTACCAAAAAATAGAATTATTGGAATGGGTGGAGCTTTAGATTCTGCAAGATTTAAATACAGATTAGCAGAAGCAATGGATTGTCCTTCTTCTGATGTAGATGGTATGGTTATTGGTGGTCATTCTGATAAAGGAATGCTTCCTTTAACAAGATTAGCTAGCAGAAATTCTGTAAGAGTTTCAGAATTTATTACGGATGAAAGATTAATGGAAGTTTTAGAATCTACTAAAGTTGGAGGAGCTACTTTAACAGGAATGCTAGGCACTTCTGCTTGGTACGCTCCAGGAGCTGCAGTTTCTTCATTGGTTCAATCTATTGCATGCGATCAAAAGAAAATGTACCCTTGTTCTGTTCTTGTAGAAGGAGAATATGGTTTATCGGATTTATGTATTGGAGTCCCTGTAATATTAGGTAAAAATGGAATTGAAAAAATTGTAGAACTAGATTTAAATGATGATGAAAAGGCAAAATTAAAAGAGTCTGCTGAAGGGGTAAAGAAAACAAATTCACTTTTAGATTCTTAAAAGTATTGTGAATAAGATTTATTAAAGTCCATCTGAAAAGGTGGACTTTTTTATTGCTTAATAAATTGAGATATTTTGTTACTTACTTTCACAAAGTAAATTCCTGAAGGTAGATTTTTAACATCTATATTTTCTTCTTTTGTGGAAATTATCAAATCACCAAGAGGGTTGTAAATATTAATCGTTTCCTTGTTTTTGTTACCTATATATATAATGTGTGTTGCAGGATTTGGGTATATTTGAAATGTTGTGTAGATTTCAGAAGTTGAAGTATTAGTTGTTGTATCTCCTTTAAAATAAGCAAGTCCTCCACATTGATTTCCAATAATAATATCAACTAGATTATCATCATTTATGTCTGTTAATGCAGCAGATGATTTACCTCCTTCCCAAACATTATTATTTATTGTATTTAATTCTGTAAATATACCATATAAATTTCCATCTATATTAGAGTATAAATATGTTTTACCAGAATATGATCCTATAAATAAATGATATGTTCCATTAATATCAATTATATTTGGAGTGCTAAATCCATTACTTATGTAAATAGAGTCTACATCTATTCCTCCCCAATTTGTATATTCTGTAGAGAAATCTGGATTTGTTTGTGTCCCTTTATTCTCAAAATATGAAATTGTTCCTCCTTTTTCGCCTATTATTAAGTCATTTAATCCATCTCTGTTTATATCAATAATCTGAGGAGAAGCAAAATAACCCATATCTATATTTGCAAGGTTTGGTGTAGAAATATTAAATGAACTTCCATTATTTGTAAAAAGATGAATTTTCCCATCTGAATCTCCAACTATTAAATCCTTTTTTCCATCACCATTTAAATCTCCAAAGGTTGGACATAAATTTAGTGCTGGGCTATTTAAAACAGTGTTCAGATTAATATTAGAAATTCCTGCAAAATCATCTGTTATTAAAGTGAATTCAGGATTTTGAAGAGTTCCTGTATTCTGATATTGTGCGATTTTAGAAATTGGTGTTCCTGTCGGGTCATGATAACCATAGTTACCAACAAATAAATCTATTAAACTATCTCCATTATAGTCATAAAAAGTAGGATATGATCCTTCTCCAAAATCTAAACTTTCGTATTGTATAAAATCTTTTTGTATAAAGTTAAAATCAGGATTTGTTGATGTCCCATCATTTTCATAAATCCAGCAACTTTCAAAATTTTCAGAATTGTTCTGCATATTTGTGGTGATAACCAAATCTTGTATTCCGTCACTAGTTAAATCCAAATAAAAGGCAGATGGGAAAATATGAATATCTGCAGGAATGGTATTGGAATAATTTTGAGGAAAAGCAGTGTCTACCGATATGATATGAGCATTTTGATTGTCCCCTCCATTTATCAGTAAATTCAAATTATTGTAACTAACATCACCTAAAATTAGATCTTTATCATTGTCTCCATCTACATCAATTGCTAGTAATGATGATCCGGCATGGACTCCTTTTTTGGAGGAAGAACCATTTGTTATTGGAGGGCATTGGCAATTATAACAATCTAAAATATATGTATTTAAACCTTCATAAAAATTACCCCAACAGCCAGTAGTACTTTCGTATATCAAACTATCACAGTTTCCATAATTTTCTATTGATGTATTCTTAAAATAATTTACAAACCATCCAAAAGAATCGAAAGTAAGAATGTCAATATCTCCATCATAATCTACATCTGTAAATGCTGGTAAATCCATAGGGCTAACATAAATATTTATACCACTTACAGAATTTAAAAGTAGAGGAGATGCTAGAGTAAATGAAAGAGAATTTACGGAAGTATTTTGGTACACAGCAATACCTGCTGTAGAATAAGTGAAAATATCATTCTTTCCATCGCAGTTGTAATCTTCTAAAATTACCCAATTTTTTAGCTCAGGAAAATGCTTCCTGAATTGGGGAGAAAATACATATTTCCCATTGATATTTAAGTAAGGTGTAAGTTTATTCCCACTTCTGTCAAATGTAATTAGGTCTTTTATTCCGTCTAAATTGAGGTCAATTTCAGAAAATTGGGCAGAGTTTATACCTCCATTCCAAGCAGATTTTAATGCGTCTGAATTGACAATTATATTTGGAGTAGTATCTCTAGTAAAGTTGATTTGTGAAAAAGAAAATTTACAAAAAAAAGTAAGTAATAAAATCGTAAAAAATATCTTTTTCATCATTAAAAAATTAGACTGCAAAGAAAACGAAAATTATTTAAAATATTATCATTAAAAAATGAATCAATCTGTTTTTGTTTAATAGATATGAAAGTTTATATTTGCAGTTCGAAAAAATTAAGATTTAATAAAAATTATGAAAAGTAGAAAACCAATATTATATTTAGCTATCCTTTTTGCAATTGTATGTTTATATCAATTGTCATTTACTTGGAAGGTGAGTGGGATTGAAGATGATGCAGCAGAATATGCGTTGACACAAATAGATGAAAATTTATCTACAGATTTAGTAAGAGTAGATTCAATTAATACTGATTCTTCAGAAATTGAAATTTTAAAGGATGAGATAAAGAATAATTACATAAAAAATAGAGATATTATTCTGGAAAATTTACAAAACGAGTACATTAAATCTATTTCTGTAGATTTAGAAACAGTAGAACAATTGGATATTTGGCTTGGAATGTATACTTTCCAGGAATGTAAGGAGAGAGAAATAAACTTAGGACTTGACTTAAAGGGAGGGATGAATGTTACTTTGGAGGTTTCGGTAAAAGATGTAATTATTGAACTTGCAAATAAAAGAACGGATGAAAATTTCAGAACTGCAATTAAAACGGCAACGAAAGCTCAGGAATCAAGTCAGCTTGGTTTTGTTGAATTATTTGGAAATGCATTTCCAGATTCAGTTTCATTATCTGACATTTTTCACTCCAGAAATAGAGAAGAGATTTTCCCTAGAGACGCTACTAACGAGCAAATTCTAGAAGAAATAAAGAAACAAACGGATGATGCTATAGAAAGTTCATTTGAAATTTTAAGAAGTAGAATTGACCGTTTTGGGGTTACACAACCT
The DNA here is from genome assembly GCA_018647945.1 of Flavobacteriales bacterium. Lineage (GTDB taxonomy): Bacteria > Bacteroidota > Bacteroidia > Flavobacteriales > BACL11. Next base: position 1,265 of record JABGSE010000004.1, on the reverse strand, counting down.
AACATCCAAAAAACAAATGTTCCTGGTAGAATTATTGTTGAACTTCCTGGAATTAAAGATCCAGAAAGAGCAAAGAAATTATTACAATCTTCTGCTCAATTGGAGTTTTGGGAAACTTTTGAATTTATAGAAGTATTTGAAGATTTACAAGCTGCTAATGATTATTTAGCTATTAATGCAGGATTTGAAATAGATACAACTGAATTAGTTGATGATTCCGATACAACTTCTAATTCGGATACTTTATCTACAGATGAGGCAGCCGAAAAGTTTGCTGAAGAAAATCCTTGGTTTTCATTGGTGTATCCAAATGTCAATAGTCAGAATGGGCAAATAAATTCAGGACCGATTGTAGGTTATGTAGCATTGAAAGATACTGCAACAGTAAACTCATACATTAATGATATTGATTTTATGAATCATTTTGATTCTGATATTAAATTTGTGTATGGATTTAGTCCAAATGATGTTACTAAAAAATCTTTTGTATTACTTGCCTTAAGAAAATCAGGAGTTAACAATACTTACATAATGGATGGTGGTATTGTAGAAGATGCTAGTCAAGTTATGGAAAATGGAAGAGTTTCAGTTTCTATGAATATGAATTCTGATGGAGCTAATAAATGGAAGGAATATACAGGAAAAGCTTCAGAATGGAGAAATGATCCAAGATGTATTGCTGATGGAAGTGGAAGAAAAACAGGGAAATCAATTGCTATTGTTTTGGATGGATATGCAAAATCGTGGCCAACTGTAAATGAAGAAATTCCAAATGGGAGATCCTCAATTTCAGGAGATTTTGATGTAAATGAAGGGAAAGATTTAGCCAATGTATTGAAGTCGGGTAAATTACCTGCTCCTGCAAATATTACACAAGAAGCAATTGTTGGTCCTTCTTTAGGAAAAGATTCAATCGATTCTGGATTGAAATCATTTATGATTGCTTTACTTTTGGTTTTAGCGTATATGATTTTATATTATAGTGGAGCGGGAATTGTGTCGAATATTGCATTACTTGCAAATATATTCTTCATCTTTGGAGTTCTTGCTTCATTAGGAGCTGTGTTGACACTTCCTGGAATTGCGGGTATTGTACTTACAATTGGTATGTCGGTAGATGCAAATGTACTTATCTATGAAAGAATTAGAGAAGAACTTGCAAATAAGAAAGGTATACGATTAGCAATTTCGGATGGATATAAATCTGCTTATACATCAATTATTGATGCCAATGTTACTACACTTTTAACAGGTATTATCTTATT
>JABGSE010000028.1 GCA_018647945.1 Flavobacteriales bacterium | reverse complement strand
TTCCTTGCCCATCTACCAAGGTAAGGGAACCAATTCCATTTTGTTTGGCTACCAAATTATCGTCTGCACCAAAAGAAGGAGCAAGATGAACAATACCTGTTCCATCTTCTGTAGTTACAAAATCTGCTAAAATCACTCTAAAAGCTTCTCCATCTTTAGGTTGATCATAAGGAAGTAATTGATGATAATTTATTCCATTTAACTCCTCTCCTTTATATTCTTCTACAATCTTGTACGGAAGTTGTTTATCTCCTGATTTGTAATCTGAAAGTGAAATTCCTTCTGTAAAATACTTATGTAGTAAATCTTTTGCCATCACAATGGTAATAGGTTTAGAAGTATAGGAATTAAATGTACTTACTTTTACATAAGTAATCTTTTTACCTACCGCAAGTGATGTGTTAGATGGAAGAGTCCAAGGAGTAGTTGTCCAGGCGATAAAGGAAAGTTCCTCTTCCCCGTCAAAAAGGAAAGATGATTTATCGTCCTCTACAATTTTAAACATAGCCACTGCAGAAGTATCTTTTACATCACGATAACAACCTGGCTGATTTAACTCATGAGTACTTAACCCTGTTCCTGCGCTAGGAGAATAGGGTTGAATTGTAAAACCTTTATAAAGTAATCCTTTTTTATGAAGCTCTGAAAGTAGCCACCAAACACTTTCAATATATTTATTGTCGTAAGTAAGGTAGGGTTTATCCATATCTACCCAATAACCCATTTCATTGGTAAGTTTTTCCCACTCCCCTTTGTATTTCATTACATCTGTTCGGCATGCTTTATTATAATCCTCAATAGAGATGTTTTTTCCGATATCTTCTTTGGTAATTCCTAAGTTTTTCTCTACTCCTAATTCTACGGGTAATCCATGAGTATCCCAACCCGCTTTTCGATTTACCTTATACCCCTTTAGAGTCTTATATCGGCAGAATAGATCTTTTATGGTACGAGCAATCACATGATGAATACCTGGCATTCCATTTGCAGAAGGAGGCCCTTCATAAAAAGTGAAATTTGGTTTCCCCTCACTACTATAAATACACTCTTGAAAGATATTTTTTTCGTTCCAATCCCTCAGTACTTCCTTGTGTATGTTTGGTAAATTTAAGCCTTTGTATTCCTTGTATTTACTCATCTTTGTATAACTCCCTAATTTTTAGTATGCAAATATAGTTTTTTGATTTGTAGTAGAAAGAGAAAATGTTTATTTGTGAAAATGTTTATTTGTTTGTTATAGCGTTGAAACTGTCAGTAGCTTATAATAGGAGATTTTTTTAATTCCGATGAGATTGACTTTGTCGAACGAAAAACGTTTCTTCACTTTGTGCAGTATGACAAATATCTATGTTCGGAATGACAAGCATCTATTTTACCCCATTGTCCTGCGGACATCTCCCTTAAAAAGGTGAGAAGATAATACTATTTAACAAAGAAACACTTTCTAAGAAACTACTTCCCCATACAAATCGTAGTGATCGGCTTTGGTAATTTTAATATTGGCAAAATCTCCTATCCTTACATAAAATTCCTTTGCATTTACAATTACTTCATTATCTACATCTGGAGAATCAAATTCTGTTCTACCAATAAAGAAATCTCCTTCTTTCCTATCGAAAAGTACTTTGTAGGTTTTCCCTACTCTTTCTTGGTTCATGTCGTACGAAATAGAAGATTGTAAGTCCATCACATCTTCTGCTCTTTGGTGTTTCACATCTTGAGGTACATCATCTTCCAAATTATAAGCATGTGTATTTTCTTCATGAGAATAAGTAAACACTCCTAATCTATCAAATTTACTGTGTTGTACAAAATCCAATAGTTCCTGAAATTCTTTTTCAGTTTCTCCAGGATAACCTACAATTAAAGAAGTTCGAATAGTAATTCCTGGAACATTTTCTCTAAACTTTTTTATAAGATCCATTGTCTTTTTCATTGTAGTACCTCTCCTCATGGACTTCAATAAATTATCTGAAACATGTTGAAGGGGAATATCCAAATAAGTACAAATCTTTGGATTATTTTTTATTACTTCCAACACATCCACTGGAAATGCTGTTGGAAAGGCATAGTGTATCCTGATCCACTCTATTCCTTCTACCTCCGAAAGTTTTGTCATTAGTTCGGCAAGTTTTCTTTCCTTGTACAAGTCCAGACCGTAATAAGTTAAATCTTGCGCAATCAGAATCAATTCTTTTACTCCTTTAACCGCAAGTTTCTCTGCTTCTAATACTAAATCCTCTATTGGAGTGGTTTTATGTCCTCCCCTCATAAGTGGAATGGCACAGAAAGAACATTTCCTGTCGCAACCTTCCGATATTTTCAGGTAAGCATAATGTGTAGGAGTAGTAGTTAATCTTTCTCCAACTAATTCGTGTTTGTAATCCGCACCTAACGATTTTAATAATCTTGGCAAATCTCTTGTACCAAAAAACTCATCTACATTTGGCATTTCTTTTTCCAAATCTGGCTTATACCTTTCCGATAAACATCCTGTAACAAATAGTTTTTCTATCTCTCCATTTTCCTTTCTCCTAATTTGTTCCAAAATAGTATTTACCGATTCCTCTTTTGCATTGTCGATAAATCCACAAGTATTTACCACTACAATATTAGAGTCATCCTTTTCGGATTGATGTTCTACCGCAATTTTATTTGCTTTTAATTGTCCCATCAATACTTCCGAATCGTACAAATTCTTAGAGCAACCCAATGTGATTACATTAATCTTATTTTTTTTGAATTTTCTTGTTCTCATCTATTTTTTAAATAAAGAATCAATAAATTCAGTTTTAGCAAATTGTTGAAGGTCTTCTATTCCTTCTCCAACCCCAATATATCGAACTGGAATATTAAATTGATCAGAAATACCAATGACAACACCACCTTTTGCTGTACCATCTAACTTGGTAAGCGTTATAGAATTCACCTCAGTAGATGCTGTAAATTGTGTAGCTTGTTCTATAGCATTTTGTCCTGTAGATGCATCCAAAACTAGCATTACATCATGTGGTGCATTTGGAATAACTTTACTCATTACATTTCTTATTTTCCCTAATTCCTTCATTAGATTTACATTATTGTGTAATCTACCTGCAGTATCAATAATTACTACATCTGCATTATTTGCTTTTGCAGATTGAAGCGTATCGAAAGCAACAGAAGCAGGATCGGAACCCATATCTTGTTTTACAATATCCACCCCTACTCTTTCGGACCAAATAACCAATTGATCCACAGCAGCAGCTCTAAAAGTATCAGCAGCTCCTAACACTACTTTTTTACCTTCCTTTTTAAATTGATGAGCTAATTTTCCAATTGTGGTTGTTTTCCCTACTCCATTTACTCCTACTACCATTATTACATAAGGTCCATCTACTTCTGGAATTTCATCATAACTATCCTTCATTAAATTTGAAATTTCCTCTTTCAGAAAATCATTTAATTCAGATGAGTTAATGTACTTGTCTCTTTCTACTCTTTCTTCTAATTTTTCAATTATTTTAAGCGTTGTATCAACTCCAATATCAGATGTAATTAAAGCTTCCTCAATATCATCCAATACCAATTCATCTATGGTAGATTTACCTGCAACTGCTCGGGAAATTCTACTAAAAAAATTCTCTTTTGTTTTCTTTAAACCTGAATCAAGTTTTGTATTTGTCTTTTCTTGATCAAGACTTTCTTTTATTTTAATCTCAGGTTCCGGCTCAGGTTCAGGTTCAGGTTCTGGTTCTGGTTCTGGTTCCGGCTCCGGCTCAGGTTCTGGATAAGGTTCTGGCTCAGGTTCTGGTTCTGGCTCAGGTTCTGGTTCTGGCTCAGGTTCTGGTTCTGGCTCAGGTTCTGGTT
>JABGSE010000027.1 GCA_018647945.1 Flavobacteriales bacterium | reverse complement strand
GTGCAGAAAGCAATCCTCCATCAGAACCAATTACCCAAAAATCATTCCCATTACTTAATCCTAAATTATAAACTCGCATAGGAGAACCATTTAATATTCTGAACCTTACAACTTGTGCTGGAGCATCAAAATATGCATTTCTAGTTGCATTTGCTAAAAACAAAGTATCCATAGCGCTATTCATCATATTTACATCAATCTGATAACTGGCATCCATTACTTTTGTTTGTAATATTAATGGGATATCATCTACTCCATAAGTTCTAGGCAAAGCTAAAGCAGCTTCATCCGCATCTCTGTTAATTATTAATCCAGAAACTCCCATCATTACATGTTTATAGGTTTTGTGATGTAAATGAGGATGATACCACATTGTTGATGCTCTATCCATAGAAGTCCAAGTAGGGCTCCAAGTTGTATTAGGAAAGATTGTAGAATGAGGCCCCCCATCCATTGCTGAAGGAAGGTGAACGCCATGCCAATGCATAGTAGTTGTATCTATCAACCTATTTTCAACATTCATAGTTACTACATCACCATTATTAACAATAAGAGTAGGACCAAGAATTGCACCATTTACTCCAGCAGTCTGAGTATATATTCCTGGGTAAATTTCTACAGAATCATAATCAACAGATAAATTGTAAGTCGGTCCTGTTAATGTATCAGGTATTAGTAAAGGGTTTTGTGCTTGTGCTGTTAATGTATTTGTTGCAATCAACACTATTGCAATTGATAATATTTTTTTCATTTTTATAAGATTTTAAATTAGTAGTTACTTATGCTTCAAAATAATGAAACATAACCTAATTAGTCTGTAAGAATTATTACTGAACTAAATAGGATTGTAAAAAACTAAACCTTATAGAAGGAAAGACTGTAATTGGGACAATATGGGCTTATTCACCAGAGGTGGCGCATCAGCATAATGATTTATAGTAAATAATTCAGATTCTGACATCTGATAATATTCGTACAATAATGTTAAAAACGGAAGAGAAGCAGAAAAGTCAACTGACTCACCACATTGACATTTTACAGTTTCAAAGTCAAATTGTAATAATTTTGATTCCTTTTGAGGTTTTTCCTCTTTTTGAGAATATTTACAAAATTTTACAATTTTCTTTTTCTTACAACAAGATGTTGTTTTTTCTTGCATCTTGCAAGTTGAAACATCAGTTCCAACAAACACTCTATCACCCTTAGTACATTGAATCTTGGTAACATGCATTCCCATTGATAATAGCAAAGTAAATATTGCCATAGGAATTAAGATGATATTTTTAAAAAACTGTTTCATTTCGTTTGCAATTATACGGTTTTTTTTGAAATTATAATTTTAAAAAAGTTCGAAATAAGGACCGAGAGGCCCACCAAATAAAAACCCACTCATTTGAGTGGGTTTTTCTATTTCATCAATTCATTTAATTGAGTGCTTACACCACCATAATCTGCCCACTCCCAAATTGCTAAAATTTTACCATCTCTAAAATCTACTGTTTGATAGCCAGAAAATTCAACAGTACTTGTATCAATAGATAGAATAGCTCCATAATAAATTCTGACACTTCCATCCAATTTATATGAGTCTTTATCAATTCCCGGCAAATAAATTGAGTGACCAATATTAATTGACATATTCATTTTCTTCATTTGGTTAAGGTTCTGAATATAGTCAGATTTACTAGTCTCCACTCCTTTCTTATGACCTGCTGGATATGAATAAAAAATAAAATCTTCAGTATAATAATCTGATATTGCAAGAGTATCTTGTATAGAGTCAATAAAATAAATATTGATATCCTTAATTAAATGTTTAAAGTGGTCTAGATTCTTTTCATATTCATTACTATAATTATTACAGGAGAATAAAATAGACGAACAAAAAAAAGTCAATAATATTTTTTTCATGAATCAAACTTACTAAATAATTTTCTAAAAAAGTTCGAAACTGGGACCGAGAGGTCCACCAAAAAGAAACCCACTCAAATGAGTGGGTTTTTATTTATTCAATAATTAATTTTATTCACTAATTCTTATCAATCACACTCAGAGCTTCCCTTAGTAGAGGAACTATTTGACGTTCATCGGTAGTTTCAACAATATTAATATCTTCACCTTGATATTTTCTCACCAAATTTCGATACTCTGTAAGCCCCCAACCTTTTGTTTGTGAACGACTACCTGGAAT
>JABGSE010000026.1 GCA_018647945.1 Flavobacteriales bacterium | reverse complement strand
AACAATTTCATTTGTCTGATCATAAATTTCCTGTTCAATCTCTGTTCTTTTAGTAGAATAAAGTTCTTCTGGCAAATAGTTACCAATCACCTCTCTGGTTACCGATCTTACAGCTGGCTTTATAATTTTTTCTAAGTAATTCTTTCCAATATTATCGTGCAAGTAACCAATTTTATCCTGTACAGGATGATGTAAAATAGATAAATCAATTTTAATTGAAAGTCCGTTTTTCGATAGTACTTCCATTTTCTCGAATGTTTCTGTTTCTTTCACATCATAAACAATCATATCGTTCCAAGGAGCTATTATATGCAATCCTTGTCCGTAAACTGTTTCTTTATCTAATCCTTCTCCAAGTGTCTCAAACAACACTCCTTTTTGTCCTGGATTAATGGTTACAAACATACTCGATCCGAATATGAATAATAATATAACTCCTACTAGTCCTAATACCAATACTTTTGGTAATCCCTGATTTTCCATAATTTTTTGTTTTTAGTTATTTAATTGTTGTTTTAATTTTGCCTCATCTTGTTTCCTAAGGCGTAAAGTATTTATATAAGCGGAAGCTTTTTTCTCTCCCATATTTCTTGATTTTTCAGCATATTCTATTGCAACATCTAATTTCCCTTTTATTTCTGCGGCAAGTGCCAAATTGAAATATGCTCTTCTGGCAATTTTTACATCCAAATTATCTATAAGCCCTTTCCATATTTTTATTGCAGAATCCCAATCCCCTCTTTTTACCATTTGTTTTGCTGATTTTAGTTCATCTCCTTTTCCTGAGTAATAACTTCTGTTCACTCTCACCCAAATTGGTGAAATCCTAAACCCATATTGTTTTCCAGAGAAATTTCCAGCTCCTTTCAAGGCTCTTCTTTGTGATGGTAAATGAGAACGGGCATCTTCATAACTACTTCCCCATTCTTTGTATTCTTGTACTTCTGTAAAAGTATTTACATCAACTACTTTTTTATTTGTAGCATCATATATTCTCCATCCTGAGGTAATCTCCATTATTAATGTAACAGGATATTTTACCTCTCTTACTTTCACCCCTTTTATTTTTTTTGTTCTCACAACCGATTTCCCTTCAAATAATCTAGAATCTGAGTCAAATGTAGCCAGTACAATTATCGCATCCGCTCCATAGGATTCACATAATGAATTCACTTCATCCCAACTAAGTAGTGGTGGAAAAGTAGAGGTTCCTGTTCCTTTTAAATCAACTTCTCCAGAATTTTTTAGTTCGTATCTATCAGAGCCAGCAAGCATTTCAACAAGACCCATTACACAATATCCCGAACCTTTTTTATCAGAACCAATTCCTTCTCCTGTTATCAATCCTTCTATAATGTTATTGGCCAAATTCCCTTTTTCTGGAGTACTTCTGTTGGCTACTATTACTTTTTGGATATTTTGAGGAACAGAAATATCTGCCGGCCTTTGCACATTTACTACCACTGAAGAAATTCCACAAGAGGTGAAAACAAAAACCAAAAGAAGATAAAACAGATTTTTCATATAATAATTTTTCGGATGACAAACTTAATAAATCTTATGGAATTTACGACCTCTTCAGTACAAATACTTAATTATTTTTTCTGTCTACTAAAAACAAACAACTACAAACGAATTTATATCTTTGCCTCATTATGCAAAATCTACAACACACAATAGAACATATTTGGAACAATAGAGAATTACTCTCCACTGATGATGCGCAAAACGCAATCAGAACTGTAATAGAAGAAATTGACAAAGGAAGACTACGAACCGCACAACCCTCCAATGAAGGATGGAAAGTAAACGATTGGGTAAAAAAAGCCGTTATCTTGTATTTCCCTATCCAAAAAATGGAAACCATTGAAGCAGGTCCTCTTGAATTTCACGACAAAATGAAATTAAAAACAGGATACAAAGAGTTAGGTGTTCGTGTTGTTCCTCATGCTATCGCTCGTTACGGAGCTTTCCTTGCTCCAGGAGCTATCCTAATGCCTTCCTATGTCAATATAGGAGCTTATGTGGATAGTGGAACCATGGTGGACACTTGGGCTACTGTGGGTAGTTGTGCTCAAATCGGTAAAAATGTTCACCTTTCGGGAGGTGTTGGTATTGGCGGTGTGTTGGAACCTATTCAGGCCGCTCCTGTTATTATTGAAGATGATGCTTTTATCGGTTCGCGTTCCATTGTGGTGGAGGGTGTAAAAATTGAGAAAGAAGCTGTTTTGGGGGCCAATGTAGTGCTAACTGCTTCCACCAAAATTATTGATGTGAGTGGAGATTCTCCAGTATATCACAAAGGAATTATTCCATCACGTTCTGTTGTTATTCCGGGCACTTACAACAAAGAATTTCCTGCGGGTACTTTTGGAGTAAACTGTGCACTTATTATTGGCAAACGGAAAGATAGTACCGACAAGAAAACTTCTTTAAATGATGCACTCCGTACTTATAATGTATCTGTATAATGAGAATAGGATTTGATGCAAAAAGAGCCTTTTTCAACTCTACTGGCTTAGGGAATTACTCCCGTGACAGCATTCGTGTCCTATCCAAACATTTTCCTTTAAATCAGTACTTTCTATATACCCCAAAAGCAAAAGAAAATATTCGTCTTTCTTTTTTACAAAATAGGGAGAATACTTTTGTCCGTACTCCATTTTCCTTTTTAGGAAACCTTTTCAAAAATTATTGGAGAACTTCCGATATTGTAAAAGATTTACAACAAGATGAAATAGATATTTTTCATGGTTTATCTCACGAACTTCCCTTAGCTATTGAAAAAACAAATATAAAATCGGTAGTTACTATTCACGATCTTATTTTTATCCGTTATCCTCATTTATTTTCTGCTATCGACCGGAAAATATATCTTAAAAAGTTTCAGTCTGCCTGCAATAGGGCCGATAAAATTATAGCTATAAGCCAGCAAACCAAATCCGATATTATTGAGTTCCTCAAAATAGAAGCAACTAAAATTGAAGTAGTATACCAAGGTTGTAATAAAGTATTTCAGTCCTCTATTTCGGAAGAGAAGATAATAGAAGTTTTCAAAAAATACAAACTCCCTCAAAATTTCCTACTCAATGTAGGTACTATTGAAGAGCGTAAAAACCTACTAACTATACTGAAAAGTATAAAGGAATTACCCACACAACAATTGGTAGTTATTGGTAAGGGTACAGACTACAAAAATAAATGCCAAAAGTATATTTCTGATAATAATTTACAAAACAGAATTACATTCCTTTCAGGATTAGAGTTAGAAGAAATGGCGGCCATCTACCAAAAGGCAGAAATAATGATATACCCTTCTGTTTTTGAAGGATTCGGAATTCCAATATTAGAATCCTTATTCTGTAAAACTCCCGTAATTACCAGCAAAGGTGGATGCTTTTCCGAAACCGGAGGAAATCATTCTATCTACATTAATCCACTCTCTGTTTCCGAGATTACAGCAGCCATTACAACAGTAAAGTCGGATAGTAAATTACGCCAACAGATGATAGAAGAAGGATATAAATACTCACAAAATTTTACAGATGAAAAAGTAGCACAAAATTTGCACAAAATATACACTTCCTTATAAAATGGAAAACGAAATTACAACAGCACTTAAAGTGTTACAATCCGGGGGAGTCATCCTCTATCCTACAGATACCATTTGGGGATTGGGATGTGATGCTACAAATCCGGAAGCAGTACAGAAGATTTACAACATAAAACAAAGAGAAGAAAGCAAAGTACTTATCAGCTTAGTTGCTGATGAAAACATGCTACAAAAACTTACCAATCACATTCCTAAAATAGATATAACTTCCAACCCTACTACGGTAATATACCAAAATGTAACAGGATTATCAAGTAATCTACTTTCAGATGACGGAACAGCAGCTATCCGAATAGTACAAGACGAATTCTGTAAAAAACTAATACATTCATTCGGAAAAGCCATTGTTTCTACCTCTGCAAATATCAGTGGAATTAATAACCCAAAACAGTTTTCAGATATTTCAGATGAGATTAAAAATAATGCAGATTATATAGTAAATTTGCGGCAAAATCAAACAAGAGAAAATCCTTCTACTATTATAAAAATAGAAAAAGACGGAAGTATAACAAAACTACGATAGTGAATTTAAAAAAACATCTTACAAATCCCATTTTCAAAACTATATCTGAAGTAGCAGAAAACGCTAATTTAGAAACCTATGTAGTGGGTGGTTTTGTCCGTGACACACTCTTAAACCGAAAACAAAATAAAACCGATATCGATTTTGTTTGTGTAGGTTCAGGAATTGACCTTGCTAAAAAAGTGGGGAGAAAATTGGGAGGAAAAATAGATGTAAAATACTTCAAAAATTTTGGAACAGCTATGATTAATTACAAGGGAGAATATTACGAATTTGTAGGAGCCAGAAAAGAGTCTTACCGTTCTGACAGTAGAAAACCTATTGTAGAAAACGGTACTCTACAAGACGATCAAAACAGAAGAGATTTCACTATAAACGCAATGGCTATTTCTTTAAACTCCGAATCTTTTGGAGAATTAGTAGATCCTTTTAACGGTATTGCTGATTTAAAAGCGAGATGTATTAAAACCCCTCTAAATCCGGATGTCACTTATTCTGATGACCCATTAAGAATGATGCGTGCCATCCGATTTTCATCCCAATTAAATTTCGAGATTGAAGAAGAATCATATAACTCTATTTACAAAAATGCAGAGCGATTATCTATTATTTCGAAAGAACGAATTACAGAAGAAATGAATAAAATTCTTTTATCCAAAAATCCTTCGATTGGCTTAAAATTACTTTTTAACACCAACCTTTTACATCAATTTTTCCCGGAAATAGTAGAACTACAGGGAATAGAGAAAAAAGGAAAATTTGCACATAAAGATAACTTCTACCATACTTTGGAGGTAATAGATAATATCCGAAAAAAGACGAATAACCTATGGCTTATTTGGTCGGCACTTTTACATGACATTGCTAAACCTCAAACTAAAAGATTTGAAGATGGTCATGGTTGGACTTTTCATGGTCACGAATTTTTAGGAGGTAAAATGGTTCCCCGAATTTTCAAGAAATTAAAGCTTCCTTTAAACGAAAAAATGAAGTATGTGCAGAAATTAGTAACACTTCATTTACGCCCAATTGTACTTGCACAAGATATTGTAACTGATTCTGCAATTAGGCGTTTACTTTTTGACGCAGGAGATGATATAGATGATTTAATGACACTTTGTGAAGCAGATATCACATCAAAAAATCCTAAAAAAGTTGAAAAATATATCGATAACTTCAAATTAGTTAGATTAAAACTAAAAGAAATTGAAGAAAAAGACCATATCCGTAACTGGCAACCTCCAATTAGTGGTGGAGAAATCATGAAAATATTCAACATAGCTGCAGGAAAGAAAGTAGGTATTTTAAAAAACTCCTTAAAAGATGCTATATTAGATGGAAAAATAAAAAACGATAAAGAATCAGCAATTGAGTTTATGAAAATGAAAGCAAAAGAAATTAATCTGAACAGTAATGATTAAGTTAAGAATCACATTAGAAAGCAAACAGGATGTAATAAGAGAACTTGTATTAGATTCTGAATTAAATTTAGAACAGCTACATCAAGAAATTATAAAACATTTTAATCTAAATGAATTTGAAATGGCTTCTTTCTACATTGCAGATACAAATTTAGATTTAGGTCAGGAAATCCCTCTTTTTGATACTTCCGAAAAAGGAAATGAAGTAATTACAATGAATCAAATGATTATTTCTTCTGTATTACATTCTCCAGAATCTCAACTTATATATGTGTACGATTTCCTAAACATGTGGAGGTTTCATATTCAGTTTGTTGAAGAAAATGAAGGATTGAAAAGTGGATGCGATCTTATTGTTGGAGAAATGCCAAAAGAAGCTCCCGAAATAAAATTTGAAGAGGAAAAAGAAAAAAAGGAGTTTGACCCTTATGGAGATGCCTTTGAAGATTTTGACGAATTTAACGATTATGAAGACTAAAACACTTATTGTTGTTTTAGGACCTACCGCTATCGGCAAAACTTCCCTTAGCATACAACTTGCAAAACAGTATAACACAGAAATTGTTTCAGCCGACTCTCGGCAGTTTTACAAAGAGTTACTTATTGGTGCTGCTCCTCCATCTGCAAAAGAACTTTCAGAAGTAAAACATCATTTTATCCAACACCTTTCTGTTTCGGAAGATTATAATGTTGGGAAATTTGAAGAAGATGCAATCCTTAAAATAGAAGACCTATTCCGAAAAAACGATAAAATTATAATGACTGGAGGTTCCGGTTTATATATTGATGCCATCTGCAAAGGTTTTGATAAAATGCCGGAAATTCCTTCTGAAATTAGGGAGAAAGTAATTTCACTTTACAAAAAAAATGGAATAGAATTTTTGCAAGAAGAATTAAAAGAAAAGGATTCTATTTACTTTAATGAAATAGATACAAAAAATCCTCAGCGACTCATGCGTGCTTTGGAGATAATATATTCTACTAATAAAACATTTTCTTCTTTCCGGAAGAAAGAAAAGAAAAAAAGAAGTTTTAATATTGTAAAAATAGGATTGGAAATAGATAGAGAATTACTCTACAACAGAATAAATAACAGAGTAGATATAATGATGGAAAATGGACTTGAAAAAGAAGTGAAATCTCTCATTCCTTACCAGAATAAAAACGCTTTACAAACAGTAGGTTACAAAGAGTTATTCGAATATTTTGGTGAAAACTGTAGTTTGGAACAATCCATAGAAATGATAAAACAAAACACTAGGAGATTTGCCAAACGACAAATTACTTGGTTTAAAAAAGATAGCTCTACTACTTATTTTTCTCCGAATAATAAAGATGAAATAATAAGATTTATCGGATAATAGAAACCGTACCTTTTATCTTTTCTATATCATCTCCTAAGTCAATAACATAAAAGTAAGCACCATCTTCTACTGGATTTCCTTTTTCATTTGTTCCGTCCCAAGGAGTTTCATATCCAACTGATTTAAACATTAATCTTCCATATCTTCCATAAATTCTCACTTCCGAATCAGTATAAAAGAATGCATCTTCCAAACTCCAAACATCATTTACACCATCATTATTTGGAGTAAATACATTAGGAATGCATTCTGAAGTAAAAGCAGCGATAGTAAAAGCAGTATCAACACTACAATTGTTTTCATCTGTTACAATCACACTATATTTCCCTGGATTTAATGAAATATTTATTGGATTTGAAGTTTCTCCTGAGTTCCACAAATAAGTAAATTGACCAATACCACCGGTAGCAGTTACTTCTAATTCTACATCTAAATTTGTAATATCACATTCAATAATAACATCTGAAGGACTTAAAGAGAGAATTATTTCATCAACTGTAAGTTCTCCAACAACCTCACAACCATTTATATCTGTTACCCATACTCTATGAAAACCAGGACAAACATTACCGTGAGCGGTTATATCTCCATTATCCCATAAATAAGTATAAGGTTCTGCTCCCCAAAGTGAAGCATCACCCAAAACGGTAGTTGTATTTTCGTCAACAATCCCTAAAGGTAATAAGAAAGTTGCTTCAACACTATCAGTTACTACACAACTATTTCCATCTGTAGTAGTTACAAAGTACCAAGCCTCACACAAATCATCTATTATATTATCTGTTTCCCCATTAATTGCATTCATGTTTTCATCATACCATTGATAGGTAAAAGGAGCTCCAACAGTAGAATTATCTACATCAACAATTGCTTCTCTTAAATTGTCATAATAATAAATAGAGGTTTCTAAAACATATTCATCAATTACAAAAGAAGAAGAATCGGAATTACCACAAGAATCCGTAACAATTACCCAATAGGTTCCACCAAATAAATCAGAAACTGTAGATGTTATTTCTCCTGTGCTCCATAGTAATTCAATTGGAGAGGTCCCTCCTATATAATTTACACTTGCCATACCTCCAACATTACAAGTAGCTTGAGTAAAGTTCACAGTAATCTCTAATGGGGGTGGTTCTGTAATGGTTATTGATTCTTGTTTCCAACAACCATTTTCATCCATAACCTCAGCAGTATAAGTACCAGCTGGAACAACTACTTGAAAATCAAATGAAATAGCACTTCCAGAACTATTTGTCCAAGATATAGAATACACTCCTGTTCCTCCTGTAATATTTGCATTTATCAAAGTTTGTCCACCATTACAAGCTAAAGGGTTGGTATATCCATTTAGATTTATTTCTAATTCATCTGGCTGATAAAGTTGAATACTATCCGTATATACACAACCGAAAGAATCTGTAGTTTGTAATATATATATTCCTTCTGAAAGAGAAAACAAAGAATCTGGTGTACCCGTTCCATTGAGCCAATTGTAATTTAACGGATCATTTCCTCCTGAAATATTAATAGAAATGCTTCCATCAGCATTTTCAAAACAAGATGGAGGATATAAAATAGAATTTGGATTTACATCAGGATTTTCAAACACTTCATGTTCTTCTATATAAATACATCCTAATGAATCAGTAACAAATAAAGTATAAACTCCCGCAAATAAATTATTTGTATCAATACCTCCCCATTGAATAAAATAGGGAGATACGCCTCCATAAATAGAATCAACACTCAAGCTTCCAGAACTAGTCCCAAAACAGGGAGCAATGGAAGAAGTTACATTACAATAAATTGTATTTGGAGCTGTTAAAATATAATCAACAGTATCTTTACATTTATAAACTGTATCATAAATTAAAACATCATAAATTCCTGATCTTACAAAAATAGAATCTCCTATTGGACTTATCCAAGTATACTCCAAATAAGGATGTCCACCAGAAACACTATCAATTATAATCCAAGTGCTATCCTGCTCGCAAACAATATTAGGGCTAGTTGAGACATGTAGAGTATAATTATCAGGTTCCATTACATAAATTGTAGAATCAAAAGTACAACCAAATGAATCAACAACATGAATAGTATAATTACCTACACCCAAACTATCAAACAAAACAAAATTTTGGACACTATCTAGGATAACATTCTGACTAATACCATTATCTATAGTTCTAATAGTGTCATTATTTGAATTGGTTAGATAATAATCATAACGATATAAGGAATCAATCACTCTACCTCCATTTACAAAAACTTGAATAGAACCTGTATTTGTTCCTTTACAATGCACAGAATTTCTTATAAGCGTATCAATTCTTAATACAGTTGGTTGCGAAATATTTGAAATAACAGAATCCTGACATCCAATACTATCGGTTACTACAACCTTATATTGTGAAATTTGAAGATTGTCAATTACAGTATCATTTATTCCTGAAGAATAAAGAGTTCCATTTTTATACCAACTGTATAAATAAGGAAGAGCACCTCCATAAGCAAGTCCCTTTAAGGATCCTGTTGAATCTCCATAACACGCAACATTTCTATGAAATGAAGGACTAACCCCTAGCAAACAGGAAATATAATATGTACTAGAATCAGTAAGAATACCAGTTGAATTATAAATTCTAGCTCTATAATTTCCGCAATATGAAAAAGATATAGAGTCTCCAACATTCATCATTTGAATAGCGACACCTGAAGGAGTAATAGAATCCCAATAAATATATGGAGTTGGAATATCAATTGATAATGCAATATATCCTATAGAATTGTTACAATCTATTCCTTGAACATTTGTTGAAGTTATTATTTGAGATTGAACCTCAAATAACGTAATAAATAGGAAAAATATAAATAAAAATCTTTTCATCTGAATAATCTTGGTTAATTGAATAACGGCAAATATACCTAAATAATAATAAATTCTAAATCTACAAATCAGAAAAATCAATTTGCATTCCTTGTTGTGCTAATTTTGTATTATCAAATACCGATTTTGTCTCATTTAATAATTCATCTAATTCCTTATATCTCTGAGAGAAATGACCAATCAAAAGAGTTCCGACTTCTGCCTTTTTTGCAATTGTTGCAGCATCAATAGTTGTTGAATGAAATGTTTCAATTGCCCTTTCCTTTCTATCTTCCATAAAAGTAGTTTCATGATAAAGTAAACTTACATTCTTTATTTTTTCAACAATTCTATCATTGTATTTTGTGTCGGAACAAAAAGCATAAGAAATAGGTAATCTATTTTCAGTTGTCAATATTTCGTTGGATATTTTTTCTCCCTCAATTGTAATAAAATCATCTCCATTTTTCAAAAATTTCAACTGATCAATTGGAACATTGTATTCATTTATTTTTTCTGAATTAATTTTTCGTAATGACAATTTTTCCTTAAAAAGAAAACCACTACACGGAATCCCATGATCTAAAAGGATATTTGACACTTCAATTTTATTGTCCTCAAATAAAATCTGCTCATTTTCGTACGGTAAAGGATGAAAAAATAAAGGATAACAAAGTTCTGTGTTGGAAGCCGCTAGTTGAGAATCGATAATTTCTTTTAAGGGAGGATGAGCATACAAATGAAGTTCTTTTTCTCTACCTAATAAATGCATACTACTTATCAAACCAATGAGGCCAAAATAATGATCTCCATGCAAATGGCTAATAAAAATATGATTTATCCTCTGAAATTTAATTCTATATCTGCGCATCTGAACTTGAGTTCCTTCCGCGCAATCAATTAAAAAAAAACTCTCGTTTGCACTAAGCAATTGAGAGGTTGGATTTTTATCAACTGTAGGAATAGCAGAACTACATCCTAAAATTGTTAATTTAAACGACATCTATTTCGAAATTATCATTCTTTTAGAAATAATTCTTTCCTCATTCTGAACAGAATAAGTATAGACACCTGTACTTAATATATTGTTAAATTCGATAGTATTTAATCCAATATCTGATTTAATGTTTTCAGAATACACTACTTTTCCAAACATATCTGTAATCTGAAATTTTATCATATTAGAATTTGGAGTATTAAACTGAATAGTAGTATTATTTTTTGTAGGATTAGGAACATTCTGTAACAAAGTAAATTCATTTGAATTAAACATCTCGTAGGATGCGGAATTGGAAATCACAATGTTATATCCAGTAATTGACTCATAACTACCCAGTGCAGAATATAAATCTGTACTTATGGGGATAATTATAATTGTTCCGTGTGTATAAATATTAATCACAAGCTCAATTGGATAAATACCAATCGGATCATTGGTGGTTCCATCTACATAAGCACATGTTAAATAACTACCAGGTAACATACAGTTATTTACATTAGCATCTAATTCATCACAATGTAAAACAAGTCCAGTTGGCATTCCGTTCACCTGAACTAAGTCCATACTGTCAACAGGCCATCCACCAACAAAGGTGGAAGTTCCAAGTGT
Source organism: Flavobacteriales bacterium (assembly GCA_018647945.1). Lineage (GTDB taxonomy): Bacteria > Bacteroidota > Bacteroidia > Flavobacteriales > BACL11. Next base: position 11,608 of record JABGSE010000026.1, on the reverse strand, counting down.
ATCTATATACAAAATGCTTGAGTCTCCTGAATTAGCTTCCAATAATGTTGCTGGTGTTTTAACTGTTAGGGTTGTAAAATAAGGTTGTCCTTGTACAACAATTGGTAAATTTTGAATAGTATCCGGCCAGATTCCATAAGTCGAATTTTGGTACTGTGGATCTGCAGTACATTGAGCATTTGCAGTAACACACCCTAAAGTAACAGCAAATAAAATTAAAAGTTTTTTCATTTTTTTTGTTTTAAGTTATAATTCTAGTTGTCTTTCAATTTCTTCCATATCTATAAAATCAAAAGCTTCTTGCATTGTAGGAACAATATTTAAGTTTTCGTCAAACTCAAAAGTAGAAACTACCACAAATGAACCCTTAGTGGAATAAATTGAATGCCCAAATTTAATTAAATTATTTTTAATTAAGGAAATAATTTCTTTATTTACCTCACTTAAGTCGGCAATAAAGTTTTTTACATCTTTAGTCAGTTCTAAATTTTCAAATTCTCCTTTGTTATTTACCTTAAAAATCAAGGTATTGCCATTTACAATTTTAGTCATTTTTTATCTTTTTATTTTTCCAGCAAGCAAATACATTACCGCCATCCTAATTGCAACTCCATTTTCAACTTGATCTAATATTATAGCGCACTCAGAATCGGCAACATCAGAGCTTAGTTCCACTCCCCTGTTTATTGGTCCTGGATGCATGATTGTAATCTCTTTATCTAAAGAATCCAACACTTCCTTGTTGATACCATAAACCATTGAATACTCTCTTAAAGAGGGGAAGTATTTCACATCCTGTCTTTCTAATTGAATTCTCAAAACATTTGCCACATCACACCAATTTAAGGCTTCTTTTAGATTGGATACATGTTTTACTGATAATGAATCAATATATTTAGGAATAAGTGTAGAAGGCCCGCAAACTCTTACCTCAGCTCCTAGTTTTTGCAGACAATGAATATTGGAAAGAGCTACCCTGGAGTGTAATATATCTCCAACAATTACAACTTTTTTACCTTTCACATCACCATATTTTTCTCTTATAGAATAGCAATCCAATAGAGCTTGTGTTGGATGTTCGTGTGCACCATCTCCAGCATTTACAATACTCGCATTTACATTTCTGGATAAAAACTCTGCTGCACCAGGATTTGGATGTCTCATCACTACCATATCTACCTTCATGGCAAGAATATTGTTTACAGTATCAACTAATGTTTCTCCTTTTTTAACAGAAGAGGAAGAGGAAGAAAAATTCACAACATCTGCTGATAACCTTTTTTCTGCAAGTTCAAATGAAAGTCGAGTTCTGGTTGAGTTTTCGAAAAAAAGATTTGCAATAGTAATATCTCTTAAGGTTGGAACTTTTTTTATGGGTTGATTGATAATCCTTTTGAAATTGTCTGCTGTTTTAAATATCAAGTCAATATCTTTGGTTTTCAGCCCTTTTATTCCTAGTAAATGATTTACTGATAATTTACTCATTATTCAGATTTTAATAATATTATTTTATCTTCTTTATCTATATCTTTCCATTTTACTACTACTTTTTCAGAAGAAATAGAATCCACTGTTTTCCCTACATAATTGGGTTCAATTGGTAAATGTCTGCTTAACCTTCTGTCAATTAACACCATTAATTCTACTTCTTTCGGTCTTCCAAAATTCATTAAAGCATCCATTGCCGAACGAACAGAACGACCTGTAAACAACACATCATCAATTAAAACAACTCTCTTTCCTTCAACAGAAAAGTTCATGTTTAATTCCTGCGCTTCAATAGGAACATCCCTTCTTCCAAAGTCATCTCGGAAAAATGTAATATCCAAACTACCAGATTGTATTTCAGTATTATAGGTTAATTTATTAATCTTCTGTAAAATTCTTTTACTAAAATTTACTCCTCTTGGCTGAATACCGACCAGTACAGTCTCCTCAAAATTTACATGATTTTCAATTAGCTGGCAAGCCAATCGTTCAATCATTATACTAAACTGTTTACTGTTTACTATTTGTTTTTCTTTTTCCATTTTGTTTTAACAAAAGTAAAAAAAAGTCCTAATAAAAATTAGGACTTCTTTAATTCATTTATTCACCTTTTTTTTCAAGGTTATCTTTTAAACTCGACAGCTCATCCAAATCACCAAGTGTTGATTTTTGTTGAGTTTGCTGAATTTGTTTTACAACCCTATTAGTAGCAGCTTTTTCATGTTTCTTATTTTTAATTTCTTCCTCTCTAAAAGTAGAAGTATGTGAAACTAATATTCTTCTGTTTTCTTTAGAAAATTCCAAAACTCTGAAGTTTAATGTTTCTCCTATAGTTGCTTTATCACCACCTTCTTTTTCAATATGACGTAAAGGAGCAAATGCCTCTACTTCATCCGAAAAATTAATAATAGCTCCTTTTGCAAAAATTTCTTTTATAGTTCCTTCATAATCTTTTCCAACAATGTATTGAGATTCATAATTACCCCAAGGATCATCCTCCAATTGTTTATGTCCTAAACTAATTCTTCTGTTTTCAATATCAATATCTAAAACAATTACATCAATGTTTTCTCCAATTGTTGTAAATTCTGCAGGATGCTTAATTTTCTTAGTCCATGAAAGATCAGAAATATGAACTAAACCATCAACACCTTCTTCTAATTCAACAAAGATACCAAAGTTTGTAAAGTTTCTAATTTTAACAGAATGACGAGAATCTTTAGAGTATTTTTTATCAATTATACTCCAAGGATCTTCTGATAATTGCTTTACTCCTAATGACATCTTTCTTTCGTCTCTATCCAAAGTAAGGATTTTTGCATCAAATTCATCTCCTACTTTATAAAAGTCTCCCGCACTTTTTAAGTGAGTTGACCATGACATTTCAGAAACATGTAACAAAGCTTCAATTCCTTTTTGAATTTCAACAAATACACCATAATCAGCAACAACAACAACTTTACCTTTTACAGTATCTCCTTCTTTAATTTTCTCATCTAATGAATTCCAAGGGTGTTCACCTAATTGTTTCAATCCTAACTGAATTCTCTTTTTCTCTTTGTCGAACTCTAAAATAACAACATTAATCGTTTCATCTAATGATACAACCTCATCTGGATGAGAAACTCTTCCCCAAGAAAGGTCAGTAATATGAACCAATCCATCAACACCTCCTAAATCTACAAACACTCCGTAAGAAGTAATGTTTTTTACAACACCCTCAATTACTTGTCCTTTCTCTAATTTGGCCATTATTTCTTCTTTCTGACCTTCAATGTCTGCTTCAATTAAAGCTTTGTGAGAAACCACAACATTTCTGAATGACTCATTTACTTTTACTACTTTAAATTCCATTTGTTTACCAACATACTCATCATAATCTCTAATTGGCTTCACATCAATTTGAGAACCAGGTAAAAAAGCTTCAATTCCGAATACCTCTACAATCATTCCTCCCTTAGTTCTACTTTTTATAAGTCCTTCTACTACTTCACCAGTTTCAAGTGCAGTATTCACTTTTTCCCAAGCTCTTAATACTCTTGCTCTTCTGTGAGAAAGAACTAATTGTCCATTTTTATCTTCTTGTTTTTCAACAAGTATTTCAACAGTATCTCCTGCTGTTAACTCTGAATTGTATTTAAATTCAGAAGAAGAAATTACACCATCAGATTTAAAATTGATATCTACAATTACTTCTCTGTCAGATATACTTACAATCTTGCCATCTAACACTTGTTTCTCTTCAATTTTCGGCATTGTAGAAGAATACATTTTTTCTTCTTCAGGATTATCAGAAATGTCAACAGCATCTTCTAATACTGTACTCCAATCAAAATCTTCTGCTTTTGGTTTTTCTTCAACAGCTTTTACTTCAATTTTCAAGACTTTTACTTCTTCTACAGCTGATTCAGTTGCTACTTCCTCAACTTGTATATTTTCAACTGGAGTTTCAGTCACTTCTTCAACCTTTACTTCTTCTGCTTTTTCAGATGCAGTTTTGGTTGCTTTTTTAACAGTTTTTTTGGTTACTGCTTTTGTTTCTTTTTTTGTTTTTTTCTCAGACATTAGTCTTCAATTTTTTGTATCTCGGGACCATTAAGGTTTAATGTTTTGGAATTCCGAGAGGAATTATTTGTTTATTTTTTACCCTTTATCACCTTAAACATAACACAATAAAAAGGTTTGCAAATATACAAAAATCAAGAAATTAGAGATGTTTTTTCTATTTTATTTTATCAATGGATTCGGACACCAATTCCATTAACCAAAGAGGAGTAGATGTCGCACCACAAATTCCGACAGAACTTGCAGAGGTAAACCAGTTAGGGTTTAACTCATCTATATCAGAAATAAAGTAAGAATTAGGGTTCTCTACTTTACACGAATTAAATAACATTTTACCGTTAGAACTCTTTTTCCCGCTAACAAACACAATAATATCATGGGTTTTGGCAAATTTCTTTAATTGAGGCTCCCTGCCTGAAACTTGACGACATAAAGTATCATTCACCACAAATTGCAAAGGGTCATTTATCCCAATATCTAACCTTCTTTTGGTGATTTCATTCTGAATATCGGAAAAAGTTTCTGGACTTTTTGTTGTTTGAGAATACATATAAATCGGTTTCTCAAAATTAATTTTATTCAAATCAGAAATTTCAGACACCACTATTGCATCTCCACCAATTTGCCCCAATAAACCTTGCACTTCAGCATGACCTTCTTTCCCAAAAATAATAACTTGACCATTAATATTCGACACTTGTTTATATCCTTCTTTTATCTGATGTTGTAATTTTAATACAACAGGACAAGAAGCATCCAAAAGTTGAATGTTATTTTTAAGTGCAATTTTATAAGTTTCTGGAGGTTCTCCATGAGCACGAATTAGTACTTTACAATCTTTTAGGTTTTTTAAATCTTTATGATCGATAATTTCTAATCCCAAATTATTTAACCTTTCAACCTCTTTATTGTTATGTACAATATCTCCTAAACAATAAAGATTGTTATTGTTTTTTAGTTCATCTTCTGCCATTTGTATAGCGTAAACTACACCAAAACAAAATCCAGAATATTTATCTATTTCAATATTCATTTTTTATCCAGAAAATTTGTTATTACTTTAAAAATATTTTCGTTTTGCTCTTTCACTGAAATATCAGAATTATCAATTAGAATTGCATCTTTTGCTTTTGAGAGGGGATTTATTTCTCTTTCAGAATCATTTTTATCTCTCAAATTAATATTTTCCAATACATCCTTAAATCTTAGTTTCTCTCCTTTATTTATCAACTCCTCATATCTTCTTTTTGCTCTTATCATGACATTTGCAGTAACATAAAATTTAATTTCTGCATTCGGAAAAACTTTTGTTCCAATATCCCTTCCATCCATTACCACATTTTTATTTTCTCCCATTTCCTGTTGCAAAATTACTAGTTTATCCCGAACTTCCTTAATTTTACTAATATTACTTACATTTTCGGAAACAGATAAACCTCTAATTTCTTCTTCCACATTCTCTCCATTTAAAATTGTTTCCGAGATTTTACTCTTCAAATTATAACGGAATGTTACATCAATATTATTGAGTTCACTTTTCAAAAAATCATAGTTTAATATTTTATTCTGAATAATATTGTTCTGAATACAATAGAATGTAATAGCACGATACATTGCTCCCGTATCAATATATCTCATTTCAAATTTTTCAGAAATAGCCTTTGCAATTGTACTCTTCCCGCAAGAAGAATGTCCATCAATTGCAATATTTATTTTAAGTAGCATTTACAGCCCAAAAGTAGATAAATTTGTTAAAATAGAAAAACTATTTAGCATAGAAGATGTATGAAATGCAGAGCGAGAATAGTTAAAATGAAATTTTGAAATTTTAAATCCTAATCCAAAAGAAAAGCCAACCATTGAGTTTCTGGTAGATAATTTCAAATCCTCTCTTCTTTGGAAATTAAAACCTCCTCTCAAATAAAAATTCTTCTTAAATGGGTTTAGTTCTCCACCAACAATAAGATGTCTCAGCATTTTTTTGGCAACCGTCTCCTCCTTTATTTCAACTTCATTAGTTTCAGGATTATAAATTGTATTCGGATAAAAATCATTGGAAAGATCATAAATATTTAAATGATGAAAAACCAGAGAATATCGGAAAGGTAAGTGTTTTAGTGATTTTGAAACTCCCAACTGAACTTCAAAAGGAAGATTTTCTTTTTCAGAGGAGTAATATGTTATAGGACTCCCAATATTTTTCAATAAAAATGAAGTTGTAAAATGCTTTTCAATCAAATTATAAGTTACACCAATATTAGAAGAAATAGCCAAAGAATGATAAGTCTCCAATTGAGAATTGAGAATTTTTATATTGGACCCCAGCGTAAAATTGCTTCCTAAATATTTTGCCCCTCCAATTGTAAACACTTGCTCATGCGCCGAAAACTCTCCAAGATAATTTCCAATTTCATCAGTATTTTCAAATTTACCATAATTAACTGCATCTATTCCTGTAAATAAAAAGAAATTTTCTCCTATTTTTTTGGAGGTATGAAAAGAAATAAAATTGATATCGGACACATAGTCCACAAAGTTAAATGACATCTGTCCACTCATTCCTAAATTCATTAATGAAGGATTCATATTTGCCAAACTCACATCATTATCCATCACAGAAATAACTTCTCCACCCATTGCAAGTACTCTGGAAGATGAATTTAAATTCAGGGAATTATAAGAAGAAGTTCCTCCTATTTGAGAAAACAAAACAAGGGGAAAACAAAAAACAAGTATTATTAATCTTTTCATCTACTTAATAAAAGATCTTTTTTAATTTATTTTAGAATGCAGCTCCAACATTAAATCCTATTTTCGGAATGACTCCATTGTATCCTCTTCCCAAAGAAGAATCATATCTCCAGTTATCTTCAGAATTCCCTTCAACTTCAGAATATTGAATCCCACCTCCTAAATAGAATTCTAAAGAAATTACATCTTTAATTACATATTGCACTCCCATTAACACTCCTCCTTGTACAGATTTTATTTCATCATTTGATGTTTCCATAATATATTCTCCCTCTTGTGGATACCAAATTCCATCTGCATCATAATAAGATTCTTCAGTAACATACCAAATATCATCATTATAAGAAATGTCAAAATATGATCCTTTAAAAAATGGGGCCACAAAAATTCCTGATAAATCTGAATTGTATTTTACTAAGTATTTTCTAAGTTGAAACTCTCCTGTCCACCCAACAGCATCCCTTTCACCATAACTTATATAATCTCTATCTCTTAAATGAAATCCTCCACTTAAATTAATTGACTTATCAGAAGTGATTTTTTTTTCGAAACTCATATTAAATGTAGCGTCAAAAAAGTGAAAAGGACTAACTTTAATCAAGGATTCCTGAGCTTGAACTGTGGAGAAGAGTGTGATTATAAATAATAATATTCCTGTTTTTTTCATATTTTTTTTATTAATAGATTTAACGATAATTAATTTTGTTTATTATACTGCAAATATAATTAATTCAGATTAATAGGATTACTTACTTTTTCATTTAATAATGCGATATCTACAACCTCTTTCATTTTTGCAACATAATGAAATTTTAATCCTTTTAAATATCTTTCATTTATTTCGTGAATGTCTTTTCTATTGTCTTCTGAAAGAATAATCTCTTTAATTCCAGATCGTTTTGCAGCCAGAATTTTTTCTTTTATCCCTCCTACCGGAAGTACTTTCCCTCTCAAAGTTATTTCTCCTGTCATAGCTAAATTACTTTTGACTTTTCTGCTTGTATAGGAAGAAACAAGTGAAGTTAGCATGGTAATTCCTGCAGAAGGACCATCCTTTGGAGTTGCGCCTTCAGGCACATGAATATGTGTATTCCATTTCTGGAAAACATCTGGGTCAATACTATAATCTGTGGCATGAGATTTTAAATATTCCAAAGCAATAGTTGCGGACTCCTTCATCACTTTACCCAAATTTCCTGTAATTGTCAAAACTCCTTTTCCTTTACTCAAACCCGATTCTATAAACAAAATATCTCCCCCAACTGAAGTCCAAGCTAGTCCTGTTACAACTCCCGAAACATTATTGTCAATTGTTTTATCTCTATCAAATCTGGCAGGACCAAGAATTTCAGATAATTTTTCTACCGATAAATTCACTTCATAATCTTGTTGCATTGCAATTGATTTCGCCGCATATCTTACAACTTTCGCCAAAAACTTATCCAACCCTCTAACTCCCGATTCTCTGGTATATCCATCAACAATTTTTTCCAAAACTTTATCGGAAAGTTTCAAGTGTTTTTTTTCTAATCCGTGTTCTGTAATTTGTTTTGACAACAAATGTCTTTTTGCAATTTCAATCTTTTCCTCAATAGTATATCCATTTATTTCTATTATCTCCATTCTATCTCTTAAAGCAGGCTGAATAGTAGAAAGAGAATTTGCCGTAGCAACAAACAACACTTTGGAAAGATCATATCCCAATTCTAAATAATTATCATGAAAACTATCATTTTGTTCTGGATCCAAAACTTCCAAAAGTGCAGAAGAAGGATCTCCATGCATATCTCTAGTTACTTTATCAATTTCATCCAAAACAAAAACAGGATTTGAAGAATTTGCTTTTTTCACAGATTTAATAATTCTGCCGGGCATTGCTCCAATATATGTTTTTCTATGACCTCTAATTTCTGCTTCATCTCTCAATCCTCCTAAAGAAACCCTAACATATTGCCTTCCTAAACTCTCAGCAATTGATTTGCCAAGTGAAGTTTTTCCAACTCCTGGAGGACCATACAAACACAAGATTGGAGATTTCATATCTCCTTTTAATTTTAAAACGGCCAAATGCTCAATTATTCTGTCTTTTACTTTATCTAATCCAAAATGATCTCTATCCAAAATCTTCTTTGCTCTTTTCAAATCGAATTTGTCTTTTGTAAATTCATTCCAAGGAAGTTCCAAGATTAACTCCAAATAACTTCTTTGTACAGAATAATCAGCCATACTCGGATTCATTCTTTGTAATTTCTTTAATCCTTTGTCAAACTCCTCCGAGACCTCTTTATTCCATTTCTTTTTTGAAGCCTGTTTTCTCATTTCATCTACCTCTTTTTCCGATCCCGCTCCTCCTAACTCTTCTTGTATAGCCTTCATTTGCTGATGTAAATAATACTCTCTTTGTTGTTTGTCCAGATCTGTTCTTACTTTCGAGTGGATTTCATTTTTCATTTCCAGCATTTGAAGCTCTTTTGTCAACAGAGCAAGAGCTTTATTTGCTCTATCATTTAAATCCGTATTCTCCAATAATGATTGTTTTTCCTTCAGAGAAATATTCATATTTGAAGAAACAAAATTCAGAACAAAAGAAGGACTTTCAATATTTTTAATTGCTATTGTTGCTTCAGTTGGAATATTTGGAGAAAGCTCAATAATATCCAAGGCTAAATCTTTTACTGAATCAACAAGAGCATTGAATTCCTTATTTGATTTTTTTGGTTTTGCCTCAATTAACTCTGTTACATTGGCTTTATAATATGGTTCTGTCTGAACCATTTCTCCCAACTCAAATCTCTTTCTCCCTTGAATAATTGCAGTAATATTTCCATCAGGCATTCTGAGCATTTTTAGGATATGAGCAACAGTTCCAACAGTATTCAAATCTGAAATTTCAGGGAGTTCAATAGTGGCATCTTTCTGAGAAAGAACCCCAATTATTTTATTTCCCTTATAAGTTTCTTTTATCAGTTTTATCGATCTATCTCTACCAATTGTAATTGGAATGATAACTCCTGGGAAAAGCACTGTATTTCTCAGCGGTAAAATCGGTAATGATTCCGGAGTTTCTTCTTTATTTATAATTTCCTCATCTTCATTACTCATCAATGGGAACATTTCTGTTTCCTCATCAATCACATTTGAAAGTGAGAAACTAAAATCGTTTTTATGTCTTTTCATATTATCCTCTTCTGTTGTTAAATGTATAAATAGTTTATTTCTTAATTAAACAGATTCAATTAGTGTTCCAAACTAAAAAATAGGAAATATTGTCAGTAGTTTAGTAGTTTCTGTATTTTGATGTCAGTTCGAATACTTTTTCTAGAATATCTTTTTCTACTTTAGAAAACTCTATTTTTCTTCTTTTCATCACAATTGCAGCAATTTCAAATACTTTATTGGTTTTAAAAGTAGTAAATCCGGATGCTCCACCCCAACTAAAGGATGGGATAAAATTCCTAGGAAAACCACTTCCAAAAATATTAGCGCTTACCCCAACAATTGATCCTGTATTAAACATAGTATTTATTCCACATTTAGAGTGGTCCGCCATTATCAATCCGCAAAACTGAAGTCCAGTTTTTTTAAATCGTTCTGTTTTATAATTCCATAGTTTTACCTCTTCATAATTATTTTTTAGGTTTGAATTATTGGTGTCTGCACCTAAATTACACCATTCACCAATAACAGAATTTCCTAAAAATCCATCATGTGCCTTAGAAGAAAATCCAAAAAATACAGAATTATTTACTTCTCCTCCTACTTTACAATACGGACCTATAGTTGTAGAATCATAAATTTTTGATCCCATCTTTAAAACAGAATTATTACACATAGCAAAAGGGCCTCTTACCATAGATCCTTCCATAATTTCCGCATCTTTTCCAATATAAATTGGACCATTAGTAGTATTCAAAATACTCTGACTTACTTTTGCTCCTTCTCCAATAAAAATAGGATTATTTCCAATTTTTATATTAGATTCTTTTATCTGTTTTAAGCTATCTATCTCTTTTTTTGATATTTTACCATGTTGAGGAGTAACCATGCAATTAAAATCATTCTTGATCTCCTCTCCATTTAATGAAAAAATATCACACAAATCATTTATCTTATTAAATGTTGAATGACTTTCAATTTCATCTAAGTTAATAGTTTCAAATTCATGATTATTAATTGCTATAATAACATCTTCCTTCTTTAACAACTCACCTTTTCTCAAGGAATTTATTTCCGTCACCAAATCAGTATTTGGCAATACAGAAGCATTTATCCAAAGATTTTCCTTTTTAGTAATACAAGGGAATTTTACAGATAAGTAATCTTCCGTTTTCACAGAAACAGATTTATAATACCATTCCCATTTCTCTTTAATAGTTAATATCCCAATTCTAAAATTGGAAAGAGGTCTTGTGAAACTTAAAGGATATAAGTTTTCTCTATTGGTATCAAATAATATTACATTCATCCTAAAAAATTATTTTACAAATTTAAATAAAAAAGCCCACACTAAATAGTATGGGCTTTTGTTTATTGTATAAAACTGAAATTATTTTTTCAAGTTCTTGTATCTGTTCTTAAATTTATCAATCCTACCAGCAGTATCAATAAGTTTTGTTTTACCAGTGTAGAATGGGTGAGAATCAGAAGAAATTTCCATTTTAATTAACGGGTAATCGTTTCCGTCTGAATATTTAATAGTTTCTTCAGTTGGCGTACAAGATTTTGTTAAAATCATGTAATCTGTTGACATATCTTTAAATACGCATAACCTGTAATCTTCTGGGTGTATTCCTGTTTTCATTTT
>JABGSE010000003.1 GCA_018647945.1 Flavobacteriales bacterium | reverse complement strand
TATGGTATTTGGGATGGGTTATAACTTTAAAGTTGGAGAACTAAACATGCCCGTTAATTTCGCCTTTGTTCCAGGAAGAAAATCAACTAGAGAAATTGAGGGTATATGGGAAGATGTATATTATGACCCAGATGGAATTCCAGACAATGGAGATGAATACTGGGAAGAGGAAGTCCACACTAGTGGACCATATAATGTAGAGTACCATACTGGTAACAGGTTTTCTATTACATTTGGATTTAATCTAGGAAGATAATATATAATTACAAATAAACTAAAAGGGGATTTATATCCCCTTTTTTCGTTTCTTTGCAAAATGGAACACAAATCAGGATTTGTAAATATTATTGGGAACCCAAATGTTGGGAAATCTACCTTAATGAATGTCCTTATTGGAGAAAAACTTTCTATCATCACCAATAAAGCACAAACAACTAGGCACCGAATTTTAGGGATACTTAATGAAAAAGATTTTCAAATTGTTTTTTCAGATACTCCTGGAATCATTCAGCCCGCTTACAAACTACAAGAAAGTATGATGAATTTTGTACATAGTGCATTTCAGGATGCTGATGTACTAATTTACATGGTAGAAATTGGGGAAAAAGGATTGAAAGATGAAAAACTATTTGAGAAAATAAAAAATACTTCTACTCCTGTTTTATTGTTACTAAACAAAATTGATTTGGTGACACAGGAAGAAGTATCCGTACAAATTGAATACTGGAAAGAAGCAGTTCCTAATGCAGAGATACTACCTATTTCGGCTCTCAATAAATTTAACATTCAGGAAATATTAGATAGAATTTTGGAACTTTTACCAATTTGCGAACCATATTATGACAAAGATGCCATAACCGACAAACCAATCCGGTTTTTTGTAGAAGAAAAAATAAGAGAGAAAATATTAAAACACTATAAAAAAGAGATTCCTTATTCGGTACAAATAGAAGTAGAAGAATTTTTTGAGGAAGAAACAATAATTAGAATTAGAGCAATTATCTATGTACTCCGTGAAAGTCAGAAAGGAATTATTATTGGACACAAAGGACAAGGAATAAAACGAATAGGAACAGAAGCAAGAAGAGAATTAGAAAGATTTTTAGGAAAACAAATCTATTTAGAAACTCCAGTAAAAGTAAAGAAAAACTGGAGAAATGACGACAGACAATTAAAACAATTCGGATACGAATAAGATGAGTAATATAGTAGCGATAGTAGGAAGACCAAATGTGGGTAAATCCACTCTGTTTAACAGATTAACAGAAAGCAGACAAGCCATAACTCACGAACAACCTGGGGTGACTAGAGATAGACATTACGGAAAGTCAGAATGGGGAGGGCAAGAATTTTCGGTAATTGATACCGGAGGTTACATAACAGGTTCGGATGATGTTTTTGAAGGAGAAATAAGAAAACAAGTAGAACTTGCCATTGATGAATCAAATGTAATTCTGTTTATTGTAGATGCAAAAGAAGGAATTACAGAAATGGATTCTGCAGTTTCAAAACTCCTGAGAAAAACTGCTAAAAAAGTTTTAGTTGTAGCCAATAAAACAGACAATACCAAACTTTTAAATGAAGCTGTAGAGTTTTACAACCTAGGAATGGGAGAATACTACCCTATTTCATCTATGAGTGGAAGTGGAACGGGTGATTTATTAGATGAATTGATTTTACATTTTGAAGAAGAGGAGTTTGAAGAATTCAATCTTCCTAAATTTGCAATTATTGGCAGACCAAATGTTGGGAAATCTTCTTTTGTAAATGCACTCTTAGGTAAAGAGCAAAACATTGTAACCGATATTGCCGGAACAACTAGAGATTCTTTAAATACTAGGTTCAATAAATTCGGTTTTGATTTTTATTTGGTTGATACTGCTGGAGTAAGAAAGAAGAAAAATGTACACGAAAACTTAGAATTTTATTCTGTAATGCGTGCTGTTCGAGCTATAGAACATTCGGATGTTTGTATCCTAATGATTGACGCCACTAGAGGATTTGAAAGTCAGGACCAAAGAATATTTCATATTGCAGATAAGAACAAGAAAGGAATTGTAATACTTGTAAATAAATGGGATGCTATTGAGAAAGACACTGAAACAACAAAGAAATTTGAAGAGAGTATTAGGAAACAAATTTCTCCTTTTACAGATATCCCAATCTTGTTTATCTCTGCACTAGAAAAACAAAGGTTATTAAAAGGATTGGAAACTGCAATTGAAGTGTATAAAAATAGAGCTCAGAAAATTACTACTTCCGAGCTTAACGAAACCATGCTTGCTATAATTGAAAAAAATCCACCTCCATCAACAAAAGGAAAGTACATAAGAATAAAGTATTGCACCATGCTTCCTAC
>JABGSE010000025.1 GCA_018647945.1 Flavobacteriales bacterium | reverse complement strand
ATCACTTTTTGGTAGCGAAAAATACCATGTAAATCCGACAGGAAAATTTGTAATTGGAGGTCCTCATGGAGACACAGGACTTACAGGTAGAAAAATTATTGTAGACACTTACGGAGGAAAAGGAGCTCATGGTGGTGGAGCTTTTTCTGGAAAAGACCCAAGTAAAGTAGATAGATCAGCTGCATATGCAACTCGTCATATTGCTAAAAACTTAGTTGCTGCTGGTGTCGCAGATAGAATATTGGTGCAAGTAAGTTATGCAATTGGTGTTGCAGAACCAATGGGGATTTTTGTAGATACTGAAGGAACCGCTAAAGTAAACATGACAGATGGAGAAATTGCAGAAATAGTAAAAAACATGCCATGTTTCAACTTAAAACCTGCTTCTATTATTAGTAGGTTAAAACTGAAAAATCCAATCTACTCAGAAACTGCAGCATATGGACATATGGGAAGAAAATCAGAAATAAAAACTCTAAAGTTTATTATTAATGGGGTGGAAACGGAAAAAGAGGTAGAAACATTTACTTGGGAAAAATTAGATTGCCAAGAAGATGTAAAAATTTCTTTTAACCTATAACAAAAACAAGTAAATCCCTGAAAAAGGCCGCAAAAGCGGCCTTTTTTTATTATTAAAACCTTAATTTCGCTAAAAAATAATAAATGAAACATCTTTTCTCTATTCTTTTGCTTTCCTTTTCCACTATATTGATTGCTCAAACGGAAATGAAATATAATTCTGAATCTGAAAAATTACCAAATTGGGTAGAACTTATGTACTCTGAAAATCCGGATGAAGGGAAGGTAATACAACTTTACAGATCGTATTACAAAACAAATGAATTTGTAAAAAACAAGCACACACAATATTACAAAAGATGGGAAAGAAATATTAGCAGATATACCAATTCTGTAAATAAAAACTTAACTTCTGTAAGTAGTAATCAATGGCAATGTATCGGCCCTTGGGATTTTGATAAAGAAGCTGCAAGCAGAAGTTACGCCCCAGGAGCTGCTCATGTTTACACAGTAGAACAAGCAGTAAGCAACAATAATGTAATATATGCCGGAACCGCAACTGCAGGAGCTTGGAAAAGTACTGACAAAGGAATGAACTGGGAATTACTTACTTCTGATTTATCCTTAGGAACTGTTTATTCCTTAGAAATTGATTTCACAGATTATAATATTGTTTATATAAGTGGAAATAATGGTATTTACAAATCGGTAAATGGTGGACAAAATTGGAATACAATTGGTGATGCTAATTTTACTTCTCTTTCCCAATTCGTAAAAGATATGAAATTAAGTCCGATTAATAACTTAAACCTTTTTGTCGCTTCTGATGAAGGATTGTATTCATCTTCTGATGGAGGTAATAATTTCACTTTAATTATGAATGGTAATTTTTTAGAAATTGAATTTCATCCTAACAATCCCAATACAATGTATTTTGTAAAACAAGCAGGAGATAGTACTCTTTTTTACAGATCAGATGATGGAGGAACTACCATAACAAATCTCACAAATGGATGGCCAAATCCAAATAGTATTGGAGGTGAGCAAAAAAGAACAGAAATTGCAGTTAGCATTGATAGTCCTGATAAAATTGTAGCACTAGCAACAGGAAGTGCAAATGGAGGGAGTGGATTGTATGGAGTTTACATCAGTATGGACAAAGGAACAAATTGGACTTTCCAATGTTGTGGGCCTCAAGTAGCAGGAGTCCCAGATTCTGTAAATATAAACATGATGGGATGGCAACCTGATGGATCTGATGATGGAGGTCAATATTATTACGATTTGGGACTTGCTGTAAATCCAAACAATGCTGATATTATTCATGTTGCTGGAGTCCAACATTGGATTTCTACAGATAATGGAGTTACATTTACTTGTCCTGCAAAATGGAGTCAACCTCACAAAAAGGAATACATACATGCCGATATTCATGATGTGAATTATTTTGGAAACGACCTTTGGTTTGCTTGTGATGGAGGAATTTTTTATTCCGACAATGTAGCTGATAGCGTAAGTAAAAGAATGTTCGGAATTGCAGGAACTGATTTTTGGGGATTTGGTGCAGGATTTAAAGATGGGAATGTAATGCTAGGAGGAACCTATCATAATGGAACACTTTTGAAGGACAACAATACCTACATAAACGATTGGATTTGCACAGATGGAGGAGATGGAATAAGAGGATTTGTAAATTTTGGGAATCCCAGAATGGCCTATTCTGATTATGGAGGAAAAGTACTTTCGGGAGATAGAACCATTTCTATTTCTACTTTCAGTATGAATATGAAACCAAATGCTTCTTATATTATTGGAGAATCATCTCAAATGGAATTTGACCCAAGATGCTATAATTGGCATTATATAGGGAATGACACAACCCTTTGGCTTTCAAAAAATAATGGTAGTTCTTTTGAGGCCATTCATCATTTTGATGACAAAGTAACTTCAGTAGAGGTATCTTGGAGTAATCCGGATGTAATTTATGTTGCCACCTGGGAAAGTTGGTGGGGAACAAAAAAGATTTGGAAAACAGATAATGCAGGACAAAATTGGACTGAAATTACTCCTACAAATATAAACGGACAAGCTTGGATTCCTTACGATATTACCATTAGTAGTATTGATGAAAATACGCTTTGGATTGCCAGAACTTCTATGTATGGTGGTGTAGCGGACGCAGAAGGATATGAAGTTTTTAAATCCATTAATGGAGGTCAAAGTTGGATAAATTGGAGCACTCCTACTTTGGACAACATAAATATTACAAATATTGAACACCAAAGAGGAAGTAATGGAGGTGTGTATATTGGAACTAGAGATAATGTTTATTACCGAAATAATTCCATGGCGGATTGGGAAATTTACGACAACAATTTACCGAAAAGGACTTTCTCTACTCAACTAATCCCCTATTACAGAGAAGGGAAATTGTTTAATGGAACAAACCGTTCGGCTTACGAAATTGATTTATATGAAAATACAAAACCTTCTGCACAAATAGCGGCTGATAGATTAGAAATAAATTGCATGAACGATACCGTACAATTTTTAGATCATTCGGCAGTGAGATTCAGTAGTGCAAGTTGGGAATGGATATTCCCTGGTGGAACTCCATCTAATTCAACTTTAGAAAATCCTATTGTAGTGTACAACTCTCCTGGAATTTATGATGTAACACTAAAAGTGCAAGATGATTTTGGAGGAAGCATACAGACTATTCCTAATTTGATAACTTATACTGACACTGTTTCTATCATTACAAACTCTCAAAATTATTCTGAAGGATTTGAAACTTCTGTTTTCCCACCAAGTTCTTGGGAAACTCCTCCAGCAACTTTCAGTTGGCAATCTATTGTGGTGGATACTGGAATAAATTGCCAGCCAAATACTGTGGCTTATGTAAACCATTATTGGATAAACCAAAGAGGAGAAGAAGCTTATTTAATTAGCAATAAAGTGAGATTGGGGAATGGGTCATCTGCAATAAATTTACTGACTTACGACTATGCTTATTCGGGTTATGCAAATGGATATGAAGATGGATTGAGAATTGATATTTCTACTGATTGTGGTTTTAGTTGGGATTCTATTTATGGTGCAAGCGGAACGGCTTTGCAAACCACTCCTCATGTGGGAAGTCCTTGGTATCCTACTTGTGGAAGTTGGAGTTCTGACACTTTGGATTTAAGCTCCTTTGGATACAATGCAGACACCATAATGATTCGCTTTGTAGCGATAAACGATTATGGAAATCGATTTTTTATGGACAATGTAAAAATTGCTGGACAAAATATTTTATCTGTAGAGGAAACTGAAAATTTAACGCAACTGAAAATTTACCCGAACCCAAATAATGGAATGTTGCACATAAAAACAAATTTGATAAATACGGAAATGAGTATTTTTGATTTGTCGGGGAGATTGATACAAAAAGAGAAAATAGTGAAATACCATACGGCAATTGATGTGAGAAATATAAAAGATGGTTTTTATATTATTAGGATTGAAAATGGAGAAGTGTTAGAAGAAAGAAAATTAATAATACAAAAATAATGGAGTGGTTTGCAAGATGGTTCAACTCAAAATATTATCATATTCTGTACCAAAACAGAGATGAAAAAGAAGCGGAAAATTTCATACAAAACCTAAGTCAGTTTTTTAAAAAGGAAGATAAAATAATTGATATCGCTTGCGGTGCAGGAAGGCACACTTTATTTTTATCCGAATTAGGATACCACACAACAGGAATTGACCTATCAGAAGAAAGTATAAAAACTGCAAAAACAAAATCAAAAGGCAAAATTCCTTTTGAAGTTTGGGACATGAGAGAATGCTACAAAAAACAAGAATTTGATGTAGCACTAAATCTGTTTACCTCCTTTGGTTATTTCGAAAACGAAGAAGATGATATTGCCGCAATTAAAGCAATGTCCGATAATTTGAAAGAAGAAGGAATTTTGATTATTGATTTTCTGAATTCCAAAAAGGTAATAGACAATTTGGCACAAAAAGAAATAAAAGAAATGGATGGAGTTACTTTCAATATTTCACGGAAAGTTGAAGATAATTTTATCATCAAAAACATAGAAGTAAATCATGATGAAGAAAAAATGTCTTTTCAGGAGAAAGTAAAAGCACTTACAATAGATGATTTTTTTGAACTTTTAACTTTTGCAGGACTCACAATTATTAATACCTTTGGAAATTACAAGTTGGATGATTTTAATCAACAAACTTCCGACAGATTAATTATTATAGCAAAAAAATGGAATTAGAAAGTATCCTTTATTTATTTACATCTGTATCAATTGGAGCTATTATTGTAGAAATTTTTAAACCTACAAAAAGTAAAAACATACAATTACTTTTAACTTTTAGTGGGGCTTATCTATTGGCAGTAAGTGTAATTCATCTTATTCCCGAACTATTTAGAAATACACCTTCCGATAAAATTGGTATTTTTATTTTAGTAGGTTTTTTAATTCAGATATTACTAGAATATTTTAGTAAGGGAATAGAACATGGTCATTTTCACAAGCAAAAAGTAATACCAATAACCGTTTTAATTAGTTTGTGTCTTCATGCCTTATTAGAGGGAATCCCTTTAGGTGGAGGACTAGAACACAACCACTCTGCACACAACGCACTACTAACAGGAATTGTATTACATAAGGCTCCTGTTTCTATTGTATTATTCTCCTTGTTTTTACAAAGCGGAATGAAAAAAACAAAAGCCTATTTTTTACTTTTATTATTTGCATTAATGACTCCACTTGGAGTATATTCTGGTCATTTGTTTACCGAACTAGCAAATTATTTAAATGAAATAATGGCAATTGTAATTGGTATTTTTCTACATATATCTACAACTATTTTGTTCGAAAGTACAGATGGACACAAATTTAGTTTACAAAAAGTAATCACTATTATTGTTGGATCCTTCCTAGCAATATTGAGTTTATGATAAAAAAAATTGTAATTACCGGAGCTCCAAGCACAGGAAAAACTTCTCTTATTCACAAACTGCAACAAGAAGGATTTATTTGCATTCCGGAAATATCCCGAGAAATAATTAGTCAGCAAATTGCTATTGAGGGAGAAGCCTTACCATGGAAAAACTTAGCGGCATTTTCCAAACAAGTTGCTGTCTTAAGAAAAGCTCAATTTATAAACGCCACTAAAAACAGTACTCACTTCTTTGATAGAGGACTTATTGATGTGGTAGCTTATATGAATATTGATAAGTTAGAAATTCCAGAGTTTATTTCTGATTTTTTAAACAAAAACAAATACCATTCCACCGTTTTTATTACCCCAATTTGGGAAGAAATTTTTGAAAACGACAGGGAGAGAAAAGAAAACATAGAACAAGCAATACTAATTGAAAAACAGCTGAAAAAATGTTATCAATCCTTTGGATATGATATTATTGAAATTCCAAAACTCAGTATAGAAGAAAGAGTGAATTTTATAATATCACACATAAAATAAAGCTGTAATATTGCAGTCTATTTAAATAATATAAAAAATAAAAATATGTCAGTATTAGTAGGTAAAAAAGCTCCATCATTTAAAGCTGCAGCAGTTGTAAATGGCGGTCAGATAGTTTCAGATTATTCTTTAGACCAATTTGTTGGGAAAAAGCCAGTATTATTCTTTTTCTACCCAATGGATTTTACATTTGTTTGTCCAACAGAATTATTTGCATTCCAAGATAAACTTGCTGAATTTGAAGCAAGAGGAGTTGAAGTTGTTGCTTGTTCAACAGACACAGAGCAATCTCATTGGGGATGGTTACAAATGGATAAAAATGAGGGAGGAATTAAAGGGGTTACTTATCCTTTAGTTGCAGATACTAGCAAAACTATTTCTGCAAACTTTGGCGTTTTAGCTGGAGATTATGAAATTGATGAAGAAGAAAATATGTATGCAAACGGACCAATGATTGCATTTAGAGGACTTTTCTTAATTGATAAAAACGGAGTAGTACAACATCAAATTGTAAACAACTTTCCATTAGGAAGAAATGTAGATGAAGCTCTCAGAATGGTAGATGCTTTACAACACTTTGAAGAAAATGGTGAAGTTTGTCCTGCAAACTGGAGCAAAGGAGATGATGCTATGAAAGGAACACACGAAAGTGTTGCCGAATACTTATCTAACAACTAATAAGTATCCTTAATATATTTTAAAACCTCATTCATTTTGAATGGGGTTTTTTATTACCTTTGACTTTATGTTAAGACGAAAAACCTTTCAATTAGTAATGAATATGTTTCCACCTCTTTTTTTCAATAGAATTATATTGAAAGAAGTATCGGAAGATTATAGCTATATGAAAGTAAAAATCAGAAAATCTATTCTGAATATGAATTTCCATAGAAGTATTTTTGGTGGAACCATATTTTCTGCATTTGATCCGTATTTCCCAACTATGTATTATAATATTTTTGCACAAAAAAACAGGAAATTAGAAATCTGGATGAAAAGTGCGAACATAAAATACAAACGACCTGCCACAACTCATTTATTTTTGGAATTTAAAATTAGCAAAGAAGATATTCTATTAGCAGAAAAAGAATTAAACGAAAAAGGAAAACACGAAAAATGGCACAAAGTAGAAGCAATTAACAAAAAAGGAATAGTTTGCGCAGAAGCAGAAATGCTAGTTTACTTAAGAGATAATAAAGTTGAAGCGAAAATTGGTTTTTAATTCTTTTGAATTAATACTGTAGCATAAGCAGAAACACCTTCCTCCCTACCCACAAAACTTAATTTTTCGGTAGTAGTTGCTTTTATAGAAATATCCTCTACATCAATATCCATACAAGAAGCAAGTACTTTTTGCATCTCAGGAATATAAGGACCTATTTTTGGAGTTTGCAAACAAATAGTAGAGTCAATATTTCCAATAGAAAATCCTTTTTCAGAAATCAAATTCACCACCTCTTTAAGTAGTATTTTACTATCTATTCCTTTGTACTTATCTGCAGTATCTGGGAAATGTTTTCCGATATCTCCCATATTTGCAGCTCCTAAAAGAGCGTCACAAATAGTGTGTATAAGTACATCTGCATCCGAATGACCTAAACCACCTTTGGTATGAGGAACAATAATTCCTCCCAACCAAAAGTCTAAACCTTCTTTTAGTTGATGCACATCAAATCCGAAACCTATTTTAATTTTCATTAGCTTCCCATTGCTCCTAAATCAAACACTAAAGTAAATCTCATAGTATTTGCAAGTGGATTAGTACCTCCAATATTAGAAGTACTTATTAGGTAAGAAAAGTCAAGAGCAAATACATTGTATTTTACTCCAGAACCAAAAGTTAAATATTGCCTCCCTCCTTTTGTGTCATGTTCAAAAAAGTAACCAGCTCTTAGTGCAAACTGATTGGCATACCAATATTCCATTCCTGTAGAAATATTTATTTCTCTCATTTCTTCTTTAAATCTGCTTCCTGAAACAATTACACCATCTTTATCAATTTGTCCTGGAGCATCTCCAAAAGATTGAAACATTCCTGTTACCACTCCAACGTCAGGATCTTTACCCGAAATAATATCTCCATTTTCATCATACAATGGAGGAGTTGGTACCAATAATTTATTGATATCAAAAGCAAAAGAAATTTTGTTATAGTCATCTAATTCAGATGAAATAGAAGTTCCTAATCGTAAATTAATTGGGATAAAATCTCTCACAACAGTTTCTGTATATGAAATTTTATTTCCAATATTTGAAATATTCATTCCAATGGCTAATTCTCCGTCTTTTTTAGCAATTCGGATTGGAGTTTGGTAATATGAAGAAATATCAGCTGCTATTGATTTTCCAGCAACAGTTTCAGTTCCTCCAGCAGCTTGCCCTCCAGTCAAATTAGAATAAATATACCTTCCTGAAATTGCAATCGATAATTTATCTGATAATTTTCTGGAATAAGCCGACCCAAAAGCCATTTCGTTAGGGTTATATTGCCCAATAATATTTCCAGAATTATCGGTAAAAGTAATATTTCCTAAAGTGAAATATCTTAATTCATATCCTATCGCTTCATTCTCATTCAACTTAAAATAACCTCCAATATATTGAAGGTTAATATCCGGAACCAACTCTCTTAACCAAGGAACAATAGAAACCGCAACTCCTAAATCATCATCAGTAAAACTGAGTTTTGCAGGATTCCAATGCATTGAATTTGCATCTGGAGAAGTAGCAACACCAACATCTCCCATTGCTCCTGCTTTGGAATCAGGAGAAATAAGTAAAAAAGGAACAGCTGTGGTAATTGTATTAAGATTTCCTCCTAATACATCATCATAATTAATCTGTGCTTCTGATTGAGAAACACACAGTACTGAAAGGAATAAGATGAATATCTTTTTCATATTTTATAAAATAATTTTTGCAAATATAAGTGTTTTATTGTAGACAGATAACGAGCAAATTATTTCAATATTACAAGTTTCTCAAATTTTTCTACAAATTCTCCGTTTTCATCTTTAATTTTAACTTTGTAAATATAAGTTCCTCTCCCAATATTATCTTGGAAATCATCTTTTCCGTTCCATGCAATAGGACCAACTCTGAAACCATTATCATTTTCCAAAGTATTAATTGTTTTCACTAATTTACCCGAAACAGTAAATACTTGTATTTGCACCTCTAAAGGTTGATTTGGCCTATTATGTTCGAAATAGAAATCGGTATGAGTAGTAAATGGATTTGGGTAATTTAACAAATGATTAATAACAAAGTCCTCAGTTTCTGACACAAAAAATTCAATTGATTGTTCAGAGGAATTATTAAAAACATCCCACACTTTAAAATTGAGTGTATGTAATCCTGAACTTAAATTTGAAAGAGAATATTCCACTTTACCACTTTGATAGCTGTCCTTATCCGCTTGGTAATATTCATTTAAAACAATTTTTTGTGTGTTATCACCATCCAAAGTTAGTGTAATATCGTGTCCTATAGAGCTCCCCACAGTATTTATTCCGGAAGAATCCTTTACAAAAGCAAGAAATATTGGCTCGTTATTGGTTAATCCTCCAGAAACAAATTGTTTATCATTCATGTAAAGTTCTATTTCCGGACCAATATCATCATCCTCAAAATCAGAAGAAATTCCGCCAACAATAAAGTTTTCTTCCCAACCACTTGCGTCTATATTTTCTGTTTCGGAAACCGCATAATAGGAAATTCTACCATTATCAAAATTATAATCAATATCTTTTGGAACAACAAACTCAAAACTAAATTCTCCATTTTTAACTGTAGATGTTCCTTTATACAAAATATTTTTTTGCTTACGATATGGCATTGGAGTACTAGATTGCTGACCTTGAGTTTTTGCCAAAATCTCTTTATCAAAAACTGTAGTGTAAATTATTCCATTAAAATCTGAAAGTTTTACTGAATCAGAAGTCGTAATTTCACCATGAAAACTAACCTTACCCAATGCATTTAAAGTGTCAGGGAAAATTGTTGTTTTTACATTGTGTTTTGGAAAAGCCAAACACATCATAGGATCGCCTAAAAGTGTAAATTTATTACTATTTATTGAAGTTCCACTCAATATTTTTGTTTTCCTGAAAACATCACCCAAAGTTGGAATCTCTCCATTTTCCTTTTCGAACAAAGAATTAATAAAATGAGTATTTAATGAAAAATTTAGATGAGAATACACATATCGTGTTGTAGTTAAAAGAGCAACACCTCCACCTTCAGGATTTAAGATTATATATTCTCCTCCAGAAGTTAGTTCAGGATTATCGAACCTACCAAATTCGCAAGTTGCTGTTACAAATAAAGCAAGTTGATTGTAATTCTTCCAATCTAAAATCTGATCTACTTCTATAATTCTTTCTGATGTCAATCCTTTTTCTCCTCCATGTCCGGTATAATTCACCAATAAAGAACCTTTTTCAACTCTTCTTGTTATTGCATTTCTACAATCAGGACTTCTTTGTCCGATTGGAGTTGACTCCTGATTGTAAGCGTCCACATAAAACTTATCAAAATTAAAATTGTTGTAATTATCGTCTACAATATTTGCAAGTGATTCCGCTTGGCTCATGTGAATATTTCCATCTGAATCATCACCATCATCCGCTATAAAAGATGATATATTTCTCCACTCTCCCATTGACTCTCTGCTAGAATAATTAATTATCTTATCTACCATATTATTGGCTTCTGATGATGTTTTTGCTGGCAATCTTCCAATACCAATATCTATTAAATCTCCTTGAAGTAAACCTTCATTTTCGTCTAAATACCCAAAATAATCATCTGTTGCAAAAGTATTTAACGGACTTACAGAATTTGCCGATTGATAAGTAATTACAAAATTAGTATTATTTGGAATTCTGTCTTTTGGGTCGTAGGAAGCATCACCAATAATTAGTAAAAATTTGAAAGTAGAATCAGATAAATCATACAAATACTTACAATAGTCTCTTATAGATGAAATGTCTTGTTTCCCAGAAGAAAACTCATTGTAAACTTGCTGAGGAGTAACTACTTTACATGTTCTGCCATCTTTTTGAAAATGATGATTGGAAAGTTTATTTGCTGCGGATAAAAAATTTGGATGAGAAACAATTAACATTTCAAAATCTGTCTCTCCATGAAGATTTTGATTTGGAACATGTCCTATTAAATTTGGAGTTTTGTATTCTGTACCATCAAAAGCTATGAACTTTTCATCTGAAAGACCCATAGACATATCATATCCAAAAGTGTATTTATTATCTGAAACATATAATAATTCGTGCTCTTTTATATCTGTTGTAGTAGTTACATTCCATACTCTTTTAGTAACAGAAAAATTATCAATTGACAAACCATAAATCTGATTCGCTCCTGCGCTTATTGTTTTTCTGAAATTCATTTGAGAACCACTCATGATTAAATTTCTGAAACCGCACACTTCAATAAAATTTAACCAACCTTTATGACTAGAGGAATTTCTATTAAAATTCACATTAATATCCAAATTATCCGATTGAGCATTAATTTCTCCCGAAACAGAAGAAGTGGTAGCATAATCTGATACATATCCTGAAACTACAGCACCTAAATCTATATCCATAAACTGATTTCCCTCATAATTGAGAGAAAAATTTGGAGAAGAAAAAGCCCTTGCAGCTATATTTGCTTTTATATGTACAGTAGAATTATCCACTAAATTAGGAAAGTTAAAAGAAAATGTTTGAGAGATATCTGCATCAAATTCCTCACCATACCAACTTTCCCCCGATTGAATAAAATTTACCAAATCCACTTCATGAGCTTTCATGTCATTAAATTTATCATTAAATATAGGAACTCCCTTAAAAGTTGGAATATATGGATTAATCCTTTTTGGAGTTCCAGAATTTTTAATTGTCAAAAAGTAATAATTAAAATCATCATATAAATGTTTATGAAAATGATATTTTCCTATATAATTATCATAAGGTTCCCATTCATCTACCGATTGACCATAAAACAAAACTAAATCACCATTTTCAAAAATTCCATTATTATTGTTATCTACTATTTCAATTGCATTTTCTTGCAAATCTTCATAACGAAATGCTGAATTCAATCTTGGAAGCATTCCACCGCCATTTCCATACAAAGCAATAGAATTTACATTTAAAGAATTGGTATTCACTCCTAAACTCTGCAAATCCGAAAAAGTTAATTTATAAACGCCATT
>JABGSE010000024.1 GCA_018647945.1 Flavobacteriales bacterium | reverse complement strand
GCTCCACTAATCTTTGAAAAGAGTTTTCAAGCACAATTTTTAATACCAATGGCAATATCAGTAGCTTTTGGTGTTCTTTTCGGAACAATAATACTCCTTCTATATTTTCCATCACTAATTATGTATTTTAATGATATAAGGAGAGCAAGATGGTGGCTATGGAACGGAGGTGAAAATCCTCCAACAAAGATGGAAGTAGAGCCTTTTACGAAACTAAAGAACAGAACAAACGAAATATTAGAATAATGAAAAAAATCATAATCATATTATTTTTAATTAGTCCTTTTATTTTATTTTCACAAGAAAATTTATCACTAGAAAATGCGATAAAAATAGGATTAAAACAAAACTTTGATATTCAATTATCAGAGAGAAATCTGGACATAAGTAAAATAAAAAATAATTTAGCAAATGCTGGAGCTTTACCAACTATCGATATCTCAGCAAAGAATGAAAAATCTGTTTCAGATCAATCAAATAATCCTACATCATTTATTCAGGAGATATTAAAAGCTGAAAGTATGAGTGCTACTGCAAATATGAGTTGGACTTTATTTAATGGGTATGGAATAAAAGCAAATAAGGAAAAACTAAATCAGATAGAACAACTAAGTAATGGAAATTTAACTTTAACTATTGAAAACACTACACAAGGAATTCTTCTATCTTACTACAATTGTATTATTCAGAAAGAAAGATTAGAACTCTTACAAAAAGTAGTAAATTTATCCAGAGAAAGATTGATTTATCAGAAAACAAAATACGAAATTGGTACTAGTAGTAAATTTGAACTTCTACAAACAGAAAATGCTTTACTTACTGATAGTTCAAATCTGATTTTACAAAAATTAAATTATGATAATTCAGTGAAAAACCTGAATCTAATTTTGGGTGTAGAACTAGATAAAAAATGGAATATTACAGATCAAATAAATAATAGAACTCAGTTATATAATTTTGAAAACCTAAAAAATAAAACTCTTTCAGATAATACTAATTTACGAAATCAGCACATAAATATGGAGATTAGTAAACAAAATATTATCCTATCAAAAAGTGTGTATCGTCCAATGGTTTCTTTTAATTCAGGAGCAAATTATAATACAAATACTTATGATATTGGTGATTCTGGTTATGAAGGGGATAATACAGGAAAAACATTAAATTACTATGCAAATTTGACGGTAAGTCTACGACTTTATGATGGAGGCAAGTATAAAACTACAAGACAAGTAAATAAGATAAGAGAGAAAATAAACGAACTAGAATTAGAGAAAATAAGAAGAGAGGTACTACAACAGCTTTCAATAAATTATCAGAAATATAACAGCAATATTACAATCTATAATCTGAATAAAAAAGCATTTAGCATTGCTGAAACAAACTATCTGCTAGCAAATGATAAAAACAACAGAGGAGTGATTAATTCTTTTACATTAAGAGATATTGAAATTGCCTATCTAAATTCAGGAATTTCATATCTGCAAGCGGCTTATAATTTAAACGAAAGCTACTTAGAATTAATGAAAATTACTGGAGGAATTTTACAAGAATAAAAACAATCAAGTAATTTCTTTATAAAAAAATTATAAATCCATATACTTTTTAAAAGCGGACTGAAAAAACAACTCCGCTTTTCTTTTAATTTCTTTTTCCTTTTCAGGATTTTCTGCATGAATTTCAAAAACCTTATTATAACTCTCAGAAAATGCATAATAACCATCTTCAGTTATCAATCCGAATCCTCTGCAAAAAGCAAAAGGCACCACAACTTCTAAAGTGGGATTAAATAAATTTCTACCAAAACTATAGTCATCATTATTAATTTCTAATTGAGAAAGTATTGTGGGAGTTATATCAATATGAGAACCCATTTTATCATGAGTTTTACCTTTATATTCTTCTTCCAATACTTTTCCAAACCACAACATTGGAATTTTAAATCTTTCTTTTTCCGCTACCTTCCACCCTTTTGGAGAATTATGACTATGATCAGCAACAATTACAAATAATGTATTTTCATACCAATCTTCTGTTTTAACACTCTCCATGAAATCACCCAAACATTTATCAGTATAAGCAACCGAATTCACATATTTATCTTCTTTAGAATTGAAAAATAATTTGTGTTCTGCAGGAAAGTCGTAAGGAGAATGAGAGCTAATGGTAAACAAAGTACTCATAAATGGCTCTTTCAATACAGAGAGTTCCTCTTTAAATTGAGAAAACATAAACTCATCATGAACTCCCAATCTACCAGAAGGCAAATGAGAGTAATTGTCCTCATCTTTAACCAAGTCAAATCCTTGTGAAAGTAGATATGCTTTTATATTTCCGTAAGTGAGTTGACCTCCAAAAAAATATGAAGAATTATAATTCTTTAAAGATTTACTTAATGCAGGTAACCTTCTTGATTTATCAGCTTGATTGATAATTGCAACATACGGAAAAACAGGAAAAGAAGAAAATATGGACGACATACCTTGATCGGAAGTCCAACCGTTAGAATAGAAATCAGTAAACAACAATCCACCATTCTCTAATCCTTTAAAATTGGGAGTAATCCCTTTTAATCCTCCCAAGCTTTCCACATTATCAGCCGACCAACTTTCCAATAAAATAAAAACAATATTTGGATGTTTTACATTCAAAACAGAAATTGTTGTGTCCTTTTCTACTTTATAAAATTCGGAAATAAATTTTTCACATTCTTTATCAGAATATTTTTTGTAGGGATTACCATTAAAGTTTGTTTTACTTTTAAAAATACTTTGAAGAATATTCCAATTTGGATTTACAGCAATATCATTTAAAATCAAATTATTAGAAAAATATGCATTACTCAAATTCATAGGAATTGGTTGGAATCCTCCTCTAATTCCAAACAATAAAACTCCCAAAATAAATGGCAGAAAAATGATTTTTAAAAATGACGATTTCCAACTTATTTTTGATGAATCTAAAGGAAAAAAAAGATGAACTTTCCTTTTGTATATTCTGATAAAAACAACAGAGACAAATATAAATAATACCATTGTAAAAATGTGAGAAAAACTTGCTGTAGAAAAAACTTCTTTTGGGTTTGAAAAATGAGAAAGAGCAGTATAATTTAATTTTGTTTGCCATTCAGAATACAATGAAACTTCACCTCCATTTACCAAAGCCGAAAAAATAAGAAACATTGAGGTTATTCCAAAAATAAGTTTCGACAGAAGTTTTTTTCCTTTCTTAAAAAAAGAAAAAACCCACATAAACAAAACAATAATTACAAGCAGATAACTAATAAAGGAAATGTCTAAGGAAAAACTTTTTGGAATGATTTTAAGTATCTCAAAAAATGAAGATTCAAAAACTTCTCTTGAGAAAAACAAGACAAATACAACTCTTCCTATCAAAAAGAAAAAGATCCAAAACAAAATGTATCTTATGATAAATTTTAGATTATTCATAATCTAAAACATCTTTTATATTCTCAAAAGAATTTTTCATTTTCTCTGAGATTTCATCCCCTTTCACCCAACATACTTTGGTAATTCCTTCAATTGTTTGAGGAATCAATTCTCCATCAGAATTAGAGTTCATTTTGTACCAAAAAATTTTTTTTAGAATTTTTTCTCCATTTATTTCGTAAGTATGATATGTGTCTTTCAACTTTTTAATAATCTTTAAGTCGGACACTCCACATTCTTCTTCTACTTCTCTTTTTGCACAACTTTCAATGGACTCTCCGACTTCTAATTTTCCTTTAGGCAAATCCCATTTCCCATTTCTGAAAATCATTAATATCTCATTTTTCTGATTAAAAACCAATCCTCCAGCGGCTTCAATCACCTTATAATTATCAGAAAAATCTTTCCAATTTTCTGTTACAATTTTTGCTTTATTATTGATATAAACTTTATATTTTTGCGTCATGATATACGATATTGAAATTGCAAAACAACTTGCCAAATCCTTATTGCAAATAAACGCAATTATTTTACAACCAAACAATCCTTTTAAATGGGCAGCCGGATGGAACTCTCCAATTTACTGTGATAATCGAAAAACTCTTTCTTATCCAGAAATAAGAAACTTTATCAGAACAAGTTTGTCATCTGCCATTAATAACCATTATAAAGGGGCAAATGTAATTGCTGGAGTAGCAACAGCTGGTATTCCTCACGGAGCATTAGTTGCTGAAGAATTAGGTCTTCCTTTTATTTATGTTCGTGCAAAAGCGAAAGAGCACGGAAAGCAGAACTTAATTGAAGGATATTTTGAAGAGGGACAAACAGTTGTTTTGGTAGAAGATTTGATAAGCAGTGGAAAAAGTAGTTTGGAAGCAGTTGCAGCCTTAAAAGAAGCAGGAATGAATGTAAAAGGATTGGTTTCCATCTTTACATATGGTTTTGATGCAGCAACTGAAAACTTCCGAAATGCAGATTGCGAATTTGTTTGTCTTTCAGATTACGACAATATGTTAGCTCAAGCACTCATCACAAATTATATAACTGAGTCTGAACTTCCATTACTAAAAGAATGGAGAGAAGATCCTTCAACTTGGAAAAAATAAAATTATGGCAACATTTACAGGACCAGAAATAGTTGTAGAAAATTTATCTGCAAAACAGCTTTTTAATAAACTAAGTGATTTAAATAATTTGAAGGAAATTATGCCTTCTTCAATTGAAAATTTTCAATCGGATGAAACTACATGTAGTTTCAAAATGAAAGGAATGCCAGAACTTAATCTAGAATTATCTGAAAAAACTCCTTTTTCTAAAATTTGTTTATCCGCATCTGGAAGTCCTGTTTCTTTTTCGTTAGATTGTATTATTACAGATTGTGGAGAAAAGTGCCAAGCCAGATTAGAAGTAAATGCCGAACTAAATATGATGATGAAAATGATGGTTGAAAAGACAATCAATAATTTTTTGTCGGTACTTTCCGATAAAATGAGATCACTTTAAAATAAAAATTTTATTTCATTTAAAAAAAATTCTTTTTCTCCCCTTTCATCAATTTCTACGATTAATTTTCCAGAAGAAGTTACTGATTTTATTATTCCAACAACTTTCTTACCATCTATTAGAAAGTAGGATTTCTGACCTTTTAAGTATAAATTCTTTTGGTATTCTTTCATCAAATTTTTACCGTTCTTAATTTCATCATACCTTTTCTCCATAAAATAAAGTAATTTATCTCTTATTTTATTTAAATTTATTTCTTTTGAAAGCTCAGAAAATATTGAAGTTGCTTTTGGTGAATATTCTTTAAAAACCATCTGATTTACATTCAATCCAACTCCAATTACAGAATGAGAAATTTTATCTGATTTTACCTTATTCTGAATTAATATTCCAGCAACTTTCTTATCTCTTATTAAAATATCATTTGGCCATTTTATTTTCACATCTTTTAACTGAATTTCATTTAATAAATCACAAATTACCAAGGAAGTAAAAATTACTAATTGAAACTGCTCTTTCAAAACAATATTAGGAGTTAAAATAACAGACATTAGCAAGTTCATTCCTCTTTCTGATTCCCAACTTTTTTCTCTTTGTCCTGCTCCATTTTTCTGAAAATCTGTTATAATAACAACATGCTCCTGTACAGATTTATCTTTAATGCATGCCAAAGCTACAGAATTAGTGGACTCTATCTCTTTAAAATGAATAATATTTTTTCTAAACTCAACTTTCATAATTTAGCAGCAAATAACCGAACAAATTCTTATTTTTGCAATCGCAAATTAAAAAAAATATATGACCAAACGAAAATTAGATGCATCAGATATTCTTTTAGAAACGATAATTAATGGAATTCAGGAAGTAAAAGGAAAGGATATTAGTACCTTAGATTTAACTAAAATTGAAACTGCAGTTTGTAAATATTTTGTAATTTGTAGCGGTACATCCAGTACCCATGTCTCCTCTATTTCGGAAAATATAAGAAAGTTTGTATCTAAAGAAATAAAAGAAAAACCTTGGAGTACAGAAGGTAAAGACACTTCAGAATGGGTACTAATGGATTACTCCGATATTGTAGTTCATGTTTTTCAGAATCAAATCAGAGAGTTTTACAATTTGGAAGATTTATGGGGAGATGCAGAAATAAGAACATTAGAAAATTTATAAAATAAATGCAAAAGAAAAAAATACCAACTAAAAAAAGTCCACAAAATAACTCTCCTTTAGGGAGAGGATTTAAAATTTATTGGATTTACGGAATTATTGCTTTAATATTTTTAGGACTACAGTTTACATCCATGCAACCAACAGAAAGTATTTCTGAAACTGAATTCCTCAACAAAGTGGAAAACAATGAAGTGAAATCGGTAACATTTGTAACAAATTCTGGATATGCAGAGGTTGAACTACTCAACAGTTCAAACAACTCTAAACTTTTAAGTTTCAGATATTCCGACATAAAAGATGTAAAAGAACAAATCAGATTAAGAAACACTGATAATCATGAAATAATTATTGACAGTAAAGAGGAAAATAATTTATTTGGAGAAATTCTTGGATGGATATTACCATTGGTTTTCTTTATTGGTATTTGGTACTTTATCATGAGGAAAATGAGTGGAGGAGCTGGAGGTGGTGGTGGACAGATTTTTAATATCGGAAAATCAAAAGCTACTCTGATAAATAAAGAAGATATATCTGTTACCTTTGATGATGTAGCTGGACTTGAAGGAGCAAAAGAAGAAGTAACTGAAATTGTGGACTTCCTAAAATCTCCTGAAAAATACACTAAATTAGGCGGAAAAATACCTAGAGGAGCAATGCTAATAGGCCCTCCGGGAACAGGAAAAACATTATTGGCAAAAGCCGTTGCAGGAGAAGCTCAAGTTCCTTTCTTCTCTTTATCTGGTTCTGACTTTGTAGAAATGTTTGTTGGAGTTGGAGCTTCTAGAGTTCGGGATTTATTTAAACAAGCAAAAGAAAAAGCTCCTTCTATTATCTTTATTGATGAAATTGATGCAATTGGTAGATCTAGGGGAAACAACACAATGTCAGGTGGTAATGATGAAAGAGAAAACACCCTGAATCAACTTCTAACAGAAATGGATGGTTTTGGAACCAATACAGGAGTAATTGTAATGGCAGCTACAAACAGGGCAGATGTTTTGGACAAAGCACTTATTAGACCTGGGAGATTTGACAGACAAATTTATGTTGATTTACCTGATTTATTAGAGAGAAAGGAGATTTTTGAAGTTCATTTAGAACCTCTTACTTTAAGTAAAAATATTGATAGAAATTTTCTTGCTCGTCAGACTCCAGGTTTTTCAGGAGCCGATATTGCAAATGTATGTAATGAATCTGCACTTATTGCAGCCAGAAAATCAAAAAAGAGTATCGGAAAACAAGATTTTCTAGATGCTATGGATAGAATTATTGGGGGTATGGAGAAAAAATCTAAAATCATCTCCCCTATTGAAAAGAAAACAATTGCTTTTCATGAAGCAGGACATGCAACCGTAAGCTGGATGTTGCAATATGCATCTCCACTTGTAAAAGTAACTATTGTACCAAGAGGAAAATCGTTAGGAGCTGCATGGTATTTACCAGAAGAAAGACAACTTACTACCACTCAGCAATTAGAAGATGAAATGTGTGCAGCATTAGGAGGTAGAGCAGCTGAAGAAATTTTCTTTGGAAAGATTTCAACTGGAGCACTCTCTGATTTGGAAAAAGTAACCAAACAAGCTTATGCCATGATTTCTATTTACGGAATGAGCAATAAAATTGGGAATATAAGTTATTACGATTCTTCCGGGCAAAATAATGGGTTTACAAAACCTTACTCAGAAGAAAGAGCAAAAAAAATAGATGAAGAAGTCACAAAGCTAATTGAAAATCAGTACCAAAGAGCAAAAAAAGTTCTTTCAGAAAATAAAGAAAAAGCTGAAGAATTAGCGACTTCTCTTTTAAAAAATGAAGTTATTTTCAAATCAGACCTAGAAAGTATATTTGGAGAAAGACAATGGAAAAGTTATGAAGAGGAAAAACTAAACGAAATAGATTTGGAAACAAAAAAGAAAAAGAAGAAAAAAGAAACAAAAAAACAAGGAAAGAACGACAATACAGAAACAAAGAGTGGAGAAAAACTGGACTAAAATATTTTTTTCTACTAATCCTAATTTAGTAGATTTATTGGTAACTCTTCTGGAAGAAAAAGAAATTCCTGCAGTATCGATCAATAAAAAAGATTCTTCTTATACTATTTTTGGGAATATTGAATTGTATGTAAAAGATACTGATGTGGAAGAAAGTAAGGAAATAATAAATTTATACCATGAACGAAACTCTTAAAAGAGCTCTTTCTGGTGCGGTATATGTTTCTATTATGTGGATGGGAACTTCTTATTCTGAACTCAGCTTTCATATTTTATTCTCAGTAATTCTTGTGGTATGCCTTTACGAAATGTGGAAACTACGAAAAGGAAAAACTAAAATACTTGCATTTATTTATGTTTTAGCTCCTCTTTTATTGGTTCATTTATACACCCAAAAAATAATTTTATTTATATTTATCCTTACTTGGACTTTTGATACTTTCGCTTACCTTTTTGGAGTGAAGTTTGGAAAACATAAAATAATGCCTTCTATCTCTCCTAAAAAATCGTGGGAAGGATTTGCAGGTGGACTCTTATTTACACTAATTGCAACATCTGTATTAATTAAAATAGGTTTTTTACCACAAAACGGTAGTTACCTTAACTTTTATTCAACAGCCTTTTTCATACCTTTTACCGCTACTTTAGGAGATTTTATAGAATCTCATTTTAAAAGACAAGCAGGAGTAAAAGATTCTGGAAATTTTATACCCGGACATGGAGGAATGCTCGACAGAATGGACGCCTTTATGATTACTATTCCTGTATTATACTTATTAACTAATTTATTATAAATGACACTACACAAAGAAGGGGTGAAAATCCTAAGAAATCAAACTTTATTTATTTTTTTTACTATATTAATGAAGGGTGGTTGGATATTCAACACAATCTTATCAGTTCAAATAATCCTGTTTATACTTACATTATACTTTTTTCGAATTCCAAAAAGAAAATTCGACAGAAAAGATGGTGTGATTTACTCACCTTGTGATGGGAAAGTAGTAGTAATTGAAGAAACACAGGAAATAGAATTTTACAAAGACAAAAAAATACAAATTAGTATTTTTATGTCACCATTAAATGTACATAATCAGTTATACCCTATTTCTGGAGAAGTAAAATATACCAAATACCATCCTGGGAAATTCTTGGTTGCTTGGCACCCAAAATCCTCTACCGATAATGAAAGAAGTACCGTAGTGGTAGAAAACGATAAAATTTCAATTCTTTTCAGGCAGATTGCTGGTGCAGTTGCAAGGAGAATTATCACTTATTCTAAAGTAGGGGAAACAGCTATTTCAGCTAATGAATTTGGCTTTATTAAATTCGGATCGAGAATAGATTTATTTTTGCCAATTGGCACAAAAATTAATGTAGAGTTAAACCAAAAGGTAACCGCAGGACAAAGTATAATTGCCACTTATTAAATATTTTGTATATTTGTAAACTAATTTAAATAAATAAAAATGAAAAAATTATCAATCATATTAGTAGCCTTCCTTTTTATTGGAATTACTAATGTTAACGCTCAAACAACAGACAGTCAAACAGACACTAAGATAACTGAAAAAATATGTGCAGAAACAGGAAAAGTATGTAGTGAAACTTGTGAGAACAAGAAAGACGGGACTTGTTGTAATGGAAAAAAGAAGAAATCTTGTTCTAAATCAGAAAAGAGAAGTTGTTCAAAATCTTCTGAAAAGAAATCTTGTAGCAAGAAAGAAAAAACTTCTTGTTCAAAATCTGAGAAAAAAAGTTGTTCTAAATCTTCAGAAAAGAAATCATGTTGCTCGGAAAAGAAGGAAAAATCTTCTTGCTCAAAAAAGAGTACAAAATGTTCTAAGTCTACTGAAAAGAAATCTTGTTCGAAAAGTGAACAAAAAAAATCTTGCTGTAGTAAAGGAAAATAAAAAACTATCACTTATTTAAAATAATCAAGCCACAGAAATGTGGCTTTTTTTACACAAAAAAATATGGAATTTTTACCAAAGAAAATAGAAAATTACGCTGCTAAATTCACACAAAATGAAAGTGAAATTTTATCTGAATTAAACAGAGAAACTTGGGCAAAAGTAATGACACCACGAATGCTATCCGGACATATGCAAGGAAGGATATTGAGTATGTTATCTAAAATGATACAGCCTACAACTATAGTAGAGATAGGAACTTATACTGGTTACTCTGCACTTTGCTTAGCGGAAGGATTATCAGAAAACGGAACACTACACACCATTGATATAAATGAAGAATATATTGCATTTGCAGATAAATACTTCCAAAAGTCAACTTATAAAAACAAGATAAAACAACACATAGGAATAGCTATAGATATACTTCCTGAAATAAAAGAGAAAATACAATTGGTTTTTATTGATGCCGATAAAGAAAACTACAGTAATTATTACAACTTGGTTTTCGATAAACTAGAGGTTGGAGGATATATAATTGCAGATAATGTATTGTGGAGTGGAAAGGTAGTAGAAGATGAAATGGATGAAGAAACCAAAGCATTAGTCGATTACAGTACCTTAATTAATGAGGATAAAAGAGTAGAAAATGTATTACTTCCTGTAAGAGATGGATTGATGATTTGCAGAAAAATTTCTGAATAATTTATACATTTGCAACAAACAAAATCAGAATTAATAAATGACACATTTTAACAATTTAGAGGTAGCCTTTTCTGACAAAAGTAATGCGGACCTTAATAGAGCTCACCTCCTATTTAAAACCATTAGTAGTCCTTTTCTCTCCAAAATACTTACTTCAATAGTGAAGATTTGTTTGTGGTTAAAACTTCCCATCACTCCTATTATTAAAGCTACTGTTTTCAAACATTTTTGTGGAGGAACAACAATAAAAAATAGCCAAAAAGTAATGGCTAAACTTTGGGAATCTCATATCGGAACTATTTTAGATTATTCTGCAGAAGGAAAAAAATCGGAAGAAGATTTTAACCATGTAATGGAAGAAACCATCCGAACTATTTTAAAATCTAAAAACGAGAAAAGTATTCCCTTTTCTGTTTTCAAGTTTACTGGTTTATGTAGCTTCTCCTTATTAGAAAAAATGAGTTACAATTCTGTTTTAACAAAAAAGGAAGAAGTAGAAAAAGGATTATTTTTATCCAGAATAGAAACTATTTGTAGAACAGCAGCAGAAAACAAGGTCCCTATTTTTATTGATGCAGAAGAAAGTTGGATACAAAATGCCATTGACAATATAACAATGGAAATGATGAGAAAATACAATAAAGAAGAAGCTTGTATTTACAACACCCTACAAATGTATAGAAACGATAGGATTACTTACTTAAACGAGTTAGTTTCAGATATAAAAGATAACAAATATTTTGTGGGATTAAAACTTGTTAGAGGAGCCTATCATGAACAAGAAATTGAAAGAGCAAAACAGAAAAACTACCCTTGTCCTGTTCATACTATAAAAGAAAATACGGATACAGATTACAACAAAGCGCTTAGAATTTGCATGGAAAATATTGATAGAATATCTGTTTGTGCAGGAACACACAATGAGGAAAGTTCCTCTCTATTAATGGATTTAATGCAGCAACACAATATACAAAAAGGAGATAAAAGAATCTTTTTTTCTCAACTATTAGGAATGAGTGATCATATTAGTTACAATATTGCAAACTCAGGATTTAATGTAGCTAAATATGTACCCTACGGACCAGTAAAAGATGTTCTTCCTTACCTTATTAGGAGAGCGGAAGAAAACACTTCTATTGCAGGGCAAATGGGGAGAGAACTTACTAATATTATTGAGGAAAAAAAGAGGAGAAGAAATTCTTAACTACATCTGGTTTGGAACTTCCACCCCTAAAAGTTTCATTGCATTTTTCACAACTGTAGAAACCGTTTCAGAAAGAGCAACTCTGAACATTTTCACATCTTCATTTTCTGCATTTAATACCGGAGTATTCTGGTAAAAAGAATTGTATTCCTTTACCAATTCATAAGTATAATTTGAAATAACGGCAGGACTATAATTTGTAGCTGCCTCCTGAATTATATTCGGAAAATCTAAAATTTGTTTTATCAAAGTTTGTTCTTCCTTATTTATATCCACCAACTTAATATCTGATATCTCAGAGTTATACTTTGTAATAAGCGACTGAATTCTAGCAAAAGTATATTGTATAAAAGGACCAGTGTTTCCATTAAAATCAATTGACTCTTCTGGATTAAACATCATTCTTTTTTTAGGATCTACTTTTAGCATAAAGTATTTAAGAGCTCCCAAACCAACTATTTCGTACAACTCATCCGCCTCTTTTCCCGACATACCCTCTAACTTTCCTAAGTCCTTAGCAATCGATTTTGAAGTATCTACCATTTCCTGCATCAAATCATCCGCATCTACCACTGTCCCCTCTCTAGATTTCATTTTTCCAGTAGGTAAATCTACCATACCATACGAAAGATGATAACAATTTTTCGCCCAATCGTACCCCAGTTTATCAAGTATTAAAAACAAAACTTTAAAGTGATAATCTTGCTCGTTCCCTACGGTATAAGCCATATTCGAAAATCCGAAATCTTCATGTCGTTGTATAGCGGTACCAATGTCTTGAGTCATGTAAACTGCTGTTCCATCCGAACGCAAAATAATTTTCTCGTCTAATCCCTCCTCCGAAAGATCAATCCAAACTGATCCATCTTCCTTTTTGTAGAACAACCCTTTTTCCATTCCTATTTCTACTACTTTTTTACCAAGCAGATAAGTTTCGCTTTCGTAATAATTTTTATCAAAATCTACTCCCAATCTCTTATAAGTTACATCAAAACCAGAATATACCCAAGCATTCATTTTCTTCCAAAGAGATCTTACTTTCGCATCTTTATCTTCCCACTTCAGTAGCATTTCTTGTGCTTTAACAAAAATAGGGGATTCTTTTTCTGCCTGTTTCTCTTCCATTCCAGAAGTGACTAATTCTGCTATTTCTTTTTTGTATTGCTTATCAAATTTTACGTAATACTTCCCAACCAAATGATCTCCCTTTATCCCAGAAGATTCAGGTGTTTCTCCATTTCCAAAATCTTGCCAAGCTACCATTGATTTGCAAATATGTATTCCTCTATCATTAATAACCTGCACTTTCTTTACGTTCTTACCACTTGCCTTAATAATCTCAGCAACAGAATATCCTAAAAAATTATTTCGCAAATGTCCCAAGTGAATTGGTTTATTGGTATTTGGTGAAGAATATTCTACTAAATAAGTAGGAGAGTTTTCATCTACTTCTACAAAACCAAAATTTTGTATCTTATATGCTTCAATAAACTGATTTAACCAAAAATCAGAAGAAATACTTAAATTTAAGAATCCTTTTACCACATTAAAATCGGATACTTGACTCACCTTTTCTTTTAGATAATTACCAATTTGTTCTGCCGTTTGCTCTGGTCCTTTTTTTGATGCTCTCAATAAAGGAAAAACCACCAAAGTGATATCTCCATCAAACTCTTTTCTGGTTTTCTGAAATTGGATACTTTGTTGTTCTGCAGAATATAATTCCGACAAACATTTTTCTATTTCAGTATGTAAAATTTGTTCTATCATTATTTTTGTTTTGGTAAAAATATTTCCGACATCATACATCTGGCACTACCACCACCGCATGCCTCTATCGTATCCAAAGAGCGAGATATAATCGGATTATACTTTTCTATTCTATCTATTTGATCTTGGGTTAAACTATCATGAGCAGATTTGGACATAACCAAATATTTTTCATCTCCCATAAGTTGCAACATATTACCTGCAAATCTGTGTTTTTGTTCTTCTGTTATTTCAATTATCTCTTTTCCACTCCCTTCTAAAGAACCTTTCATCCATTTTCTTTCTTCCCTGTCATCAATAGTATCTAAGCAAACAATAGCGTACTTATCAGCAATACACATCATCACATTTGTGTGATAAATTTCCATTCTCTCTCCATCTACATCCTGATTTGCAGTAAAACAAACCGGAGTATAATCAAAAACATCACACCATTGCAAAACCGCTTGCTCGTCCGTACGGACAGAAATAGCAGCATAACAAATCTTATTTTCTCTATCCAAAACCATACTTCCTGTTCCTTCCAAAAACTTATTATGGTCTTCAAATTCGGTAAAATCTTTCATATAATTTATATCAAAATTATAATCATCTACCAAAACATCAAAAATATCTTCTCTTCTTTCATCTCTCCTATTTTCTGCACACATTGGGTACAAAGCAATGTTTCCACTTTCGTGAAAAGAAACCCAGTTATTTGGGAAAATAGAATCGGGAGTATCAGGATTTACAGTATCTTTTATAACAATAACATCTACTCCCTTTTCTCTTAAAATATTAACAAAATTGGTGAATTCGGAAAGAGCCTTTTCTTGAATTTGCTCTGGAGTTAAATTATCTAAAATTTGCTGATAGTAATTATTTACTGCCGTTTGCTCGTTATAACGGAACGCAACTGGCTCCACCATTAATATAGTATTTGTTATTTGCTTCATTTTCTTTTTAGTGGCAGGGTAGAACATCTTAAAAGTCCTTCCATTTTTGATATTTCTGAATATTGTATTTCTTCTACAATAAACTCTCTTTTTCTTAACTGATTATTTAATCTTGTAAAACCTTTTTCTGAAACTATTACCTTTTCCGAAATGGAAAAAACATTAGAATTCATATGATACATTTCCTCTTTCGAGATGAAAATAATGTTTTCTTCCAAGAACAAATTTACTAAAAAATCTACATCTTCTTCATTCTTAAAACCTCCTTTGTAGATTATAGCACAATCCGTTCCAATTGGCTGAAAACAACAATCTAAATGTAAAGCATTTTCCTTAGGGTCAATATCTGATTTATTCAATTCAAAAGCTCTTACGATCTTATTTGGGAATTGCTCTTTCAAAAAATCAACTCCCTCTACATTTGTTCTGGCAACTTTATAAATGTTGAAATCTTCTTCCTGAGAATATCCTACAAAAATATAATCATTCCAAGGCATAACATCTCCCCCTTCAGCCCTTGCATTTTCTGACATTCTAATAATATTCTGTTCTGGTATCATTTTAAAGA
This sequence comes from Flavobacteriales bacterium, assembly GCA_018647945.1. Lineage (GTDB taxonomy): Bacteria > Bacteroidota > Bacteroidia > Flavobacteriales > BACL11. Next base: position 66,958 of record JABGSE010000024.1, on the reverse strand, counting down.
TATGTGAAATAGCCTCAACTTCCTCTTTTCTGTCTTCAATAATATTAGGAATAATTAATTTATTTTCTATTGTAAAAGAAATATCTCTTACAAAAACCTGATTCAGATTAGGGATGTTATTTGGTCTCAAAACCTCAACATTGTATTTTTCCAATAGATCCAAAAATTCATTCATTTCAGAAGTGACATCTTTCTGAATAGGAAAAGTTCCATCCAAAATATGTTGTTTGGATTTTGGGTCATAACATTTTTCTACATTTGGAACCCCTCCAAAATTATTTGGAATTCCTAAAACCACTATCTCTAATTGTGATGTTTCGTTATGTACATTTAGTTCTATCATAATATTTGCAAACTTAAGTATTAGTATTGTTTCTATCTACTTTATTAAATGTCTTTTTTCGGAATGAGAAGAGGTATATTTATTAACAAATTACCGCTAATATATCTATGATAAAAAAAAAGAATTTATAAAAATAGTATTTGTACTTTTGATGAAATTATGGCTAAGAGAATTAAGAAACAAAATACACTTAAAAATTCATTCGGAAATTTTATTTCATTCTTTAAGAATGAGAACAATCAAAAGGTTTTCGGGTTTATTTTTGTCCTATTTTCCCTCTATTGTATTATTGCGTTTACTTCACATTTTTTTAATGGAAACACAGACCAAACGCTTGTAGAAAACGGATGGATTGAAGCCTTTAAAAATGACAACAAAGCTGAAAATTCACTAGGTAAAATTGGAGCATTACTATCGCATCAATTTATTTATATTTGGTTTGGAATTTCGGCATATTTTATAGCATTTTTCTTTCTACTTTCGGGAGTGCAATTGTTGGGATATATAATTTATTCGCTTTCAAAATACATCCGACACAGTATTTGGGGATTAATTTGGCTTCCTATTTTCCTTTCTCATATTATCAGTAATAACGACAATTTTTATGGTGGAATTGGACACTTTACAAATGAATATTTAGAAGATTTATTAGGTGAAGCTGGAACCACTTTACTTTTAACTTTTACATTTTTAATTTTCATCACTCTGAAATTTAATATTACTCCAGAAAAAATAAAAAATTTCGTCAACAAATTAAAACCTAAAAAACAAGAAAGTGAAGATAACAACATTACAATAAATCCTATTCCAACCACCGCTACAGAACCAACACCTTTAGAAACTACAGAAGAACAAGAAGAAAGTAATACTATTGTTGAGGAAGAAGTAAAACAAGATAAAATTACTGAAACTACTCCTCCAACAAAAAAAGAAACAGAAGATAATTTGGACATTAACATTGTAGAAACTGTTGAAGAACAGGAATTAGAAGAAACTGAAATACAAAAGAAACTAAAAGAATTAGGAGATTACGACCCTACCTTAGATTTATCTTCTTACAAATTCCCTACCATAGATTTGCTAAATGATTATGGTAGTGGAGAGATAAACATAAACAAAGACGAGCTAGAAGAAAACAAACAAAGAATTGTAGATACACTTGCAAATTATAAAATTGGGATTGCATCTATTTCGGCAACTATTGGACCTACTATTACTTTGTATGAAATAGTACCAGAAGCTGGTATTAGAATTGCCAAAATTAAAAATTTAGAAGATGACATAGCTCTTAGTTTGGCAGCGGAAGGAATAAGAATAATTGCACCAATTCCTGGAAGAGGAACAATTGGGATTGAAGTTCCAAACCAAAATCCAACAACTGTTTCTATGAGCACTGTGTTTAAATCAGAGAAATTTCAGAATAGTAAAATGGACTTACCGATTGCATTTGGTAAAACCATATCGAACGAAACATTTATAGTTGATTTGGCCAAGATGCCTCACCTACTTATGGCTGGAGCTACAGGACAAGGAAAATCGGTAGGACTAAATGTTATACTTGCTTCTTTACTTTATAAGAAACATCCCTCTCAAATTAAATTTGTTTTGGTAGATCCTAAAAAAGTAGAGCTTACCCTTTTCAATAAGATTGAAAGACACTTTTTGGCAAAACTACCCGATACAGATGAAGCTATTATTACAGACACCAAAAAGGTAGTAAATACAGTAAACTCTCTTTGCATTGAAATGGATCAAAGATATGACTTACTTAAACTTGCAATGTGCCGTAACTTAAAAGAGTACAATGAAAAGTTTATTGCCAGAAAACTAAATCCGAATGATGGCCACCGATATTTACCTTACATTATATTGGTAATTGATGAGTTTGCCGATTTGATTATGACTGCAGGAAAAGAGATTGAAACTCCTATTGCACGCCTTGCACAACTTGCCAGAGCTATTGGCATTCACCTTATTGTTGCTACACAGCGACCATCCGTAAATGTAATTACTGGATTGATAAAAGCAAACTTCCCTGCAAGGGCAGCTTTCCGTGTTACTTCTTCTACAGATTCCAGAACCATAATGGACAGTAAAGGGGCCGAACAACTAATTGGTATGGGAGATATGCTAATTTCTACTGGAAAAGATTTGACAAGAGTACAATGTGCTTTTATCGACACACCAGAAGTAGAGAAAATCTGTGATTTTATTGGGAGCCAAAGAGCGTACCCAGAAGCTTATTTATTACCAGAATATGTAGGAGATACAGAAGGAACAGGTAGTAGTGCAAATTTAGATGATAGAGATGTACTATTTGATGATGCGGCCCGTTTAGTTGTCAATCAGCAAAGTGGATCTACCTCATCAATACAGAGAAGAATGAAAATTGGATACAACAGAGCAGGAAGAATTATTGACGAATTGGAAGCTGCAGGAGTGGTTGGCCCTTTTGAGGGAAGTAAGGCCCGGCAAGTACTGATTAAAAATGATTTTGAACTAGAAGAACTATTAAATACCTTAAACAATAATGAATAAATTATCAATCCTTTTTGTATCACTTTTATTATCAGCAAGTACTGTTTTCTCTCAAGATGAAGTAGCAAAACAAATACTCGATAAGCTATCCGATCAAGGAAAAGTATACAGCGATATTACGGCAGAATTCTCTTTAAACTTTAGCAACACAACACAAGGAATAGATGAAAATTCTGAAGGAAAAATATGGATTAAAGGAGAAATGTACAAACTCGATATTTCATCCGACCTATCAATTATCAATAATGGGAGAACACTTTGGTATGTAATGAAGGATGTACTAGAAGTTCAGATAATGGATAATGACCCTGAAGATGAAATGAATCCTTCCAAAATATTTACCATTTACGAAAGTGGATACAAATACGAGTACAATGGAGCGGAATCGGTAGAAGGAAAAAGAATGCATTCTATTAATTTGTATCCCAACGAAAGTGGAACAATCAGTAAAGTAGTGCTTATTATTGATGCAGAAAAAACTGAGTTATCAGTAATTCAATTACACGATAAAGATGGTGGAGTAACAACATATACCATTACAAAATTTACTTCAAATTCCTCTCTTACGGACGATACTTTTAAATTTACAAAATCTGACTACCCAGATATTGAAGTAATTGATTTGAGGTAGATTAGTGGGGGTATTTTAGGTTGATCTTATTGGTTTAACCACCAAAGACAAACGAAAAAGAGAATCCATCCAAGTACACTTAAAATTGGATTTTTTGAGGAGTTACCAAAAAAGTTGAAATTTATCCATCTACCCATTGATACAAAAATCATATTGTAATTTTTCATAGCGCAAATCTAACAAATTAAATTGATTGAAATGATGAGTAGTATGGTGAATAATAAGAAATTTCATTACATTCTCGTTTTATTAAGGTATCAAAATATTATCTAATGAAACTTTTATTAAACTCCTTATTTCTTCTTTCTGTTTTAACAAATTGCACTACTGAAGGGCAAGAAATACAAAATACCTCAACCAAAAAAATAGTAGAAGAAGTTATTTTCATCCCTCAAGAATTTTCCGATAGTTTGAGCGTAGCTGCCATATCAATAGTAAATAATAATATTGTTTACACTCCAGATTGGGTAAATATTGATTATCCAATGGGAGATGTCCCAGCTCTTACGGGAGTTTGTTCAGATGTAATAATTAGATCGTACAGAATAATGGGGATTGACCTGCAGAAAGAACTTCATGAAGAGATTAAACAGAACCCAAGTAGATACCCCAATATTGACAGAGCAGACCATAATATTGATCACAGAAGAGTTCCTAATTTATCACGGTTTTTTACTAAATATGGTAAAGTATTGGAAGTGACAAATAATCCGAATGACTATCTGCCAGGTGATATTGTATATTGGAAATTAGGTGGAATAACAGACCATATTGGCCTTGTTACTCACCTTAAGAGTGAAAAGGGTACACCTCTTATGGTTCATAATATTTGTTGTGGACAAAACTTAGAGGATTGCCTTTTTGACTACCCTATTTACAAACATTTTAGATATAAAAATTAACTACTTAATAAGCAATACATCTCCAACTCTTTTTTGTTGAGCTCCCATTTCATCAGTAATAATAATTGCCCAAGCATATTTTCCTGAAATTGCATTTGATCCATTCCAACCTTCTACGACTTTATCTGTACTAAAGACTTCTGTTCCCCAACGATCATAGATAATAAATTGATAAGATTCATATTTTCCCATCCTGAAACCTTTCGGTATAAATAGTTCATTCTTTCCATCTCCATCAGGAGTAAAAGTATTAGGAATATATAAGATAAAATCGTACATCACTTTAATAATATGAGAAACGGAATCAATACAATTATTATCATCCATTACAGTTAGCATTACATCATACATTCCTGGGTCCGAAAATACATGTATCGGATTCTCAATTGTAGTATCTGTTCCATCATCAAAATTCCAAAAGAAGGAAGAAACATCAGATGTAGTATTATTAAAATTAACTTCCGGATTTAAAATAGAAGGAGTATGTGGATTAAATTCAAATTGTGCATCCGGAATATAAAAAATCTCCAAACTCTTTGTGATAGAATCCGAGCATCCAAAATCAGAAACTACTTTCAATGTAACATCATAAATATCTGCATCTGAATACATATGAGAAATATTAGGTCCTGAATGATAACTTCCATCCCCTAAATTCCAAATCCAACTTACAATATTCCCACTTTCAATAAGTGAGATGTCAATCAGATTAGTTTCGATTTCAAAACAAACTCCATCAATCCAGAAATCAGCAACAGGTTTCGGGTATGTAACAACATCAATACCGTTTGATATACTTGTACATCCGATTGAATCTGTTACATTCACAAAATACAATCCGGTCGTGTCTGCAATAGCAGTAGAGGTTGTTTGTCCATTATTCCACAACATATTTGTATAAACTGAATCAGAAATTAAGGTCACAAAATTTCCTTCACAGAAAAATACATTTCCATCTACATAAATTATCGGATTTGGATTAGGGTGAACTTCTACTAAAATACTATCTTCTCCAATGCACAAATTAGCATCTGTTTCCAGAATATGGAGCCAGAACACACCCGTATTGTTAAGGTCAAGTAGGATGTGTTCTGTTCCGTTTCCAGAAGTGATATTTGCAATATTTGAAGGTCCGTTTATAGTCCAATTATAAGTAGAACCATTAGTAAGCGAAACCGCAAAATTTTCTGCAATATCTCCTTCACAAAGATGAATTACATTCTGAGCAGATAAATTTATCTGCAACAAGAATAGGAATAATATGTATTTTAGTTTCTTCAAATTTATTACCAGTGATTAATTGGTCCTGTTATCGGTGATGGGTCAATAGTTAATAGAATACTACTTGTTGCATCACTACAAGGACTATTACCAGTTGCTGTCAATGTTAATGTTACATTACCAGCAGCAATATCAGCAGCTGATGGTGTGTATATTGGTGTTAATGAAGATCCACCACTAAATGTTCCTGTACCTGAAGTTGTCCAACTAACTCCTATATTATTAGAAGCAGTACCTGATAATGTATAAGTTGATCCTTCACAAATATTGTCTGGATTACCCGCATTAGCTGTAGCTGCAGGAATAATAGTTAATACCATATTACTTGTTGCATCACTACAAGGACTATTACCGGTGGCTGTTAATGTTAATAGTACATTACCAGCAGCAATATCAGCAGCTGATGGTGTGTATGTTGGTGTTAATGTATTTGTTGGATTAAACGATCCTGTACCTGAAGTTGTCCAACTAATTGCAGAATAATTAGAAGCAGAGGTGCCACCTAATGTATAAGTTGATCCTTCACAAACATTATCATCTGCTCCAGCACTTGCAACAGCAGCTAAAGTTAGCGTAACATCAACAGTAATTGGCATACCAACACAATTGCTTGCATCTGTTTCTACAACTTCCAGAATGTGAGGACCTCCTGGGATCATTCCCCAATCTACTGTTATAGAAGATGTCCCTTGACCACTTGCAATTGTACCTCCTGAAAAAAGAGTCCACTGATAAGTAGAACCTGGAGTCGGAGGGTTAATTAAATACGGTTCTGCTAGAGAACCTACACATACCGTTTGAAGCTGGGATGTGTTTGTTTGAGCAAACATCACACTAGATGTCAGCAGGAATATTCCTAAGAATATTCTGTTTAATAATTTGTTTTTTGTTTTCATGACCTTAACATTTAATTGATTAATATTTATTTTTAATTATGATTTATTGGTTGAGTTGCAATAATTGATATTGGCACCGTAATTATAGGTGACCAAGGACCAGTACCACAACCAGTATCTTCTCGTACTCTTACTCTAAATTGAGTTGTATTTATTATGTTATTATATGTAATCGGATTACTATTTCCCATTGGGGGATTTGTCATATTAATCCAACCTCCTCCATTGTTATATTGAAATCTGAATTGATTTACCGGAATGGAAGCAGTCGCAGTAAGTAAAATATTTTCACCAACACAAGCAGGGTTTGGACTTACAGAAAGCGTTGCTGTTGGAATAGGGTTAACAGTAATGGTAACAATATCTGTACCTATACAGCCACTAACTAAATCTGTAAAAGTTACCGTATAAGTTGTAGTTGTAGTTAATCCGTTTGAAAATACAGGATTTTGTACATTTGAATTTATAAAATCTGTAGCAGGCTGCCAATTATATGTTCCACTAATATTCCCAGTTGAATTTGCAATTAAATTATTAGGAATTCCACCATTACAAATTGTTTGATCTGATCCTGCATAAACCGAAACATTTCCTAAACCATTAATTATTGCTGTTTCAGTTGCAGAACATCCGTTTGCATCAGTAATTGTAACTGTATAGGTTCCAGAACTTAGATTATTAGCTGTTGCTGTAGTTTGCCCATCTGACCATAAATAAGTTACTGGTGTTGCTACTGAACCGCTTACAACTAAGGTGTAGTCCTCAGTAGATCCAAACCAAGCTGTATTTACATCACAAGGCAATGCTTGATTGGTGGGTTGATACTGATTGTTTTGAGCAACAATTCTCATTCTGCTTTGTCCAGGTATCGCTCCAATTGGAACAGTAATTAAAATAGTATGCGTTGAAGGGCTTTGAGTTGGACTTACTTGTCCTACCCATTCATTTAAATCATTAAAATCGCCATCTATATTCCAGTCAACATATATATTAGCTATATCTACCATAGCCAAACCACCCGTCTGACATGTGCCTAAATCTACATTCAAATTATATGAACTTCCTGGGGTTACATCAGCAGACTGAGCGGTATAATCCTGATAAGTATCACAAATACTTGATGTATTATTTGATATAGTAGTATTATCCCCTACCAACACAATATTATCAATAGTTGTGTAAGTATTATATTGTGGTGTAGAAGCGCAATAGGTTGATATTGCTGAAGCACCAACTCCTGTAATGCTTACTGTTGCTGAACCTTGTTGTGTACAAGTAGCATTTATAACTGAAGTAGATAAGTTCATTTGCGCAAACTGACTTATACCTATATTTTCTATCCCACATGAAATACTATTAGCAAATATCTCATAAGTATGTAAACCTCCACATTGATTCGTTAAACTATTTGGCAGACTAACTATCGGATTAGCATCAAATTGATAAGTATAACTCACACTAGGTATAGCAACTTGCATAGAGGCTGTCACCAATACATTACAAAGGGATGGGCAAGCCTGAGTGGGATTAAACTGAAAAGCTGGTTCAGCTTCTAAAATCTCAAAAGTATCAGAATAAATAGTAGAAGGACAAGAGGAAGAATATGGACTACTTGCCGTAATGACATATAATCCAGCATCTAAATCTGTTCTTATAGTTCCTCCATAACCTCCCCCTCCATTATAAAGCTGTCCATTGGTTATATTTTGCCAAGAATAATTTATATAACTTGCTTGTATTATACTCGCACCGCCTACCGCTCCACCATTTGGACAATTAATATGCTGCAAATTAGCAATATCAACAGTTACAGTACATTGAGAATAAACATGTTGAGTAATGCCAATGAAGAAAGATAGAAATATTATAAGAAATTTTCGCATATCAATAGATTTATAATATTATACAAATTTACAAAGCTTTTATATTGGTAAATTACTCCAAAAAACAACTTATTAACATCACTCTGCACATTATGATTAATTTTATGACTTCAAATTATTATAAAATTTTAACATTATGAATAATATAAAAAGCTAATTTTTTAAACTTCTTGTCTTTTATTATACGAGGATTGTTGTACATAGTTCCTGTCGCTGCTCTTATTTGGGTAATTGTAAAATCGTACACTGTACTAAATAGTATTATAGGGGATTTCTTACCTAAAATATGAAATATTTGGGTATTATTATTTTATTAATAATTATAACCGCATTTGGTTATTTAGGTTCAGTAATTATTAATTAACTGACATTAACTTAAAGTCAGAATAATATAAAAACTGAATGTTGGTATTTACAAATCCATTTCCTTTTACAAAATTTTTAAAATTAAAGTAGGAATCTGTTGAGCAAAAGTGAATAATCGATTGGTATGATATTATCGAAAATTTATCCATTTTATGAGAATATATTTTTTCAAATTTTCTTTGCAATTTCACATTCTCTTTCAATTCCAAATTATAAGTAGAAGGAAGGTGAACATTCAATTTCATTAGAGTTTCAGTATTTAACTCATTGAAAGAAGACCAACTTTCCATCCCAATCACAGTCATTGAAGTATCAATAGTACCAAGCAAAGCTATTATTTTAGTTACAAAAGATTTATTGTTAGAAGGGATAATTACTATTGAAGTATCAGAATTCAATTCGGCACTTAAAGATTCTGAAGTTATATCTTTTATAGAGGAAAACATCTTATAATTAACTGGAATTAACTGCTTATTAATTTTTAATTTTATATAATCAGAGTTCTTGCTTTCATTCGCTAATGAAAAAATAACTATATTTTTTTTATCCCTTTTTCTGATAACAAATGAAGAAATACTATCTCGTATAATTTTATCTGCAGGAGTTAGAGAATACACATTTGGGTTTCTTCTCAATAAATCCACATGAGAAGATAATGGATTAATAAAGGTTTTTTTCTTATCAAATTTAAAAAACTGACTGACAACTTTAAAATTACTGGAATAAAGTGGTCCAAAAATAATATTTACAGAATTTAGCGTGTCAGAATGCAATAGTTTATTTACAACATTCTTATTATTTTCAGTATCAAAAACTGAAAGACGAACACATATACCTCTATTAGATAAAGAATCGGTTGCCAATAAAATTCCCTCTAATAGTTTTAAAGAAAGTTTTGATTTAAAATAAATTTGGTTTATATCCTTTCCTTCAATACTCCAATTTTTAACTAAAGTATCGTTTAACTTGGTGTAAAAAGGAAGTAAAACAGCAATATTTATTGTATCATTACTTTTTGGAGTTTTGAAAAATAGATTATTTTCTTTAGGAATTATAGTATCCTTTTCAGGAGTTTTCTTTATTTCAATTTTATGATTTTTATTAAAATAACCAAATTTCACTTTATCTTGAGAATGAGAATAATAACTCCCAAATATCAAACAAAATAAAAATCCTATTTTAACAATACATTTCATTTATTCCCATTCAATTGTTGCCGGTGGCTTTGATGAAATATCGTAAACCACTCTGTTAATACCCTTTACTTTATTTATAATTTCATTAGATACTTTTGCCAAAAATTCATATGGTAAATGCACCCAATCTGCAGTCATCCCATCTGTAGATTCTACCGCTCTAAGTGCTACCGCATTTTCATAAGTTCTTTCGTCTCCCATTACTCCAACAGATTGAACTGGTAAGAAAATAGCTCCAGCCTGCCAAACTGAATCGTACAAACCATCTTTTTTTAAAGAAGAAATAAAAATATGATCTACTTCTTGTAATATACGAACTTTCTCAGAATTAATATCACCCAAAATACGAATCGCCAAACCAGGACCAGGAAAAGGGTGTCTACCTAAAAGTTCTGCATCTATTCCCAATGATTTCCCTATTCTTCTTACTTCATCTTTAAACAAAGTTTTTAGAGGTTCTACAATTTTTAATTTCATATAATCTGGCAAACCTCCAACATTATGGTGAGATTTAATAGTTGCTGATGGTCCTCCAGTTGCTGAAATAGATTCAATAACATCAGGGTAAATTGTACCTTGAGCCAACCATTTTACATCTTTTATTAAATTAGATTCATCATCAAAGACATCAATAAATGTACCTCCAATTGCTTTTCTTTTATTTTCAGGATCAGTTAAACCTGCTAATTTTTCATAAAATCTATCTTTAGCATTTACTCCCTTCACATTCAATCCCATACCATGATATTGTTTTAAAACAGACTCAAATTCATCTTTTCTTAACAATCCATTATCTACAAAAATACAATACAAATTTTCTCCTATCGCTTTATGTAATAGTACCGCTGCAACAGTAGAATCGACGCCTCCTGAAAGACCTAATACTACTTTATCGTTTCCTAATTTTTCTTTTAATTCATTTACAGTATCTTCTACAAATGAAGATGGAGTCCAGTCTTGAGTACATCCAGCAACATCAACTAAAAAGTTTTGTAAAATCTGTTTTCCATCTGTAGAATGATACACTTCAGGGTGAAACTGAATAGCGTAAGTTTCCTCATTCTCTATTTTATAAGCCGCTACTTTCACATCTTTTGTACTAGCTATAATTTCGAAATTGGATGGCAAAGTAGAAATTGTGTCTCCATGACTCATCCAAACTTGCGAACCATTAGGAACATCTGTGAACAAAATATTACCATTGTTAACATAAGATAAATTTGCTCTACCATATTCTCTTATCTTAGATGGAAGAACTTCCCCTCCACTATTTTTAGCCAAATACTGAGCTCCATAACACACTCCTAGCAAAGGTAATTTTCCTTTAATATTTTTCAGATTCGGAACAGGAGAGTTTTTATCTCTTACCGAGAAAGGGCTTCCAGAAAGAATAACCGCTTTTACATCTTCATCTATTACTAGAAGTTTATTAAAAGGATAAATTTCACAATAAATATTTAACTCCCTTACTCTACGAGCAATAAGTTGTGTGTATTGAGATCCGAAATCTAAAATAATGATTTTTTCGTGTGTCATTGTTTATTTTTCTGTGGCGACAAAATTAAGAAATTTGTATCGAGTGGGTCTATTTCTTCTTTTAATGTTTCAATAAATTTTTCTCCATACTTAAAATAGAATGGAATAATATTGTCAAATCGTTCTTGTAAAATATTATTAGGAAATAATTTTTGTTTTATTTTACTAATCTGATTCAGAGAAATTTTATGTTTCTGTTTTTCTGATTTCAGTAGTTTTCTCTCTATCTTTTTAATGGAATTCAGTTGTTTTGTCAATTCTGAATCTATGGAAGATTTCATTCCGATATCCTGGGTTTTATGTGTTATTTCTTGATATATTTTTTCAATCTGAAGTTTCTCTTTTTCTAAACTAACTGAGGATTTTGTTTCTGCAAATTTATTTTGTAATTTATTTTCTGAAAGAAAAATATCTTCTATTTTAAAACCTAAATTATTCCATTTTGTGTAATCTTTTTCTTCTACCCACATAACAGAATTCCGTAAAACCAACATTGGAAAAACAATATTTAACTCTTTAAACACCGATTTTAATTGCATCCAATACGCCACTTCTGCACCCCCTCCAATATAAGCTATATTTGGTAAAATTAATTCCTGATATAAAGGTCTCATCAGAACATTTGGGCTAAATATCTCGGAGTTACTTTCAATCTCTTCTTCTAAAATCACCTCTTGAATTCGTTCTCTTTTCCCTTCAGAAAGTTTAAAGAAATTAACATTTCTAACAATTGCTTGTGGTTTATAATTTTCCGAAAAAGAAGATGTGTTCTCAGAAATAATTGGGGTTAATTCCTGATGCAAAACATCTCTCTTTATTATTGGAAGAAGTTGTTTTTTTAACTCTTTATCATTAGCGTCTAATATTACAATACCGTATTTTCCAAATAATTCATTTACCAATAATCTGGTAGCGTCCGATAGAGAATTGTCTTTATAACAACTTCTTAATAAATCTATAATTGAATTTGCATTCTCAGTATCTCCTAAAATAGATGATATTTCACTAATAATTTTAGAGATTTCTGAAGTATTAAAATCTCCTACCATTCCACTTTCATCACTGTTCCATTCATACTTTTTACCAAATAAGTGAATGTGATTTACCTCCTCAAAATCATGATCTTCTGAAGCCATCCAGAAAATAGGAACAAAATTATTTTCAGGATATTCTTTTTTTAATTGCTCTGTAAGATTAATGGTAGAAATAATCTTATAAATAAAATAAAGTGGACCTGTAAATAAACAAAGCTGATGACCTGTTGTTATGGTAAAAGTATTTTCTGACTTTAATAAATCAATATTATTTTCCACTTTATCAGAAACAGAAAGATTAGAATATTGATTTCTTAAAACATCAATTAATAAATTTCTGTTTGTTTTAGATTTTTTCTGTTCTTCTATTTGTTTTCCGAAATCTTTAAGAGAAGGGAAATGGTTGATAAAAGAACTTAACTTCTCATTCTCACTTAAATAATCAATAATTAATTTTGAAAATAATTCAGTATCTTTATATGAAATCTTATGTTTATTCACTTTGCAAAAATACAAATTGTATTTCATTTTATAATTGACTTTATTTTTCTTTATTCTGACTATTAATTTTATACTTTTGTAAGATGCAAGCACCCCGACTTCCATCTATGTTTAAAAGCCAGAAAAACAAACAGTTTACCTTCAGTACCAGATATTATGATGAAAGCAAAGAAAGGTTATCAAAACTAAAAGAAGGGAAATCTGTGGAAATTAAATTTAAAAGTGACAGAAATTCAGGGATGAATAAAGGTAGAACGTTCCGACTTGTTACTGTACTTTTCATTTTATTAGTCTTTGCATATTTAATATTAAAATAAAAAATAAATTGGATATAATTCAGTTATTACCAGATCATATAGCAAATCAGATTGCGGCAGGAGAAGTCATACAAAGACCTTCATCAGCAGTAAAAGAATTGTTAGAAAACGCTCTGGATTCAGGAGCTACTATCATAAAACTCTTTGTAAAAGATGCCGGAAAAACGCTTATACAAGTTGTAGATAATGGATGTGGAATGAGTGAAACAGATGCCAAAATGAGTTTTGAGAGACATGCAACTTCCAAAATTAGAAAGGCGGATGATTTATTCAATATTAAAACAATGGGGTTTAGAGGAGAAGCAATGGCATCCATGGCTGCAATTGCTCATGTAGAGGTTTGTACTAAACTTACAAATGAAGAGCTCGGAACAAAAATAATTATTGAAGGAAGTGAAATAAAAAATCAAGAAGGTTGTGTATGTGCAAATGGAACTTCTGTAAAAATAAAAAATCTATTTTTCAATGTTCCTGCAAGGAGAAATTTCTTGAAATCGGATAAAGTAGAAAGTAAACACATAATAGAACAATTCACCAGAATTGCTCTTGCAAACTCAGAAATTGTTTGGAGTTTATACATTGATGATATGGAATATTTTCGTTTGGAAAAATCTAATTTCAGACAAAGAATTGTAAATATAATAGGAACAAAAACGAATGAAAAACTTGTTCCGGTAGAAGAAGAAACGAACCTTGTAAAAATTAGCGGATTTGTTAGTAAACCAGAATTTTCAAAACGAACTAGAGGAGAACAATACTTTTTTGTAAACGGGAGATTTATAAAAAACTACTATCTGAACCATGCCATAAGTAAAGCGTTTACAGATTTAATAGCAGATGGATACCATCCATCTTATTTTTTGAATTTGAAGATTGACCCCAAGCAAATTGACATCAATATCCATCCTACTAAAACAGAAATTAAGTTTGAAGATGAAAAAGCAATTTATGCTATCTTAAGGTCTGCGGTAAAAAGGTCTTTAGGAAAATACAATATTGCACCTACTTTAGATTTTAATACCGAACCTGCTTTTGAAATTCCGGCAGGAATAAATACAAATGTTATTTCGGAACCTAAAATAAAGGTAAACACAAATTACAATCCTTTTGAAACTGAAGAGAAAGAAATTCACCATCATAATATCCCTGATTTAATAGAAGAAAATGAAACAAATTTTACTCAACAAAAAATAGACATAGAAGGGGAAAATAATTTTGATTGTTTCCAAATTGACAATAATTTTATTGTTTCCAACTCTAAATACGGACTTATTATTATTGATCAGCAAAGAGCTCACCAACGAATCCTGTTTGAGCATTTTTGCAATAATTCAAAACAGAATATGAATTCTCAACAATTAATTTTTCCAGAGAAATTAAAACTAAATAAAATTGAAATACAAGAAATTACGGAAATGGAAAACGAGTTAATTGATGTTGGTTTTCAATTGAATATATCTTCTGAAAAAATTGAAGTCACTTCTATGCCTTCTGAGTTCATAAATTCTAATATTCAGAATATATTTGAAGAAATATTAAGTGATAATGAAATAGAAAAAGAAGATATTAATCAGAAAATTAAAAGTAAAATACATCTTTCTTTATCCCGAATTATCAGCATAAAAAATGGACAAAAATTAACATCAGAAGAAATGAATGCTATAGTAAAAGAATTATTTAATTGTGAAACTCCTTCTGTTAATCCTACAGGATTAACAACTTACTTTAACGTAGAGAAAAAGGAAATTGAAAAAAGATTTAAAAGATGAATATAGGAAATACAGGTTTTAGTAATTTACCAGAAATAGTTAAAAATTTAATGATTATAAACGGATTATTTTTTCTGGGAACTTTGTGCTTAGGATCTTACGAAATTGATATGTATAAACTTTTCTCATTACATCAATTTCAATCTCAAGATTTTATGCCACATCAATTAATCTCTCATATTTTTATGCATGGGAATTTTACACATCTACTTTTCAATATGTTCTCTTTATGGATGTTTGGTAGGATACTTGAAAATATGTGGGGAGGAAAACGATTCTTAATTTATTATATGATTACTGGTTTTGGAGCCGCTATTATCCATATCCTATTTGTTCAATATCAAATTTTTGAGATATCTTCTATTATGTCTTCAAATCAACTAGAAAGTGTTAATCAAAACTCCACAATTGTGAACAATGTAAAAGTTACTACAACCTTTGAAATGAAGAAACTATATAATTTAATTAACACTCCTACTGTAGGAGCTTCTGGAGCAGTTTATGGTTTATTACTAGCCTTTGGAATGTTGTTTCCAAATTCTTTATTATATCTCTATTTTGCTATTCCTGTAAAAGCAAAATACTTTGTAATGGGACTTGGAGCTTTAGCTTTATTCTCAGGAATAAGTAATAACCCAACTGACAACATTGCTCACTTTGCACATTTAGGAGGGATGATTTTTGGATTTTTATTGTTAAAATACTGGAAGAAAAAAGGAGATATCTACTTTTAAATGAATACAATTTTGAATGACATAAAAAACAATTATAAAAGTGGAAATAGTTTTACCAAATTACTTTATGTAAATCTGGCCTTTTTCATAGCTTATAATTTACTTGCTGTTTTCAGTTATCTATTTAAGTTTGGAGGAGTTGTTATTTTTACTGAAGATTATCTTTTCCTACCTTCAAATACTAATCTTCTCTTACAAAAACCTTGGACACTCATAACTTATATGTTTGTTCATACCGATTTTATACACATTCTTTTTAATTTGATTTGGTTACATTTTGGATCTAAATTATTCTTACAATATTTCACTGGAAAACAATTGGTAAGCACCTATATTTTGGGAGGAATTACTGGAGGATTATTTTTTATTATCTCATTTAATATTTTTCCAGTATTTTCACAAGAAGTACTTACATCAAAAGTTTTAGGAGCATCTGCATCTGTTTTAGCAATATTTGTAGCTATTGCAACTTACGCACCAAATTTCAGTGTTCAATTTCCATTCATTGGAAGTCTTAAAATAAAACACATAGCTTTAACTCTTGTAGTTTTAGATTTTTTAAGTATTTCACCGGAAAATCCAGGAGGGCATATAGCACATTTAGGAGGAACAATATTTGGTTTCTTATATATTATACTTCTTAAAAAAGGAATAGATTTATCTATAAACTTTCATAAATTTATTGGATATTTTTCTTTCACTTTTCAAAAGAAAAGTAGATTGAAAAAAGTACATAAAAGAAATAAAAAAGGAAATGATGATTCTTTTAGGAAGAATAAATCTGACGCTCAGAAACAAATAAATTTAATTTTGGAAAAAATATCAAAATCAGGATATGAAAGCTTAACAAATGATGAAAAAAATATTCTTTTTAAAGAAAGTAAAAAATGAAAAAAATCTTAAATAATGTTCTCTTTGTAATAAACATTATTTTATTGTTTACACTAGTTATATCCTACATCTCCCCTTTTGTTAATCCATCTCATATTTGGCCATTGGCTTTTTCAGGATTATTTTTCCCTATTATATTATTTGTAAATCTTCTGTGTTTAATTTATTGGATATTTTTCAATAAAAAATTCATGATAATAAACATAGTAATTCTATTATTTTCATTGCCCTATTTAAGCCGATACATCAGTTTTCATAACACTACAAAAACAAAACAAAATTCGATAAAAATAATGTCCTACAATGTAAGATTGTTTAATGCTTGGAGATGGATAAATGATGAAGATATTGATGATAAAATTATTGATTTCGTTCATACAGAAAATGTAGATATTCTGTGTATTCAGGAATATTACAATCCCAATGAAAAATTAAAATTTGATTTTAAATATTCTACAATAGACTTAGAGGGAAGTAAAGAAAATCTACATATGGTGATTTATAGTAATTATGAGATTATTAATGACACTATAAATAGTGAAATGGAAGATATAAGTAATACATGTATCTTTTCCGATATTATAATTAAAACGGATACCATAAGAGTTTACAATATTCATTTGACATCAAACTTATTTTCCAGAAATGATATTGATTTTTTAAAATCACCAATACTTGAAAAGGAAAAAGTAAAAAATGGAATTGTAGGAATAACCAGAAGATTAAAAAGATCCTTTGTAAAGAGATCGGAACAGGTCAAAGAAATTAAAAAACACATGGAAAATTCTCCCTATCCAATTGTTGTTTGTGGTGATTTTAACGACACTCCCGTTTCTTATGTTTACAGAGAATTATCTGAAGGGAAAACAGATGCATTTATCAATTCTGGAAATGGAATTGGATCAACTTATACCAAAATACCTACTTTAAGAATTGATTATATTTTTCATGAAAAAGAAGTGAATTCATACAATTACAAAACACATTCTGAAGAATTATCAGATCACAGAGCAATTAGTTGCGAATTAACTTTCGACTAACTTTCTATTTGAGAATCAACATAGGTTGAAATTGCAGATTTCTCTACTTTTAATTTTGTTCCATTGCAGTCAACAGTTACTGTATTGTCGGTTAATTCAATGATTTTCCCATGAATACCACCAACAGTAACTATTTTATCACCTTTTTTCAATTCTTCTCTAAATTGTCTTTCTTTCTTTTGCTTTTTGATTTGTGGACGAATCATGAAAAAATACATCACTACAAAAATTAATCCAAAAAATAATAATTGTGATGGACCGTTTCCGGTTGAGGATTGTAATAAAATTGTGTTCATCTCTTTAATTTTTTTTCAGGAACAATTACATTCCCAATTATTGTTAATATTGTTGTGTTTGGAGTAGCATTTGTCAGCAAACTTACTGTTTTTTCTTGTTTTCCAATCTTATTTTCAGAGTTAAAAGTTACTTCTATAACTTCTTCCCTTCCAGAAGTAAGAGGGTTTTTATTCCAACTTGCAGCCGTGCAGCCGCATGAGGTTTTTACATTTACAATTATCAAATCAGAACTTCCCGTATTTTTTATTGTAAACTGAGCAGTCACTTTTTCTCCTTGAATAATTTCACCAAAATTGAAAATATTATTTTCAACCGAAATTTGCGCATTGTTATCAATTAAATTGGAAGTATTTTGATAGTTTTCACCTGAATTACAAGCAACTAAAAAAAATAAAAAGTAAATTAGATATCTCATTTTATACAAGTCCTCTACCTACTTTTTTAACTTTACCGTCCCTTTTAAATTGAGAAACAATTTTATCTAAAATTCCATTAATAAACACTTTCGATTTTTCGGTGCTGTAGTATTTTGAAATTTCAATGTACTCGTTAAACGAAACTTTTATTGGCATTTCTTGGAAAGAAATCACTTCTACAAGTGCCATTTTTATCAACAGCTGATCCATATTTGCTATTCTTTCCAACTCCCAATTTTTTACATTTTTCTGAATTAATTCATCAAATTCATCAGAATGAATAATTGTTTTTCGAAATAGTTGAACTGCAAACTTCTTATCATCAGAATTTTTAAATACATCAACTACAAATGGTCTTATTTTATTTTCATCCAAAAAGTTAATTTGATTTTTAATAAAACTTGCTACAAAAGGTAAATCATCATCCCAAAATATACTTCTTTCTTGTAGAACGTGATGTAAGATGTCGTTATCCAAAATAAATTCTGTGTACAAAACTTGAATGAACTTTTTGTCATCAGAAAAACTATCTTTCTCATTATTTAGATAATCTGAATATTGAGGACTTTTGTAAATATCAACAAATAATTTTCTAACAATGTCAATATCTCCTTTTCTCCAAATACCAGATAGTCTTTTCATCTTTTTCATGAAAATTTCATCTTCTTGTAAAATTTCAATAACTCTATTGTTTACAAATTTTGTATTCGGATTTAAATCCTCTGCGGAAGGAATATATTTTGTTTTATTGTCTTCTAAAAACTGATCAGTAAAAGAATTAATTTCAACCAATAAGGACAACAAAAGAACATGTAACTCCGAAATACTATTTATATTCTTCATCATTTCTTTTTCAGTAACTGCCATGTCCTTATTGAAGGAAGAAAAATAAGAATACAATGATTGCATTACTTTTAACCTTATATGTCTTCTGTTAATCATTTTCTTGTACTATTTATTATCAGAAATTCTTTGTTTTGCAATTTCCAAAGCTGCTTTGTGAGTAGTAATATCTTCTAATTCAGCTTTTTTCAAAATCTGCAAAGTAGTATTGTAAATTTCTCTGGTTTGGGAAAGAGATTTTTCTCTATCGTATCCATTTATTTCGGAATAAACATTTATTAATCCTCCTGCGTTTATCAGAAAATCAGGAGCGTAGATAATTCCTTTTTTCTTAATTTCTTCCCCATTAATATTTTCATCTAACAACTGATTATTTGCAGCACCTGCAATAATATCACATTTCAAACGAGAAATAGTATCCGAATTTAAAGTAGCTCCAAGTGCACATGGGGCATAAATATCCATATCCATATCATAAATACCATCACCCCTTACAATTTCCGCTCCGTATTTTGAAGAAACTTCATTTAGTTTTTGCTCATTTATATCATTAATTAAAACAATTGCTCCTTCTTCTGTAAGATGTTTTACTAAATTTTCTCCTACATTACCCGCTCCTTGTACCAATACTTTTTTAGATGATAAATCATCAGAACCCCACTTGAATTTTGCAGAAGCCTTCATCCCCATATATACACCAAAAGCAGTTACTGGAGAAGGATCTCCACTCCCACCCATTGATTCAGGAATTCCTGTTACATGTTTTGTTTGAGTTCGGACATATTCCATGTCCTTTGTATTCATTCCAACATCTTCTGCAGTAATGTATTTCCCTCCTAAACTATCAACAAAATTTCCGAATTTTTTCATTAATTCTTCCGTTTTTTCAGTAGAAGAATTTCCAATAATTACAGCCTTTCCTCCTCCAAGTTTTAATCCAGAAATAGCTGCTTTATATGTCATCCCTCTGGAAAGACGTAAAACATCTTCAATTGCATTTTCTTCATTCGAATAACTCCACATTCTTGTTCCTCCAAGTGCGGGCCCCAAAGTAGTGTCGTGTATTGCTATTATCGCTCTTAATCCTGTTTCCTTATCGTTACAAAAAACTACTTGTTCATGACCCATCATTTCCATATTACTAATAACTGGACCCGAAATTTTATCATTCGTTTTACTCATTATGTCAAATATTTTTGTTCAATTAATAAAAAAAATACCACATTTTCAGAAGTTAATTCATTTTTTTAAATGGTTCGCAAAATTAGTTATTATTTTTGGGCTACCAAAATGAAAACACAAAATAGAATTGAAAAACCTTTTTTACCTTAATAAATACTTTGCAAAATACCGAAAATTACTTGTCATTGGAACCTTTTTTATTCTGATATCCAATGTTTTTGCTTTATATCCGGCAGAGTTTGTTCGGCATGCTTTTGATTACATTCAAAATGTATTAGAAAATCCAACTTCTGACAAAAAAATCCACTTTTACTTGCTGAAATTTGGTGGACTTATCGTTTTATTCGCTATTTTAAAGGGTATTTTCATGTATTTTATGAGACAAACAGTAATTGTAATGTCCCGAAAAATTGAATTTGATTTAAAAAATGAGATTTACAAACAATATCAGAATTTGAGTTTATCGTTTTACAAAAAGAACAACACTGGAGATTTGATGAATAGAATAACGGAAGATGTAAATAGAGTAAGAATGTACTTGGGTCCTGCATTAATGTATGCTATAAATATGGCATTTCTGTTTATACTCGTAATTGGGAAAATGTTAAGTATAAATACTACACTTACTTTATATGTATTAATACCATTACCAATATTAGCAATTGCTGTATATCATGTAAGTAATAAAATAAATAAAAATAGCGAAAGAGTTCAAAATCAGTTATCAGTTCTTACTTCTATTAGTCAGGAAACTTTCAGCGCAATTAATATTGTTAAAATTTTCAGGAATGAAGAGAATTCCTTTAAACTATTTTTTGATAGTTGTAAAAAATACACAAATCGACAACTAAAACTTGTTTCGGTTGAAGCTTGGTTCTTTCCACTTATTATTTTACTGATAGGAACAAGTACTATTACAACAATTTATATTGGAGGATTAGAAAACTTTAAAGGAAAAATTACTACCGGAAATATTGCGGAATTTATTATTTATGTAAACATGCTTACATGGCCTGTTGCCTCAGTTGGATGGGTTACCTCTTTGGTACAAAGGGCAGAAGCTTCCATGGAAAGAATTAATGAGTTTCTGAAAATTGAAACAGAAATAAAAAACACAAATCCTAATAATACTTTAATAAAGGGAAATATAACTTTCGAAAATGTTTCTTTTATTTATCCAGATACAGGAATAAAAGCACTTAAGAATATTAGTTTCAGTTTGAAAGAAAATGAAACCTTGGGCATTTTCGGAAAAACTGGAAGCGGAAAATCGACCATTGCAAATTTACTTTGCAGAATGTATGATATTGATAATGGGGAAATATTTTATGACAATACAAAAATTGGAGATTTAAATTTATTTGATTTAAGGAAAAACATTGGATATGTTCCGCAAGATGGATTTCTTTTTTCCGGCACAGTAAACGAAAATATAAGTTTTGGAATAGATAGTAAAGAAGAAGAGGAAGAAGAAATAAAAGAGGCAGCCAAAACTGCAGAAATTACAGAAGAAATTGAGAGTTTCCCAGACAAATACAACACTATAATTGGGGAAAGAGGAGTACAGCTTTCTGGAGGACAAAGACAAAGGTTGTCCATTGCCCGTGCAATATACATTAATCCTCCTATTTATATTTTTGACGATTGTCTTTCGGCAATTGATGCCAATAAAGAGAAATTGATTCTCAAAAATCTAAGTGGGAAAACAAAAGAAAATACCAATATTATTATTAGTCACAGAACTTCATCTTTGCAAAATGCAAATCAGATTATTGTGTTAGATGAAGGAGAAATAATTGAAAAAGGAACTCATAATGAGTTAATAAATAACAATGGATTTTATGCGGAAATGCACAAAAAACAAACAACTGAAAATCTGTAAAATGGCTCAGCAAAAATTTTATATTTGCAAGCAACCAAAAATAAGATAATGAAAACCATAATTAGCTTAGCTACAAGATTAATACCAAGGCATTACTTACAACATGTCAGTCATTTTTTCTTACAGATATTCTCTCTTTTTATGAGAGGAAATAAGTTTGAAGATCCAATAAATGGGAAAACATATAGAAAACTACTTCCTTACGGAAGATTAAAATCTCGTGAAAATGCAATAGCTCCAGATAGCATGAGTTTGGAAAGACACAGATTAATGTGGCTTTTTATGAAAGAAAAAACAAACTTTTTTACCGACAACTTAAAGTTTCTGCACATTGCTCCCGAATATTGTTTCATTAAATTATTTAAGGGAATGAAAAACTTGGACTACATCACTGGAGATTTAATCTCTCCATGGGCAGATGTAAAAATGGATGTACATAAGATACCAATGGAGGACAATACTTTTGATGTAGTAATTTGTAATCATGTATTGGAACATGTTGATGATTCTCATAAAGTAATGACGGAATTTTACAGAGTAATGAAGCCGGGAGGTTGGGGAATATTTCAAGTGCCAATTGATACAAATAATCCAAATACGGAGGAAGATAAAAGCGTAACTGACCCAAAAGAAAGAGAAAGATTGTATTGGCAAGATGACCACTTAAGATTATTTGGTTTGGACTATGGTAAAAAACTTGCAGCAGCCGGATTTAAAGTAACTGAAAGTGATTTTATAAACGAACTAGATTCAAAGTTGGTAAAACGCTATGCTCTACCTAAAGGAGAAATTATTTACTTTTGTGAAAAAATATAAATTATCTTTATCTAGAATTACTTCTTCTGGTAACTTTATTCCGGAAATAGATGGACTGAGATTTATTATGGTAATTGCAATAGTTGCTTATCATTTAAGTGGATTTTTAATTGTAAAGGATTTAACAAATTACACTTCAGACTATAATTTTGATTTTATTTTTCGTTTTATACAAAATGGTGATATTGCTTTACATCTATTCTTTGTGTTAAGTGGATTTATATTAGGCCTTCCGTTTGCTAAAAATCATTTATTAGGTGGTGAAAAAATAAATATTAAAAACTATATTATCAGAAGAATAACTCGAGTTGAACCTCCCTATATTATTGCAATGATATTTCTATTAATTGCAACTATTTTTTACACAGATAACTATACTACTGAGAAAGCGATAAAGAGTTTCTTAGCCTCAATTACATATACCCATAATTTTATTTACGGAAAAGAAGTTTTACCATTAATAAATACAATAGCTTGGAGTTTAGAAATAGAGATTCAATTTTACATTTTAGCTCCTTTATTATCATTAATTTTTACTGTAAAAAATAAATTTTATAGAAGAGGATCTATATTAATTCTAAGTATGATTTTCTCTATTCTTTCGCATTACACTCAGTTTTCTTTTATTTCTATTCTAGATTATTTGCAATTCTTTTTAATCGGTTTTTTGTTAGTTGACTTATATATTATGGTTGAAACTGAGAAGAAGAATACCGTTCTAAGAAATATTATTACAATAGTATCCTTATTATTAATATTTAGTTTAGATATTCATGATTTTTCAGTGCTCTACAAAAAAATATTATGGGAAATTATTGTTTTATTTCTAATAATAATTGTGTATTATAATGTTATAATTTATAAATCATTACCTATTTTATCACATAAAATAATTACAAATATTGGAGGCATGTGTTATAGTATTTACTTATTACATTTTTCGATTATTAGTTTTTTTGGTAATCATCTAATGAAATTTTCATTTTCAAATAATCAATTTATTAATTCCAGCTTTTATACAATTATTATAGTAATTGCAATTTTAATTATCTCAACCTTGTTTTATCTCATTATTGAACAACCAAGTATGAATAAAAACTGGCCTACTAAACTTAAAAATTCTGTCAGGAGAATATTTGATAAAGAATATTTAAAAATAAATTAATGAGAAAAATACTTTTTTTAATATTAGTATTGTCGACTACATTACTAAAATCGCAAAACCTAAACAACTTAGGTTTTGGTACGGACTCCACTTTTGAGGTAATAAGTTGGAATATTGAATGGTTCCCAAAAAACGGAACAACTACCTCAAATTATGTAGAAACAATACTCAGTAATTTACAGGCAGATATATACGCTTTACAAGAAATAGGCGATACCACCTTACTTAAATCTGTTGTAGCAAATATTCCCGGATACGAATGCCATTTTAAAAGCTCCTATTATGGAGGATTGGCTTATGTGTATAACGCAAATACGGTAAGCATAAACAATAAATATGAAATTTACACCTCACAACCCTATTGGTCAGCTTTCCCTAGATCACCACAAGTATTGGAACTTACTTTTGAGGGAGAAGATTATGTAATAATCAACAATCATTTTAAGTGCTGTGGAGATGGAACATTAAACACAAACGACCCCAGTGATGAAGAAATGAGAAGGCTTACTGCCGTAACACTTCTGAAACAATATATAGATAGTGTATTTATAAATGGGAGAGTGATTGTAGTGGGAGATTTGAACGATATATTAACGGACTCTCCTACTAATAATGTTTTTCAAAGTATAATAAATGATAATATGAATTATATGTTTACCGATATGCAAATTGCTTTGGGTAATCCTACAGATTTTTCTTATCCCACATGGTCTTCTCACCTAGACCATATACTTATTACTAATGAATTATTTATAGATTTTCAGAACCCTAATTCGGAAATAAGATGCATAAAGATTGATGATTATATGAATAACTGGAATCAGTACGATAATAATATATCCGACCACAGACCTGTAGGAATAAAACTAGAAGTTGGGGAGACTACATCTGACATGGAGAAATATAGTACTAATAAAGAATTAATAAAGATAGTAGATGTATTAGGGAAAGAAGTAGAAAAGCGAACAAAAGGAATTCTGTTTTATATTTATAATAATGGAATGGCAGAGAAAAAAATAATTATTGAGTAACTAATACCCAATATATACCACTTTTTTAGTTTCAAAAAAAACTTCTTCAAAAAAATCAGGGATTTCATACAAATCTACATTTTTGATACCTTGTAGTTCTTCTGTTAAGTCTCCTCCTTTTAGGTAAAGTATTCCATTAAAAAGAGTATTTTTTTGTTGTGTAGAAATTCTTTTTCTGACCCATTGCTGAAATACTTTCATTTTAGTAACCGCTCTACTCACCACAAAATCAAATTGACCAACAACTTGTTCCGCTCTTTTGTGCTGTGCCGTTAAGTTTTTAAGTTCTATTGCAGAGGACACTTCATTTACTACTTTTATTTTTTTACCAATACTATCAACAAGTAAAAATTCTACTTTAGGAAATAATATGGCCAGTGGAATACCAGGAAAACCTCCTCCAGTTCCTACATCTAATACTTTACTTCCATCCGAAAATTGTATCACTTTTGCAATAGCAAGTGAGTGCAGTATATGTTTCACATACAAATTTTCCATATCCTTACGGGAGATAACATTTATTTGAGCGTTCCACTCATTGTATAAGTTTTGTAACTGAGAAAATTTTTTTATTTGTGTTTCTGTTAAATCGGGGAAATACTTTAAGATAAGATCCATTAAATACTGTCCTTTGCTCCCGACATAATTTTAAATAGCTGATTTCTCGATCTGTGTAATTGTGCTTTTACAGTTCCTAGTGGTATATCCAATTCTTGAGAAATTTCCTCATAGGAATATTCTTTAAAATACCTCAATCTTACCAAATCTCTGTATTTTGGTTTTAGCTGACCTACAATTCTTCTAAGGATTTTAATTCTCTGTTTTTTAATCATTATCATTTCCGGATTAGGATCAGGAGATGTTAAATCAAAATTGGTCTTTTTTCCCTCATCATTAACCATCATTTTATCAATAGAAAAAGTAGGTAGTTTCTTTTTCCTCAGATAATCGATACAATTATTACGAGCAATTGTAAACAGCCAAGTGCTAAATGCATAATCCGGAACGTAAAGGTGAAGTTTTTTAAAGGCCTTTCCAAGAGCTTCAATTGTAAGGTCTTTTGCCAAATCCTGATTTCCTATTTTTTCGTAGAGCATAAAATAAAGTGGATCACGATACAATTTCATCAACTCATTGTAAGCAGTAGGATCGCCAGTCTCCATTGCTCTATTTATTAGTTTTAAATCTCTTTTTCCTTTCTCTGTTAGTTCTCTACTCATTTCCAAAGTTTTGGTTTGTAAAATAAATTCAATAATACAAAAAATCCTTGTACTAAAAGGTAGAAAAACTCAATTAGAGGAAAATAAGGATATAAATCTTTTACTTCTAACTGTTTCATACTCTTACTGTAAACAAAATAATACACTAAAATCCGGAAGAGAAACAAGAACAAAACAATATAAATGTTAGGAAATAAAATAAATAGAGGAATTGATAAAATCCAAAATAACATTTGAGAAAATGGCCAAATTGCAAGTAAAATTTTATGTTTTTGCTTGTAGTATTTTGAAGTTGTAATGTGTCTTCTTTTCTGATAAATCCATTCTCCCCAACTTTCCATAACTTCAGAAGTAGTATGCGAATTTTCAGTTATCTGAATTGTAACATTATCCTTTGTTGCCACTTCTTGTATAAATAAATCGTCATCCCCAGACGGTACATGAAGATGAGAAGCAAATCCTTTATTCTCAAAAAATAAAGATTTTTTATAGGCCAAATTTCTCCCTACTCCCATATACGGAATTCCGGAAAGAGAATAAGAAAAATATTGAAGTGCAACCTGAAAAGTATCGAAACGAATAAATTTATTTAGGAGTCCTCTTTTCTTTTTATAAGCACCAAAGCCCAAAATAATATCTTTTTCTGAAAAGGAACTCACCATTTTTTTTAACCAATTTTCTGAGTTCGCCATACAATCTGCATCCGACAGTAATACATAATCGTATTTTGCAGCTTTCAGTCCCATAGTAAGTGCAAACTTTTTTCCTGGGCGGTGCATTACATTCTCTTCAATTGTTACCACTTTTAGGTTGAAATTATGTTTTTCAAAATCCTGCAAAACATATTTTGTTCTGTCAACAGATTGATCGTTTACCACAATCACTTCATAAAAAGGATAGTTCTGTTTCAGAAAAGAAGATAGATTTTTCTCAAGATTTTTATCTTCATTTTTAGCGCAAATAATAACTGAAACTCCCTTTTGAAATTGAGATTCATTTTTCTTGAATGTAGATAATTTCTTAAAAAAATAGAATGCGTAAAAAAGTTGAATTACAATGGAAAATACAAAAATATAAAACAGAATATTTACAAATATTTCCACTTTATTTTAGTTATTTAAATAATCCAAAATATTCTTTTCCAATCTTTCGGAAACATTAGATATGTCTCCTTTCACAAACTTTTCTCCCAAGATATGCTCGTAAAGTTCAATGTATCTTTCGGAAACAGAAGTTACATACTGCTGACTCATAACAGGAATTGTTTGTCCTTCTTTCCCTTGGAAACCGTTTTCAATTAACCACTGACGAACAAATTCCTTTGAAAGTTGTTTTGGAATTTCACCATTTTTTACTTTATCTTCATATCCTTCAATGTAAAAATAACGGGAAGAATCAGGAGTATGAATTTCATCAATTAAAGTGATAACACCATTTATGTCTTTTCCGAATTCGTATTTCGTATCTACTAAAATCAATCCTCTTTCCTTTGCCATTTCTGTTCCTCTTGCAAAAAGATCTTTTGTATAATTTTCCAACTGAATGTAATCTTGTTCCGATACAATTCCTTGAGATAAAATCTCCTTTCTGGAAATATCTTCATCATGACCAACATCTGCTTTTGTAGTTGGGGTAATAATAGGGTTTTCAAATTTCTGATTTTCTAACATCCCTTCAGGCATTGCCACACCACACAATATTCTCTTTCCGTCTCTATATTCTCTCCAAGCATGACCGGTTAAATATCCTCTTATCACCATCTCAACCATAAAAGGTTTACACATTTTACCAACAGTTACATTTGGGTCTGGAGTTGCTTCCTTCCAATTTGGCACTATGTCGGAAGTTGCATCTAAAAACTTAGCAGCAATCTGGCTTAAAACTTGTCCTTTGAAAGGGATTCCTTTTGGTAATACATGGTCGAATGCAGAGATTCTGTCCGATACTACCATTACTAATTTGTCCTCACCAATTGTGTATACATCTCTTACTTTTCCTTTGTAAAATTTTGTTTGATTTGGGAAATTGAAATTTGTTTTTGTTATTGAATTGTTCATTTTTTAATCTTTATATGCTTTAATTATTTTCTTTACTAATTTATGTCGGATTACATCTTTCTCATCTAGAAAAACAAAACTAATCCCATCAATATCTTTTAATTTTTTAATAGATTCAATCAAACCTGAATTTTGTTTTTTTGGCAAATCAATCTGAGTTTCATCACCGGTAATAATAAATTTTCCCGATTTTCCCATTCTTGTTAAAAACATTCTCATTTGCGATTCAGTAGAATTTTGAGCCTCATCCAAAATAACAAATGCCTTGTCCAGTGTTCTTCCCCTCATAAAAGCCAAAGGAGCAATCTGTATAATTCCCCCTTCCAGATAATCTTTCAATTTTTCTGAGGGCAACATATCCATTAATGCATCATATAATGGTTGCATGTATGGATCTAATTTTTCTTTCAAATCACCAGGCAAAAAACCTAAATTTTCTCCCGCTTCTACCGCTGGCCTTGTCAATATAATCCTTTTTACTTGTTTCGATTTTAGTGATTTTACCGCAAGAGCAACTGCAGTATATGTTTTTCCGGTTCCTGCCGGACCGACAACAAACATCATGTCATTTTTCAGAATTTCAGTAACCATTTTTCTTTGGTTTGCTGTTCTGGCTTTTATTAATTTCCCATCACTTCCGTGAAGAATTACATCCTCTTTTGTTTCTAATACTTTAGCTTCATCCTCCAGAATTAACCTTTCAATCTGACTGATAGTGAGTCTGTTATACTGATTGATATGATCAAGAAATGATTGAAACTTCTTTTCAAAAAATAAGATATGAGTTTTATTCCCAATTACTTTTAATGTGTTGCCACGAGCTACTAATCTCAAATCTGGAAAAAACTCTTTTATCTTGTATAATTTTCTGTTATTTGCTCCAAAAAGGAGTACTAAATCTATATTTTCTAAGTCTATTATTTTTTCGCTCATCAAAAGATGGTTTACAAAGGATTTCTTTTTATTTTTGGACTCTGCAAATTAACAATAAAAATAATAATTTTTCAATACTTTTTGTTGATATATGTCAATAATAACACTTACTACAGATTTAGGAATTCAGGACAATTATGTTGCTTTGGTGAAAGCGTCAATTTACAAACAATTACCAGATATAAACATAGTTGATATTAGTAATGAGATATCAAAATTTGACATACAAACTGCCGCTTTTGTATTCAAAAATTGTTACAAAGAATTTCCTGAAGGAACCGTTCATATTATTGGAGTGAATGATGAAATTACAATAAACAATCAGCACATTGCAATTAAGATAGAAAATCAGTTTATAATTGGTTCCGACAATGGGATATTTTCTTTAATTTTTGACGAAATAAAACCAGATAAAATTGTTCAATTAAATTTTATTCAAGAAAGTAACGCATTAACATTTGCTACAAAAGATGTTTTTGTAACCGCTGCCTGCCACCTGGCAAGAGGAGGAACATTAGAAATGATTGGAAATGAAATTTCTGACTTTAATAATAAGAAATCGTTGTTAAAAGCAGTAACCGATAAAAATACAATTAGAGGAATTATTCTACATATTGACAGCTATGGAAATCTGATTACAAATATTGACAAAGAAACATTTAACAGAATTGGATTGGATAGAGAATTTAAGATATTATACGGGAAAGAAACAGAAAAAATAACTAAGATTCACAGCAAATATCAAGATGTTGATGAAGGAGAAAGATTAGCAATTTTCTCTACAAATAATTTGTTAGAAATATCAATGAACAAAGGAAAAGCAAACGAACTTTTAGGATTAGAACATTACGACATAATAAGAATAGAATTTAAATGATTACAAGAATTGTAAAAATGACATTTATTGAGGATTACATTCCTAATTTTGTTGATATATTTGATATAGCAAAAGAAAAAATTCAAAACTCCAAAGGATGTATTGATGTAGAATTATTGCAAGACAAACATAATAAAAATGTGTTTTTTACTTATAGCCATTGGGAAACAGAAAACGACTTAAACAATTATAAAGATTCGAAAGTATTTGCAGAAATTTGGCCAAAAACTACTTCTTTATTTCTGAAAGATGCTGAAGCTTGGACTACAACAAAAATTAATTGATGACTGCAATATTTACAAAAGAAATAAGACAATTTTTCAGCACTTTTGGAGGAGTACTAATTTTTTCTATTTTTTTATTTCTAAATAGTATATTCTTATGGATTTCCAATGCAGCAGGAACCAATATTTTAAGTTTATCTTATTCAAATATTGATGGACTTTTCTTCCTCTCCCCTTTTCTATTTATCATTTTTATTCCCACAATATGTATGAAACTTTTTTCGGAAGAATTTAATTCAGGAACATCCGAAATACTATTAACAAAATCAATTTCTACATGGAAAATTGTTTTAGGAAAATATTTTGCTTGCATTGCTTTACTTTTAATCTTCATCATTCCTACTTTCTTTTTTCCAATTAGTGTTTCCCTTTTGTCCGATTCTGAAGGAATAGATGTAGGAGGATTAATTGGGTCGTATATTGGTCTTTTTCTGTTAGGAGCTATCTTTTGTTCCATTGGAATTTTTACTTCTGCATTAAGTTCTAACAATATAAGTTCACTAATTTTATCTGTTATTTTATGTAGTTTATTATTTTTCGGATTTGATATTATAAGTAAATTATCTGTATTAAAAAATTATGAGTTATTAATCAATAATTTTGGTATTTCCCCTCATTACAAAACAATGAGCATGGGGTTAATCAGTTTGAAAGATACAGTTTATTTTATTAGTACAATTTCATTTTTCTTAATAATGACTGAAACGATTATAAAATTAAGAAAACAATAAATGAAAACAAATTCAATCATAAAATTTATTGCTGGAATTTTCATTTTAATTCTGATAAATATATTGTTATCGAACAATCATACAAAATGGGATTTAACAAAAGAAAAAAGACATTCTATATCTGAAGAAAGTATTGATATTTTAAAAAATATTGATGATAAAATTTACATTACAATTTATTTAGATGGAAGTTTACCTTCACAATTTGAGAAATTAAAGAAATCGACTGAACACATATTACATACTTTCAAATCATATTCGAATAAAAATATTGAATTTGAATTTGTAAACCCCTTGGAATCTGAAGATAAAGAAAAACGAGATGTAATGAGAAAAAATCTTGCAGAAAACAACATTTACCCTATTTGGGTAAAAAGTAAAAACAAAAACATTACAACTACACAAATCACTTTTCCTGCTGCTAATATACATTACAACAACAAATCAATGTCTGTAAACTTGTTTTATGAAAACTACTTTTACAATAATTCCGAGCAAGATCCGTACACTATTGAACAATACGACATACAACAATCTATAAATAAATTAGAATATAATTTTATAAAATCAATTCATAAAATATGTGAGAACAATCAAAAACATATTGCGTTTTTATCTGGAAATGGAGAATTAGACAGTACAAACACATTTGATATCAGGAATACTTTATCTGAATTTTACTCGGTAGAATATTTTGATATTAGCATGTATGAAATGGACTCAGTTAGCGGGAACTTAAAAATTCAAGAACAATTAGATAGAATTAATAAATTTGATGTTGCAATAATTTCAAAACCAACAGAAAAATTTCAAAATCTGGATAAATTTCTGATAGACCAATATATAATGAATGGAGGTAAAGTTTTGTGTTTATTGGACGGAACTGACGCTTCAATGAATAATTTTACAAATGGAGAAATTAGTTTTCCCATCAATAAAAATAATTTGAATTTGGACGATTTATTTGAAAACTATGGATTTAATATAAACAATAATTTAATTCAGGATTTGGAGTCAACAAAAATTCCAATAACAATGGGTACTGGAGAAATAAAATATTTTGACTGGGTTTACAATCCTATAATCACTCTAAAATCTGATCATATAATTTCAACTTCTATTGACTCAATCCTTACAGATTTCTCGTCAAATATTGAAATAATTAATTCTGAAATTAATAGTTCTGTACTTCTCACATCTTCCAAAAAATCCAGATTAATATATTCGGGAGGAGAAGTAAGTTTGGACATTTTGAGTAATCCACCACAAAAAAACAACTTTAATAAAGGGGAACAAATTATTTCAGTTTTACTAGAAGGAAGATTTGCCTCTCAATACAAAAATACAACAATTTCAAATACAATCAATTTTGTATCAGAAAATAATGATGGAAAAATGATTGTAGTATCGGATGGAGACATAATTGGAAATAAAGTAAATCCACCTAATTTCTATTTCCCCTTAGGATTTTACAAATACAATAATTCCGTTTTTAAAGGGAATAAAGATTTTGTTTTAAATTCAGTACAATATTTGTGTGATGATAAAGATTTAATAAAAATAAGAAATAAGAAAAAAGAGAAGTTACGATTATTAGACTCTGAAAAAACAGACAATAATCACAGTTTTATTAAATTAAAAAATATAATTATTCCTCAAATTATTCTTTTACTAATTTTCTTCTCTTTTCATTATTACCGAAAAATTAAATATGGAAAATAAAAAATCGAAATACCTTGTCATAATTATAATTTGTATTGTAACTCTTTTTCTTTATTTTAAAGGCGAAAATCTATTTTCAAATAAGAAAATAGATCCTACTAATTTTACTGTTGAAAATACTGAAAATATTAGCAAAGTAATTATGTCCGATAAAAAAGGTGATAAAATTATAATGGAGAAAAAGGATGATCAATGGTTTATCAATAATAAATACAAAATTTGGGACATTAGAATAGATTACTTATTGGAAGTACTTAAAGATATAAAAGTAAAAAGTTCGGTACCATTAAAAAGACAAAATACGGTAATTAAAAATATTGCTACAACAGGAGTGAAAATAGAAATATTTGAAAACAATAATCTTACAAAAACATACTTTATAGGTGGAAATACATCAGACCATTTAGGAACTTACATGATAATGAAAGGAGCAGAAGAAGCTTACATAATTTACATGCCAAACAGAAATCCTGGAATTCTGAATCCTAAATATGGAATTGAAACAAACTATGTAAACGAACAATTGTGGAGGGAACCAATAACAATTAGTATTGATGGAAATACAATTTATGAAATTGAAGTTATAAACTTACAAGATGAAAAACAATCGTTTGTTTTAACAAATAAAGGAAATGAAATATTTCTGACTTCAAATGGAGAAAATATAAACTATAATCAAACAGTGATGAACGATTTTATTCATTCTTTTGTGAAATTACAATGCGGTACTTATAAAACAAATTTGGATATTAATAATTTAAATATTGATAGAAAGATTATTATTCATCATGAAAAAGGAATTGATACTTTAACAATATTTCAGATAAAAGAAGATTACAAAAACACTAAAGAAAGTGAATCCAATGTGTTAATTTCATTTGCAAAATGGAATAATTCAGATTTGGCAATTATTCAAAAAAATATTTTCAACAAAGTGTTAATTACTCTTGATGAAATAAAACAATAAATAAGAGTAATTTTTTGTGCAATATAATATATTTGAGCATATTTTAAAAAACAGAATAACATTATGAAATTTATTGTAAATAGTTCAGAATTATTAAAAGAACTACAAAAATTAAGTGGAGTTTTAAGTACAAATAATACACTCCCAATTCTAGATAACTTCCTGTTTGAGTTAAGTTCCGGAACCATTAATATTATAGCTTCCGATTTGGAAACCACAATGTCTACTTCTATTTCAGCGGACACCACTACAGAAGGTAAAATTGCAATTCCGGCAAAGCTTCTTTTGGAAACTCTTAAAACTTTTTCCAGCCAACCTCTTACTTTTTTGATTAATGAAGAAACTTTTGGCATTGAAATAAACTCAGAAAATGGCGTTTATAAATTATCGGGGCAAAATGCTTCTGAATTTCCAAAAACACCTTCATTAAGTTCTTCTTCTAGCACAAAAATTAATGCTTTAGCATTTGTAAATGCAATAAATAAAACTCTTTTTGCTTGCGGAAATGATGAATTAAGGCCCGTTATGTCAGGAATGTTTTGTGAACTTTCAGCAGAGAAGATTACTTTTGTAGCAACTGATGCTCATAAACTAGTAAAACACATCCGAAATGATTTTAGTGCAGAGTCCACAGCTTCATTTATTTTACCGAAAAAACCTTTAACATTGTTAAAAAATACCTTGACAAATGATATAGATTTAACAATTGAATATAACGATACAAATTCATTATTTACATTTGATAATACAACTATTATTTGCAGATTGATAGATGGGAAATACCCTAATTATGAAGCAGTAATTCCAAAAGAAAATCCTAATAAGCTCACTATTTCCAAATCAGATTTATTGAATTCTATAAAAAGAATTTCAATTTATGCTAATAAAACAACTCATCAAATACGATTGGCTGTAGCGGGTTCTGAATTACAAATTTCATCTGAAGATTTAGATTTTGCAAATCAGGCTGAAGAAAGATTAAGCTGTGATTATGTCGGAGAAGATATGG
The DNA here is from genome assembly GCA_018647945.1 of Flavobacteriales bacterium. Classification (GTDB taxonomy): domain Bacteria; phylum Bacteroidota; class Bacteroidia; order Flavobacteriales; family BACL11. Next base: position 31,668 of record JABGSE010000024.1, on the reverse strand, counting down.
AAATAGGATTCAACTCCAAATTCATGATTGAAATGTTAAATAATATTGGGGCAGATCAGATTTGTTTAGAAATGAGTGCATCAAACAGAGCTGGAATTTTATTACCATTAGACGGACAAGATGAAGGTGAAGACACCTTAATGCTAGTAATGCCAGTGATGTTAAATTCGTAATTTCAGAAATTAACTATATTTGTAAAAAATTAAAAACATGAAAAGATTATTTATCTTACTATTTATCACATCATTTAGCTACACATTATCGGCACAAAACCTTAGTGTACCAAAATATGGAGTTAAAATAGGGATTAATTATTCAAACTTAAATTTTACTCAATATAATTACCTATTTGGAGGGATTGTAAAACCTACAGACGGATATGCACTACCTACAAGAACTTACACAATTGAAAGCAATGTAGGTGCTTATATCGACTTGAAATTATCTGCAAATTGGCATTTATGTAATACTGTTTCTTTTTCTTCAATTGGAGCAATTACTAATCTAGATCAAACATGGGAAACAGATACTATCAGGACTTACGGGAATAAAAAAGAAACTTACTTCATGGATTATATAACTTTAGATCCTACTTTTGAATATTATGTTAACGATCGGTTTACATTGAATGTCGGTCCATCTGTTTCTTATTTAATAACAAATAATGTGAAAAGAGTAGTAACTGAAGAGGGAATTGAAAGAACACAGGACTCGTATGACGGAGAAATAAAAGATATTAATGATATTGATGCAGGTTTAAATATTGGAACATCTGTTTATCTAACAGATCACCTGTATATTGAGTTAAATTTATATATTGGGATGATTGGTTTAGAAAATCAAGATGATGGATACAACAAAACCTTACAAGCCATTAGCGTTTCTTTAGGATATACTTTTAACTAATTAATGTTGATGCCCTCTGGCGTCATCCTTAGTTATTTTATGATCAATTTTTATTTCTTCTGTAAAAGGTGTCGGTGAATTTTTCATTCCATCTAAAATTGGTTGACCCGCATCCACCCAAGCAGAATACCATAAACTTCCAATTGAAAAGATGGTTTTTCTCATTCTTCTTTCTACCATACCATCTAACATTATATGATATGCGTCCGAATATCCTTCAGAACGAACATTGATAGTTTTACTACCTCTTTTTTCATAAGAATATTGTTTATCCGAATCATAACTTTCTGCTAATATTTTATCAAAATTCAGTACGCTATCTAATGCATTATGACTAGTCTCAATAGTTTCCCATGCAAAATCCAAAACTGAGTATTTGTACTGAGCCGTACCCACTAAATAATCGTAATCTTCAGAGAAAAGTTCTGGCAATCTACTTTCCCAAAATTCATGAATTCCTTTTTGCCCTGTAAGTTGTCCGTTATAATTTACGGTAGTGTGCAAAGGAACATGAGCATCTGCAATATAATGACCTAAATCTGCAGAATACTTCAAAATTTTATCTGAATCCTTATCGATAAAAGCGTATACCAATCGGTTGTAAGTTGTTTGAATGTACCATGGAACTATACCATAAGATTGTAGTGTATCTTCTGAGAATTTTTCTACAGCATCATTCCATTTTCGGGGCATTGATTCAAAAGGATTTTCTCCATAATGATCAATATCAATATAATGCCTTGGAGCCTCCTCTTTTACAGCATACCTTCTTTTATCCGGATCTACCGAATGCTCTTCAATATAGTCAATATTTTTTTTGTAGAAACCTATGAGCTCCTCTGGCAATGTAAAAACAGCATATTTGTTCACTCTTTTATGAACGAAAAATCCCCAAGGAATTGCAGAATTTACAATTAAGCAAGCTGAAAGAAAAAATAATATTAAAAGGGTTTTATTTTTCATGTCTAATAAGTTTTCCATTTTTCAAAATAGGAACAATATCAGATTCAAAAGTTGGAGACAAACAAAATCTGGTATCCGGTTCCATATTTAAATGTTTTAGTCTATTTCGGTGTGCTGAATTCTCTAAGTATGAAAACAAATCATCTTTTGCGGATTTGTATAAAGAAATGGATGCCAATGCGGAATCGCAATTGGATTGAAAATTATCAGAATTCAATAATTTATCAGATAACTTCCCTGCAAAAAGTGAATCTTCCATATTAAAATTTCCTTTCCAACCAGAACAGAAAATCAGAACATCCTCTTCTCTATTTTTAATAAAATTACACACTGCATTAAAGTTCACAAAAGAAGAAGTAATTACAATATGCTCTCTTGCCATATTAATAGCTCTTGTTCCGTTTGTAGTTGTTAACACCAAAGTTTTCCCCTTTATTTCATCATTCATATACTGAAAAGGAGAGTTCCCATAATCAAACCCTTCTAAAGCTTCTGCATTTCTTTCGGCAGCTACTATACAATTTTCTTCACCTTTATACTTTGTTGCTTCTTCTAAGGATTGAATCGCAATTACATCTTTTATCCCATACTGAAAAGCGGTAGAAATAACTGAAGTTGCTCGTAAAACATCAACCACAACTACAATCTTTTTCCCATCAGAAAAAAGTGGAAATAGTTCTGGTGAGAAACAAACATTTATATTTCTCTTATCTCTCATTTTACAAATGGAATTGAAACTACTTTAGCTTTAATTTGTTTTTTTCTTACTTGAATGTAAACTTCAGAATCTACTTTTTTAAATTCAGAATTTACATAAGCCATAGCAATAGCTTTACCCAATGTTGGCGACATAGTTCCAGAAGTTACCACACCAATTTCATTTCCATTTTCATCTACTACAGGATAATCCTTTCGGGCAATTCCTTTATCTAAAATATCCAAACCAACTAATCTTCTTTCAGTTCCGTCAGTTTTCTGTTTTAACAAATTTTCAGAGTTTATAAATTCCTTACTAAATTTTGTAATCCATCCAAGTCCCGCTTCAATTGGAGAAGTTTCTTCATTTATATCATTTCCGTAAAGACAAAAACCTTTTTCTAATCTGAGAGTATCTCTAGCAGCCAAACCAATTGGAGTTAATTCTGTAGTTGTTGAGAATAATTTTTCCCACAAAACTTGGGTATCTTCATTCTTCACATACAATTCAAAACCAATTTCCCCCGTATATCCTGTTCGGGATAAAATTACATTTTCAATTCCTGCAATCTCTCCTATTCTGAAGTTATAATACTTTATTTCTGATAAATTTACTGATGTAAGTTGCTGCAGAAGTTCCACAGATTTTGGACCTTGCACAGCAAGTAAAGAATAGTCATCTGATTTGTTTTCTAAGGTAACCCCAAATGTATTGTGAGAGTTAATCCAATCCCAATCCTTTTCCAAATTAGATGCATTTACAACAAGCATGTATTTGTTTTCTTCAATTTTATAAACCAATAAATCGTCTACAATTCCACCTTTATTATTTGGGAAACAAGAATATTGAACTTTGCCTACTGTTAATTTCGATACATCATTTGAAGTAATATATTGAAGAAAACCTTCAGAATTTTTTCCACTTATAAAAATTTCTCCCATGTGAGAAACATCAAAAACACCAACTGAATCTCTAACGGAAGCATGCTCTACCTTTACTCCTTCATATTGAACCGGCATTAAATATCCAGCAAATTCAACCATCTTCCCTCCAAGAGATTCGTGCTTATCTGATAATACTAATTTCTTCATTAATTCTTAATTTGAGAGATGCAAATATAAAACTTAATAAAATTAGTTTGATAGTTTTCGAAAAAGAAAATATTTTTTCTTTAAGATAAATTTAACAATTATATTCACAAAAATTTTCTTACTTTGCCCTAAAAGGAAAAGAGTTGAAAAAATTAGAAAGAAAATTAACACTGACCACCATAATCGCAATTAGTATTGCAGGAATGCTGGGGAGTGGCATTTTTGTATTACCTGGTATTGCAGCTGCAAAAACAGGCTCTTCAATTTGGTTAGCATACCTACTTGCTGCTATTTGCATATTACCAGCCGCCCTTTCAAAATCTGAGTTAGCATCCGCTATGCCTACTTCAGGCGGTGCTTATGTGTATATTGAGAGAGCTTTTGGACCACTACTGGGAACAATATCAGGTATAGGACTCTGGATTTCTTTATTATTAAAAAGTTCATTTGCCTTAGTTGGTTTTGGAGCTTATCTACTTGTGCTTATCAATATTCCAATTATTTATATAAAATATATATCATTAGGATTTTTAGCATTAATAATGTTACTGAATATATTTGGAGTAAAAAAAGTAGGGAAAGTACAATTGGTAATCGTTACCCTAAGTTTACTCGGATTAATTTCTTTACTTTTTATGGGAATTCCTATGGTGGACAAACAAATGTTAAGCCCTTTTATGACTGATGGAACTGGGGGACTCATCAGCACTATTGCCTTTGTTTATATCTCTTATGCTGGAGTAACAAAAATTGCCGCTATTGCTGGTGAAGTTAAAAATCCAGGTAGAAATATTCCATTAGCAATGATGATTTCTTTGCTAATTATTTCTGCTGTTTATGTTTCTATTACCTATACCTTAGTGGGTAATATTCCTTTGCAGGAATTAGGTGCAGATATTAAACCAATTCATACACTAGCATTTATCTTAGGTGGACCAAAGTTTGCCTATATTATTGCAGGTATTGGGGTTATTACTTTAATTTCTATGGCAAATTCTGGTGTATTAGCTTCTTCCAGATTTCCTTTTGCTATGGCTATTGATAAATTACTACCTAAACAAATAGGCAAGGTACATCAAAAGCATCTCACTCCAATTAATTCAATCATAATGACTTGTTTAATAATGTCATTGGTTATTTTATTTTTAGATGTAGAAAAAATAGCAAAATTAGCAAGTGCTTTTAAAGTTATGATGTTCATTTCTGTAAATTTAAGTGTTATCATTTTAAGAGAAACAGCTGTACAATGGTATGAACCAAAATACAAATCACCTCTTTATCCTTATGTACAATTATTTGGAGTTGTTAGTGGATTTATCTTACTATTTTATTTAGGAGTTATGCCAATTGTTACAATAATAGTAATCTCAATTATTGGATGTATTATCTACTACACATATGGGGTAAATGCATCACGAACAGGAGTATTAAAAAGATACGGACACATGCCCGCTTTATATTTATTATTTGGAAAGAAAAGAAACTACACGCACTTAAAAGAGTTGGAAGACAAAGAAAGAGAGGAACTACTCCATATAAATATAGATAAAGACGCAGAAGTTATTGTTCCCTTATTAGGAAATGAGGTTTCCCCTGAAACTTTAATAGAAATAGGAGCTTCACTAAACTCCAAATCAAAAATACAAACCCTAAATATTATTGAAGTGCCAGACCAGACTTCATTAGATGCTTTTAGAGAGAAAAAACCTAAAACAAAATCATTGGAGCGTATGGTTAAGACATTGAGTAGTCGTATTAAACTGGATATTAATTTTGAATCTATTGCTACCCACAAGCTTTCTAGTACTATGCAGGCTTTAAGCGAATTAACAAATATTGAGTGGTTGATATTGAGTTGGAATGGCAGAGCTTATAATGGTATCTTTTTTAACAACCCAATTGGTTGGATTGTAAGTCATATCAATTCAAATTTCGCTCTGTTTAAATGTAATGGTGTTACACGTTTTGAAAAAATATTATTATCAATTCGACATAATAGTAAAGATGCTGATAAGCTAATAGAAACTACAAACTCATTGTGCAAATATTACAATGCAGAGTTCACTTTACTACATGTAGTAGAAGAAAATATTGAAACAAAAAAATTAGAAATTATCAGAAACAGTGCCCAGCAAAAACTAAAAAATACTAGAGGTAATTTACTTTTAATTTCATCAGAGAATCCAATAGAAACTGTTTCGGAAATGACAGCAGAACACGATTTACTAATATTAGGTACTCCAAAAAAAGATACTTGGGTATCTGTACTATTTGGTACAGGTAAGGATAAGTTTGCAATTAATTCTACATGTTCGGTACTAAGGATTACGATTAAAGATTAGTAATTTCCTTTTATCTATCACACTTAAATTAGGTTTGAGTCCATCTTCAATAAACTTCCAAAAAACATTATTAGTAAGTTATCTATTTTTTACTACATTTGTAAATATAATAATTTAATAAATAAAAGATGTCAGAAAATAGAGATGAAATTTATTCAAAATCATTAAGAGCGGGAAGAAGAACTTACTTTTTTGATGTAAGATCGACTAGAGCGGATGATTATTACTTAACAATTACCGAAAGTAAAAGAGAATTTAATGAGGACGGAACTCCTTATTACAAAAAACATAAAATATACCTTTACAAAGAGGATTTTCAAAACTTTAAGGATCATTTAACAGAAATGACCGACTATATAATCAAAGAAAGAGGGGAAGATATAATCTCTCTACATAAAGAGGAAAAAACTGAAACTGAAGTTAGTTCTGAAACAGCAACTGAAACCACAGAAACGAAAGCAAATTCAGAATCAACAATAGAAACAGAAGAAATTCCTGAAGTAAAAGAAGAACCTACAACCAACTTTACGGAAATAAACTTTGATGACTTAGGAAAAGACGAAAGCGAAAAAGACGAATAATATTCAATAAATATCTAACTTTATAGGAGATTTTCCGTACATTTGGAGTATGAAAAAAAAAATACTTCTTTTGTTCTTTTTACCATTTATCTCACTATCTCAGGACACTTATATTCCGGGTGATGCTTTTGAACTTGCACTTATTAATTTAGGATTTGACTTTATTTTAAACGACTCAATACCAACCGCAAACATTGATACGATTAGTTATCTGGATATTACTGGACAAGGAATTGTCGATTTAACAGGTTTAAAGGATTTTGTAAATCTGAAGTCATTCTTTTGTAGTTCCAATCAAATTGTTACTATGGATTTAAGTAATAACCCACTATTGTTTGAAGTTTCTTGTGGAAACAATCAGCTTACTTCCTTAAATATGAAAAATGGAAATAACCAAGGATTATGGTATTTTCAATCAACAGATAACCCAAATCTTATGTGTATTGATGTAGATGATTTTAGTTGGGCGGACTACAATTGGTCCACTGACAGTTGGACATCTTTTAGCACAAATTGCGGTTCAACCTCCATCAGTCAAATAGAAAAGGATAATAAAAGGATTATTAAAATAACAGATGTTTTAGGAAGAGAAACAAGCCTTAAAAAGAATGTTATTCTTTTATTAATGTATGATGATGGAACAATAGAAAAGAAGATTTTTTATTAAAAACTTTCTGTTTTTTGTTAATAAATGACTTCTCTCAGAAAAAATTCTAAAAATTATTAGCTGTATTTTTGATTCATTCAATTAAACATTAAATAATGGGAAAAATAATAGCAATTGCAAACCAAAAAGGAGGTGTTGGTAAAACCACCACTGCCATGAATTTATCTGCAGGATTAGGTGCTTTGGAAAAGAAGGTTCTACTAGTCGATACTGACCCACAAGCCAACTCTACTTCAGGGGTAGGATTCGATCCAAGGGAAATAGAAAATGGGATTTACGAATGTATTTCTGGGACAGCAAAAGCAAAAGATATAATACTAAAAACAAAAAGTCCGAACCTTTATTTATTACCTGCTCATATCGATTTGGTAGGTGCTGAATTGGAACTAGTAAATGAAAAAGATAGAGAACAAATGATGAAAAATGTTCTTTCAGAAATTAAAGATGATTTTGATTATATAATTATTGACTGCGCACCATCTCTTGGATTGTTAACTCTAAATTCCCTTACTGCGGCCGATTCTTTAATCATCCCAATTCAGTGTGAATATTTTGCATTGGAAGGATTGGGTAAATTATTAAATACTGTTAAAATTGTGCAAAGAAAATTAAACCCACAATTAACAATTGAGGGGTTATTACTTACAATGTACGATACCAGATTACGATTATCCAACCAAGTAGTTGAGGAGGTAAAAACTCACTTTCAGGATTTAGTTTTCAAAACCATAATACACAGAAATGTAACTTTAGGAGAATCTCCATCTTATGGAGAAACAATTATTATACATGACGCTACAAGTAAAGGAGCAATCAACTATTTGAACTTGGCATCAGAAATATTAGAAAACGAAAGTAAAAAGATAGAAGAAGAAAAATTAGTGAGCAATGAATAATAAAAAGAGTGTTTTAGGGAGAGGACTTGCTTCTATTTTAAGAAATCCGGAAACGGATATTACCACAAAAAAAGAAACTGAAAATAATGTTGTGGGGAATGTAAGTACAATTAAAATTGAAAACATTTCTACTAATCCTTTTCAGCCAAGAACCGATTTTGACGACACTCAACTTGAAGAACTTGCAAAATCGATAAAGCAATTGGGTATTATTCAGCCCATTACAGTTCGTAAATTAGGATTTAACAAATACCAATTAATTTCTGGGGAAAGAAGATTGAAAGCTTCAAAAATAGTAGAATTAACTGAAATCCCTGCTTTTATCCGAATTGCAAACGACCAACAGATGCTTGAAATGGCCTTGGTGGAAAACATACAAAGAAGCAATTTAAACCCAATTGAAGTTGCTCTTTCGTACCAAAGGTTAATTGAAGAATGTAAACTTACTCAAGAAAAATGTTCGGAAAGAGTAGGAAAAAAAAGGAGTACAATAGCCAATTTTTTACGATTGTTAAAACTTCCAGATGAGATACAGTCATCATTACAGAAAAGTGAAATCAGTATGGGACATGCCAGAGCGCTTATAAATATAAAAGATAAGGAAACACAATTAAATATTTTTCATGATGCTGTTGCAAACGGATTTTCAGTAAGAGAGGTAGAACAAATTGTAAAAACTTTTGGAGAAACTTTCTACAACAGAAAATCCAAAACCAAAGCAATAATACAAAACACTTTACCGTTTTCTCACCAACAAATAATTCATAGTTTAAGCAAATCCTTAGATAAGGAAGTGGAAGTTAAAAGAAACAAAACAGGAAAAGGCAACTTAATTATTCCTTTTAATTCTGATGAAGATTTCACAAAACTTATGGGAAAACTAAATAAATAATTTGAAGCATTCTCTGCATATTTTTCTTTTCTTTTTTTTAATATCCTCTAATGGGATTGCTCAGAAAATTGAAAAAACTAAATCTCCAAAAAAGGCAGCTATTTTATCGGCAATAATACCTGGAGCAGGACAAATATACACAAAAAGATACTGGAAAATCCCTATTATTTATGGAGGACTAATAACTTCAGCATACTATATTAATGATAACAATGAAAAATATAAAATGTATAAAGATGCAGCTCTTGTGAGCATTGACAATAACAATTCAAATCAAATAGTAAATGGTACAACTTATTCATATTCCGATCTGAAAACACTAAAAGATCATTACCTCAGAAATAGGGAGCTCTCCTACTTTAGTTTAGTTGGGGTTTACATCCTAAACATTGTAGATGCATCTGTTAATGCGCATCTTTTTAGCTTTGATGTTTCGGATGATATTTCATTGGATATTAGGCCAACTTCAACTTTTACTTCTGCAGGACTCTCGTTAACTGTAAATTTTTAAATTTGCACAAATGAAAATTGCATTATTAGGATACGGGAAAATGGGACAAAGAATTGACGCTTTGGCCACAGAAATGGGGCATGAAATTGTTTTAAAATCAACTAAAGAAAACCCAACAGAAAATTGTGATCTATCTTTGGCTGATGTCGCTATTGATTTCAGTACGCCTGACTCTGCTTTCAATAATATTTCTCATGCAATAAAAAGTGGGATTCCTGTAATAAGCGGAACAACTGCATGGTTACATAATATTGAAAAAATTCATCAGTTATGTAAAAATGAAAATGGAACTTTTTTATATGCATCAAATTTCAGCTTGGGAATGAATATCTTTTTTGAATTGAATAAAAAGTTATCTCAGTTAATGAAAGGAAGAGAATACACAACTTCAATATATGAAATTCACCATAAAGAAAAATTAGATTCACCTAGTGGGACTGCTATTACTTTGGAAAATGAGATGAGAAATATTTTGGAAGAAAAAACAGAAATAACAGCCGACAGAATTGATGGAGTTGCTGGCACACATATTATAAAATACTCATCCGGAACAGATGAAATAGAAATAAAACACATTGCCAAAAACAGAGATGGATTTGCAATAGGATCAATTTTGGCAGCTGAGTGGATAATTGATAAAAAAGGGATTTTTACCCTAAAAGACATGTTAAATATATAAGGAATGAAAGAGATTATTGAGGATTTAAAACAGTTACACAAAATTGATGAGTGGAAATTAAAAAAGAAACTGACTTACTTTTCTTCATTTGTAATTTTATGGACAGTATTTGTTTACCTAATTGGAGGAGAATGGTTGTATTTTATTCCTTTTATTATTGGGGATGTTATCTTCTGGAAAACATTTAATTATACCTTCTGGAAAAAAAGAAAAAAGGAAGAAAGAAAACCAAAAAGTAGTTTCAGAAGTTGGGCAGATGCAATCCTCTTTGCAGTAATTGCTGCTACCCTACTCCGTACATTTTTTATTGAAGCATACACAATTCCAACACCATCAATGGAAAAATCGTTAATGGTTGGAGATTATCTTTTTGTGAGTAAATTAAGTTACGGACCTAGAGTACCAATGACTCCACTTGCCTTTCCACTTGTACACCACACCTTACCTTTAGTGGGAGGAAAATCCTACTCAGAATGGTTAAGCTTACCATATTACAGAATGGCAGGACTCTCAAAGGTAGAAAGAAACGATTGTGTTGTTTTCAATTGGCCAGCAGAAAGATTATTTCCAATAGAAGATAGAAATGGGAATATTATAAATGTTTTTGATTCTAGAAAAAAATCTATAGATTGGATAAGTACTCAACCTAACAAAAATCAATATAAAATAATTGAAGGAGAATTTTCTAGACCAATTGACAAAAAAGAAAATTATATAAAAAGATGTGTTGCACTTCCTGGAGATGAGATAAAAATTGAAAATGGAGAGCTTTCTATAAATGGCATTGAGGAAGTAAGCTACAATTGGATGAAAAAACAAAGAAGGTATTTTGTAAAAATAAAACCAAAAGTAATTAGTAATTATTTTAAAAGTTGGCAAGAATTTTCAGATTATTGTTATGAGGAATACGATATTATTCCAATTAATAAGTCAACTGACTTTATAGTAACTTCCGAGTGGAAAATACAGATAACTGCTACCCAGTTTGCTATTTCCGAATTAAACAAAAAAGAATATATTGAAAGTATATGGTACGCTGGAAGTACAGGAGGTATTTTTGACAACCCTCAATTAAATCCAGATTACTTTTTGGTTCACAATCCGTATGGATGGAATGAAGAAAATTACGGTCCACTTACTATTCCTAAACAAGGTACCACTGTCACTCTTACTTCCGAAAATCTTGCACTTTACAAACAAGTAATCAGTCGGTATGAGGGGGTAGAAATGGAGGATCCTGAAAAATTTCAGAATATAAAAACAGAAATTGACGCAAACGGATCTGCTAGTTACACCTTTAAACAAAATTATTATTGGCTTATGGGTGACAACAGACAAAACTCTGCCGACAGTAGATTTTGGGGATTTGTACCAGAAAATCATATAGTTGGTAAATCACTCTTTATATGGATGAGTTACGATAAATATGGAAAGGGAATCAGATGGGAAAGATTTAGAGGAGTACAAATTGTAGTAGGTATTATATTATTATTATTTTTATTATCATACGGATACAAATTAAGCAAGATTGACAGAAATGAATGGTGGAAGAGATTAAAAAGTGATTTAATATATCTTTCGTTAATTTCTTTTAGTATTAAGATTTTACAATGGCTATTTTTCTAAAATTATTAATTAAATTCTATCACTAATAATAAAACTTATCAAAAATCTTAATAATTTGTTGTGAAAGTATTACTTCCTATCTCTTATTTAGGGCCAATTAGTTATTTTGCCTTTATTCTGCAAGCGGAGGAAGTTCATATCGAATCGAAAGAACATTTTGTAAAACAATCCCTCAGGAACAGATGTAGCATTTATGGAGCAAATGGTAGTCAAACTCTAACAATTCCGAAAGAACGAAAATCTTCTGATAAAACCCTCATTACCGACATTAACATTTCTAATAAGGAAAACTGGCAAAAGTCGCATTGGCAATCTATTGTTTCGGCTTACAACTCCTCTCCTTTTTTCGAATATTATAAAGATGAACTGCAACCTTTTTACACTACAGATCAAAGTAATCTATTTGATTTAAACTTACAATTAACCCACAAAATATTGCAATTTCTTCAAGAAGAAAAAGAATTAAATATAACAGAAGAATACCAACATAATTTTGATGGAACAGATTTGCGACATCACAAATTTATTTCTCCTCAAGAAAAATACGAACAAGTTTTCTCTGAAAAACATGATTTCACTCCTCACCTTTCTATCTTGGACTTACTCTTTAATTTAGGTCCAGAAACAACAAGCTACTTGGAAAGACAAACAATCTAAACTTATTCCTTATTTTTGTCAAAAAAATTACAGAATGGCAGATTTAGAATTCAATAAGAATGATGATAAGATGAGGTTACTCATCTCTGAGATGAAAAGGAAACTCGCAAAAGTTGCTTTAGGAGGAGGAAAAAAGAAGATTGAAAAACAGCATGCTAAAGGAAAACTAACTGCTAGGGAGCGTATTGACTACGTAAAAGACACAGATGCTAATTTCTTAGAAATCGGTGCTTTTGTTGGGGAAGGAATGTATACCGAATATGGAGGTTGTCCTTCTGGAGGAGTTGTTGCGGGTATCACCTATGTAAAGGACAGACAATGTATTATTGTAGCAAATGATGCTACTGTAAAGGCAGGAGCTTGGTTCCCAATTACTGCTAAGAAAAACTTAAGACTTCAGGAAATTTCAATGGAAAACAGATTGCCAATTATCTACTTGGTGGATAGTGCAGGAGTGTTCTTACCTATGCAAGACGAAATTTTCCCAGATAAAGAACATTTCGGAAGAATATTTAGGAACAATGCCCGTATGAGTTCCATGGGAATAACACAGATTTCTGCTGTAATGGGAAGCTGTGTAGCTGGTGGAGCTTACCTTCCTATTATGTCTGATGAAGCGCTAATTGTAGACAAAACAGGATCTATATTTTTGGCGGGTAGTTACCTTGTAAAGGCAGCTATTGGAGAAACTATCGATAACGAAACTTTGGGTGGTGCTACTACCCATTGCGAAATTTCAGGAGTTACGGATTATAAAGCCAAGGACGATAAAGATGCCTTGGATAAAATCCGAAACATAATGGATAAAATAGGATCTAGTGAAAAGGCAGGTTTCAACAGGAAAGAAAGTAAAGATCCAAAAGAGGACGAAAGAGAAATATACGGAATATTACCTAGAGATAGAGCAAAACCTTACAATATGAAGGACATCATTGCTCGCTTGGTGGATAGTTCCGAGTTTGAAGAATATAAAGAAGGCTACGGACAATCGCTAATTTGCGGATATGCTAGGATTGATGGTTGGGCAGTAGGTATAGTTGCCAATCAGAGAGAAATGATTAAAACCAAGAAAGGAGAAATGCAATTTGGGGGGGTTATCTATTCTGATTCTGCAGACAAAGCAGCACGTTTTATTGCAAATTGCAACCAAAAGAAAATACCATTGGTATTCTTGCAAGATGTTACAGGTTTTATGGTAGGTTCTAGGTCCGAACATGGGGGAATCATTAAAGATGGCGCCAAAATGGTAAATGCTATGGCAAATTCTGTAGTTCCTAAGTTTACTATTATCATTGGAAATTCATATGGGGCAGGAAACTATGCTATGTGTGGTAAGGCTTACGACCCAAGATTGATTGTAAGTTGGCCAACAGCTGAAATGGCGGTTATGGGAGGTGAACAAGCCGCTAAGGTTTTATTACAAATTGAAAAAGCTTCTCTTAAAGTGAAAGGAGAAGAAATTGATGAGAAAGCAGAAAAGTTACTTTTAAAAACCATTACCGATAGGTATGATGAGCAAACCTCTCCTTACTATGCAGCCTCTCGTTTATGGGTAGATGCTATTATTGATCCTTTGGAAAGTAGGAAAGTAATTTCTATGGGAATTGAAGCGGCTAACAATTCACCAATAAAAGAAGCTTATAATCCTGGGGTAATACAATCTTAGAATAAAAACCATTCCTTATATTTGCATTCTTTAATAATAAATACAAATGATTAACATTACTCTTCCTGATGGAAGTATCAAACAAGTAGAAAGTGGAACTTCCGCAATGGATATTGCTATGGGAATTTCTGAAGGGCTAGCACGAAATGTCCTTTCGGCTAGTATAAACGGAGAAGTTTGGGATGCAAACCGTGCTATCACCACCGATTCTACCCTTACCCTACATACTTGGAACGATAAGCAGGGGAAAATGAGTTTTTGGCATTCTTCTGCACACATTATGGCGGAAGCATTAGAATCACTTTATCCTGGTGTTAAGTTGGGTATTGGTCCTGCAATCGATAATGGTTTCTACTACGATATCGATTTAGGTGATCGTGTTCTTTCTTCTGATGAACTACCTAAGATTGAGCAAAAAATGAAAGAATTGGCTTCTCAGAAAATGTCTTTCGATAGAAAGGAAGTTTCAAAAGAGGAAGCTATTGCATATTTCACTGAAAAGGGAGATGAGTATAAATTAGAACTTTTAGAGGGTTTAGAAGACGGAACAATTACTTTCTATACGCAAGGTAATTTCACCGATTTATGTAGAGGACCACACATCCCTTCTACCGGAAAAATAAAAGCAATTAAATTGTTGAATATTGCGGGTGCCTACTGGAAAGGAGATGAAAACCGTAAGCAACTTACGCGTATTTATGGAGTATCTTTTCCTAAACAAAAAGAATTGACTGCACACCTAGAATTATTGGAGGAAGCAAAAAAACGCGACCACAGAAAACTAGGAAAGGAAATGGAGCTCTTTACCTTCTCACAAAAGGTCGGGCAAGGTTTACCATTATGGTTACCAAAAGGAGCTCAACTCCGTGAAAAACTAGAAAACTTCCTTAAAAAAGCACAAACACAAGCAGGTTACTTACCAGTAATCACACCACATATCGGCCATAAGGATTTATATGTATGTTCTGGTCATTACGAAAAATATGGAGAGGATTCTTTCCAACCTATCAAAACTCCTAATGAAGGAGAAGAGTTTTTCCTAAAACCTATGAATTGCCCGCACCATTGCGAAATTTATAAAGCAAAACAATATTCTTATAAAGATTTACCGGTTCGTTTTGCAGAATTTGGTACCGTATATCGTTACGAACAATCAGGAGAATTACATGGGTTAACTCGTGTTAGAGGATTCACTCAGGATGATGCTCATTTATTTGTCCGTCCCGATCAGGTAAAGCAAGAATTCATCAATGTTATTGACTTGGTACTATATGTTTTCAAATCCTTAGGATTTGAGGATTACAAAGCACAAATATCTCTACGTGATCCTGAAAATAAATCTAAATATATTGGCTCTGACGAAAATTGGGATAAAGCAGAATCTGGAATTATTGAAGCATCTGCCGAAAAAGGATTAGAAACAGTAGTAGAATATGGTGAAGCGGCCTTTTATGGTCCGAAACTTGACTTTATGGTAAAGGATGCTTTAGGTAGAGAATGGCAATTAGGAACTATTCAGGTAGATTACACTTTACCAGAGCGTTTTGAATTAGAGTACACTGGTGCAGATAATAAAAAACATAGACCTGTTATGATACATAGAGCACCTTTCGGTTCTATGGAACGATTTGTAGCGTTATTAATAGAACATTGTGGAGGTAATTTTCCCCTTTGGCTGAGCCCAGAACAACTAGTTATCCTACCTATATCCGAAAAATATCACGATTATGCAAATAAAGTATTGCAATTACTAAAAAATTACGATATTTGCGGTCGCATTGATGAAAGGTCGGAGAAGACAGGAAGAAAGATTAGAGATGCAGAGGTATCTAAAACACCTTACATGATTATAGTTGGAGAAAAGGAAGAAAGTGAAGGAACTGTATCGGTAAGAAAACATGGTGGTGAAGACTTAGGAAGCATGAAAGTTGACACACTAATAGAGGCCATAAAAAAGGAAATAGAAGAAGTAAAAAAATTTAATAACTAAAAACAAAGAGTAATCGCAAGGAAACAATTCAGCAGAAAAAGAGTAGAGAAAAAAGACTTACACAAAATAAACGACAAAATTAGAGCTCCATTTGTCAGATTAGTAGGTGATAATATAGAACCAAAAATAGTTTCGATAAATGAAGCTATTCATTTATCAAACCAAATGAACTTGGACTTAGTAGAAATCTCTCCAAATGCGGAACCTCCTGTTTGTAAGTTAATAGATTATAAAAAGTTCATTTACGACCAAAAAAAGAGACAAAAAGCCATTAAGTCAAAGTCTATAAAGGTTGTAGTAAAAGAATTAAGATTCGGACCAAACACTGGAGAACACGACTTTAACTTTAAGTTAAATCATGCAAAAAAGTTTTTGGAAGAAGGTTTCAAAGTAAAAGCATTTGTTTTCTTTAGAGGAAGAACAATTATTTTTAAGGAACAAGGAGAAATCTTATTACTTAAACTGGCTCAGGCACTGGAAGAAGTTGGAGTGATTGAAAACATGCCTAAGCTAGAAG
This sequence comes from Flavobacteriales bacterium, assembly GCA_018647945.1. Lineage (GTDB taxonomy): Bacteria > Bacteroidota > Bacteroidia > Flavobacteriales > BACL11. The sequence continues at coordinate 14,987 of JABGSE010000024.1, read as the reverse complement.
GAAAGAAAATGATAATGATGATAGCAGCAAAGAAAAAGAAAAAATAAAACACGATACAATGCCAAAAATGAAAACTAAAGCTGGAGCGAAAAAGAGATTTAAGCTTACAGGAACAGGAAAACTAAAAAGAAAACATGCGTTTAAGAGTCACATCTTAACCAAAAAAGAAACTAAGCAAAAAAGAAACTTAACAAAATCTGGTTTAGTACATAAATCAGATATGAAAAATGTTAAGCTTCAGTTGGGCTTATAATATAATTAACTAGGTTATTAACCAGCAAATTAGTACTAAGTGCCACAAAATAAATCAGGCCGCTAATTAGCGAAAAAATGAAATTATGCCAAGATCGGTAAATGCAGTTGCTGCAAAAGCAAGAAGAAAAAAGATTATTAAAGCGGCCAAAGGTTACTTTGGTAGAAGAAAAAACGTTCACACAGTAGCTAAAAACGCTGTGGAAAAAGGAATGCAATACGCATACCGTGACAGAAAAAACAAGAAGAGAACATTCAGAGCACTATGGATTCAAAGAATTAATGCTGGTGCCAGATTACACGGATTGTCTTACTCTGAATTAATGGGTAAAATTCATGCAAACGGAATTGAATTAAACAGAAAAGTTCTTGCTGATTTAGCAATGAATCACCCAGAAGCTTTTAAATCAATTATAGATAAAGTAAAATAAGGAATTTATTCTTTATACTAAAAAAGGAGAACCTAACGGTTCTCCTTTTTTTATATCAAGTTTATTTTATATTATTAAGATAGTTCCTCTTTCACCAATTTTGAGATTAGTTTTCCATCTGCTTTTCCATTTAATCTCCCCATAAGTGGACCCATACATTTTCCCATATCTGCAGGAGAAGATGCTCCAACTTGCAAGATTACCTCTTGTACAACTTTCCTTACTTCTTCCTCTTCCATTTGTTCAGGTAAATACACTTCTAAATACTCTAATTCCACTCTCTCATCTTTTGCCAAATCTTCTCTCCCTTGCTCAGTAAAAATAGAAGCAGACTCTTTCCTTTGTTTCACCAATTTGGCAATTATTTTTTCTGTTACATCATCCGGAACAGAATCCGCTCCATCTTTCGACATTTCGACAATTAAAGCTGCTTTTACTGCCCTTAAAGCTGTCAATTTATCTTTTTCTCTGGCAAGCATTGCTTTTTTTATATCGTCTGTTATTGTGTTTTGTAAACTCATTTTACTTGTATTTTTCGTTATCCAATAATAATTGGTCTAGTTGTTGTTGTGCAGTTGTATAATTAGGGAAGACTTCTAATGCTTTTAGGTAATATTTTTCTGCATTTGTTACATCACCAAAAGATTGATAACACCTTCCCATTCCGAAATAAGATTGATAATGATTCCTATTTACTCTAGTAGCATCTGCAAAATAATTGATTGCATTGCGGTAATCTTTTATATCTTCCATAAAGATAAATCCTAAATTATGATTTGCATCAACATAAAATTTATCTTCCACACCATCATTAAAAAGTTTATGGTAAGCATCCTGTGCCTTGGAATACATTTTATTATTCTGATACAAAATCCCTATGTTATAATGTGCTATTCTATTTTTAGGATTAATACTCAATGCATTATTATAATATTCTATTGCTGTAGTATCAAAAACAGCTGCGTATAAATTTCCTAGTTGTAAATAAGCCTCTTCATTATCCGACTTCAAACTAATTGACTTTCTGAAACAGTCTTTCGCCTTTTCTATTTCATTTATTTCTTTATAGCAATAACCCAACAAGATAAAAGAATGAAAATTGGAATTGTCAATAGAAATAGATTGATGTAAAAGTTGAATTGAACTTCTAATATAACTTGTGTCTTCCAATACCGTTCCGTTTAACAATAAAATTTCCCCAGCATTTTTTAACGACAAAACAGAATCGGAATGGTATTTTACGGCCTCCGAAAAATGAAACAAACTCTTATCTAAAACATTTTCTTTACTTAATCCGTTTTTCGCCATCCTAAAAAATACATCTCCAAGCAAATAATGACTGTGCCCTTTTGTAGGATCTAGATTGATTGATTGTTCTAAATCCTTAACAGCTTCCTTATATCTTTCCTTTTCAATACTAAGTATTGCCCTTTCAACATACAAGGAATCGTTAGTAATGTCCTTTTCTATTAAAGATGAAATTACTGAAATAGGATCATCATTTACTTTCTTTTGGGGAGGAATATTCTCATTAAAACACGAAAGAAAGAAAACAGAAATAAGAAAATAAAATATTTTCATTTATTCGGCAGAATCTGCTTCTAGTATTTTTTGTTCTATTTCTAACATTAGCTCCGGATTATCCGTAATCATTTGTTTTACTGCATCCCTTCCTTGCCCTAATTTTGTATCTCCATAGGCAAACCATGAACCACTTTTGGCAACAACATTTGCCTCCACTGCCATATCCAACACCTCTCCAGAACGAGAAATTCCTTGTCCGAACATTATATCAAATTCTACCTTTTTGAATGGAGGAGCAACTTTATTTTTCACAACCTTTACCCTAGTTCTATTTCCAACTATATCATCACCATTTTTTATTGCTCCTATCCTTCTGATATCTAACCTTACAGATGCATAAAACTTAAGTGCGTTTCCACCAGTTGTCGTTTCAGGGTTTCCAAACATAACCCCAATTTTCATACGGAGCTGATTGATAAAAATAAGAGTACAACCTGTTTTACTAATAGTAGATGTAAGTTTCCTAAGCGCTTGCGACATCAATCTTGCGTGTAATCCCATTTTACTATCTCCCATTTCACCTTCTATTTCCGATTTTGGGGTAAGAGCTGCAACAGAATCAATCACTACCAAATCCACCGCTCCCGAACTGATTAAATGATCTGCAATTTCCAAAGCTTGTTCTCCATTATCTGGCTGAGAGATTAAAAGATTATCGGTATCAACACCTAAATTTGATGCATAAGTAGCATCAAAAGCATGCTCGGCATCAATAAAGGCAGCTATCCCTCCTTGTTTCTGTACTTCCGAAATTGCATGTATAGTTAATGTTGTTTTTCCAGAAGATTCTGGTCCATAAATTTCAACCACTCTCCCTCTTGGGTAACCTCCTACTCCTAAAATCATATCTAGTCCAATCGATCCTGTTGGAATTGCATCAATTTGTTCTACAACTTTATCACCTAACTTCATTACAATTCCTTTTCCATAGGATTTTTCCAACTTACCTAAAGTAAGTTCCAACGCCTTTAATTTAGCTGTTTTTTCTTTATCACTCATAATTATATATTTTATACAAAAAAGAGAAATTATCTTTCAATTTTCTAATAAAAGAAGTTCTATTTATTAACAAGAGTTACTTTTTAAGTTTCTCCTTTTTATAATATTTACAAATGGAAGTAATCCCACATTTTTCGCATTCTGCTCTTCTAGCTTTACACACATATCTTCCATGCAAAATAAGCCAATGATGAGCAATATTTAATTTTTCTGTAGGGAATAATTTCAGTAATTGAAGTTCTGATTGCAAAGGATTTTTTGCATTTGTTGTCAATCCTATTCTATTTGCTACTCTAAAAACATGAGTATCTACTGGCATTGCAGGAATATCGAAATAAACAGAACCTACAACATTTGCTGTTTTACGCCCAACTCCAGGGAGCTTTTGCAACTCTTCCAAACTTGCCGGAATTTCAGAATTGAAATCTGCAATCAACATTTTTGCCAAACCAGAAAGATGTTTCGCTTTATTTCTGGGATAGCTACAACTCTTTATTAAATCAAAAATAAAATCAACTGATACCTCTGCCATCACTTCTGGAGTTGGCAAATGTTCAAATAGCTTTGGAGTAATTATATTTATTCTTTTATCTGTGCATTGCGCAGAAAGAACAACAGCAACCGTTAGTTCAAAAGCATTTGTATAATCCAATTCTGTTTTTGCCTCTGGTAAATTCTTCGAAAAATAATTAATAAATAAATTAACTCTTTCTTTTTTATTCATTTTTCAAAAATAGACATAAAAAAAGGCCGGACAATAAATTGACCGGCCAAATTTACAACCAAAACCACTTAGTTATTTACAATTAAAACTTCTCCTAAAGAGTTCGTTTTAATACTTTTCACAGATTTAGAATAATCCAACAAGAATTTTATCGACTTTTCTCTAGGTTTAACCTCTTTTTTCTGTCTGTTATCAGTCCTTATACTGTTGTTTTCTAAAAACTGATTTAATAAATTTGATAGAGTAAACATTTCCTTCATATAATTCTTTTTGATTAATATAAAGTTTTAACGACATCATAAAAAATTTATTGTATAAAGTTTAAATTAATTTGCTTTCAAACTAATATTATTCTCATCCTTAAGTTTTCTGAGGTTGATAATTGCATATCTCATCCTTCCTAAGGATGTGTTAATACTTACTCCTGTTGATTCAGCAATTTCCTTAAAACTTAAGTCTTTATAGTACCTCATTACAAGTACTTCTTTTTGTTCTTCCGGAAGATGGTCAATTAATTTTTTCAAATCAGCATGAATTTGATTTTCAATCATTTTTTCCTCTATATTCTGATCTTCATTTCCAATTACATCAAAAATATTGAAATCATCAGTTGGGGCAATTTTTCTCATTTTAGTTTGTCTGCGGAAATGGTCAATCACTAAATTATGCGCAATCCGCATCACCCAAGGAACAAATTTTCCTTCTTCATTGTATTTTCCTTTTTTCAATGAATTAATTACTTTTATAAATGTGTCCTGAAACACATCATGAGCAAGATTATAATTTTTGATTTTCGATAAAATAAAGGCGAAAACTTTGTCTTTATGTCGTTTTAATAAAATCTCAAATGAAGATTCATCTCCATTGATATACGACTTTACTAATAAATGATCTGCGGGGCTTATTGACTGCATTTTACTTGGTTTTTAGTTAATAAAAATTTAAAGTAAAAATTCGTCTATATAAGTTAAGTTTTGGTTATTATTTATTTTAATACGATACAAATTTAGTATAAGTTTCTGAATTATCCAAATCTTAATTCTTAAATTTGCAAAATTAGTAAAAAATGAGATGAGCGAAAAAACAAAATACAATCAGGAAAACATTATAATTAAAGGGGCTAAACTCCATAATTTAAAAAACATCTCATTAAACATCCCAAAAAACAAATTAATCGTTATTTCTGGAGTTTCAGGTTCCGGAAAATCCTCATTGGCATTCGACACTTTATTTGCAGAAGGACAAAGAAGGTACATTGAAAGTCTATCGTCATATGCTCGTCAGTTTTTAGGAAAACTACAAAAACCTGATGTAGATGAAATAATTGGAATTTCTCCAGCAATTGCCATTGAACAAAAAGTAATTTCGAAAAATCCCAGATCAACTGTAGGAACAGTAACCGAAATTTACGACTACTTAAAACTCTTATATGCCCGAATTGGAGTTACATATTCCCCAATTTCAGGGAAACAAGTAAAAAGACACCAAGTTGGGGATGTGGTAAATTTTATTCTGAGAAAAAAAGATGAGGAAGAAGTATTTTTACTTACAGAAATAGAAAAAGACAGAAAATCTAACTTCCTAAATATCCTTTTACAACAAGGATATTCCAGATTACTTGTAAATAATAAAGTAGAAAAAATAAATAATTTAATTGAATCAAAATCCAAGATTTCAAAAAAGACGATTCAACTGATAATTGACAGAATAATAATTGACAATGAAGATGAAGATCTAAAATCAAGAATCACAGATTCGGCACAAACTGCATTTTTTGAAGGGAATGGAGAATGTATCATTCAAATAAAAAATAAGAAAATTTCATTTTCCAATAAATTTGAAATGGATGGCATCAAATTTGAAAAAAACTCTATTCACCTGTTTGCATTTAACAATCCCTACGGAGCTTGTTCAAAATGTGAAGGATTCGGAAGTATAATTGGTTTGGACTCTGAAAAGATAATTCAGAACAAAGAATTGTCTGTTTATCAAGGAGTGGTAAGTTGCTGGTCAGGGATAAAATTAAGTAAATGGAAAGATAGATTTATACAAAACTCCTCAGAATATGAATTTCCTATTCACAAATCATATGAAGATTTAAACAAAGATGAAATTGAATTATTATGGAACGGAAAAGGAAAATGTAAGGGAATAAATCAGTTTTTCAGCAAGTTAAATAATGAACGACACAAAATACAAAGTCGGGTAATTTATGCCAGATATACAGGGAAGACCAACTGTAATGAATGTGGAGGATCTCGGTTAAGAAAAGACGCACTTTATGTAAAAATAAATGGGAAAAGTATTTTAGATATAACTTCCATGAGTATTTTGGAAAGTTTTAAATTTTTTAATGAATTAAAACTAACAAAACAGGAAAATGAAATTGGAAAAAGAATACTGACAGAAATAAAAAACAGATTAGAATACCTGAATAAAGTAGGACTCTCCTACCTCACATTATCCAGAAAATCATCAACACTTTCTGGTGGAGAATCTCAAAGAATAAATCTAGCCACCTCATTAGGAAGTAGTCTGGTAGGATCGATGTATATTCTGGATGAACCATCAATTGGACTTCATTCCAAAGACACGGAAAACCTTATAAAAGTTTTGAAAAATTTAAGGGATATCGGGAACACAGTTATCATTGTTGAACATGATGAAGAAATAATGCAACAAGCCGACCAAATAATTGATTTGGGACCAGAAGCTGGGATTCATGGTGGAGAATTGATATTTCAAGGTAAATTATCTAACATTCATAAAGCAAAAAGAAGTCTGACAACACAATATTTGAGTGGAAAACTTAAAATAGAAATCCCAAAAGAAAGGAGGAAATGGAAACATTTTGTGGAATTAAAAGGGATAAACATTCACAACATAAATAAAATGGATGTAAAAATACCATTGGAATGTTTCACTTTGGTAACAGGAGTTAGCGGTTCTGGAAAAACATCTCTGATAAATAATGTTTTAAAATCTGCACTTCAACAAGAATTTCAAGGGTATACAAAAGATGAAAAAAAATATAAATCTGTAAATATTAATACATCAACTTATAAAAAGTTAGAGTTTATCGACCAAAATCCTATCGGAAAATCATCTCGATCGAACCCAATAACATATATAAAAGCATATGATGATATCAGAACTCTTTTTTCCAAACAAAAACTTTCCGAAACAAGAAAATACAAAAGTGGTTTCTTTTCCTTTAATGTAGATGGAGGAAGGTGCGATAGTTGCAAAGGAGAAGGAGAAACCATTGTAGAAATGCAATTTATGGCAGATGTACATTTACTTTGTGAGGATTGCAAAGGAAAAAGATTTAAAGAAGAAATATTAGAAATTAAATTTTGTGATAAAAACATCTTTAATATTTTGGATTTAACTGTGGAAGAATCAATCTCCTTTTTTATGGAGAATGGAGAAGAAAAAATTGCAAATAAAATAAAACCCTTGCAGAATGTTGGTTTAGGATATATAAAACTTGGTCAATCATCTTCAACTCTTTCTGGAGGAGAAGCACAAAGGACAAAACTCGCTTCCTTTTTAGGAAAGGGACAAAACTCTGATAAAATAATATTTATTTTTGATGAACCAACAACAGGGCTTCATTTCCATGACATCAACAAACTTTTAACCTCTTTTGAAGCACTTATTGAAAAGGGACATTCTGTAATTTGTATAGAACATAACTTAGATGTAATAAAATGTGCGGATTGGATTATTGATTTAGGGCCGGAAGGTGGAGATAAAGGAGGGGAAATTGTATTTGAAGGAACTCCTGAAAAAATGATAAAATCCAAGAAATCTGTTACTGCAAAATACCTTAAAAATAAATTATAAAAAAACCCATCTTTTCAGATGGGTTTCTAATTTTATATTTAAAAATTGATTATTCCTTAATTAACTTTTTAGTAATAACTTCATCACCAACAATTGTTTCAACAAAGTATATTCCATTTGAAAAGTTTGAAATATCAAAAGTAAGTGTATGAGCGCCATTCATCAATCCATAATCTCTTTTTGCAATTAGTTTACCATCAATAGTGGTAATACTAACATCAACATTTTCTTCAGTTTTCAAATTCATTCTCAGAGTAGCTGCAGAATTTGCAGGGTTTGGATACAAAGTAATTAATTGGTCAGGACCTGCTAATTCGTTAGAAATAGAAGTAGATCCACAAGATATATATCCATTTGCTACAGCAGTGGAAATTGATGTTGATGAAGCATTATTAATTTCGTTTGCAGTATTAATTAACATCCCTACAATATGCATTTGAGTTAAATCCCAAGTTGGGTCCAAAGTAAATGTATAACATTTTGTAAACTGTTCTCCTGCATTGTAAGACGAAAATTCCAAAGGATCTCCATTAAATGATGGAGAAATAGCTCTTGCAACATGGCGGTAAACCATATCAACATCCAAAACCCAATTCGGTAAATTCATCCAATCTACTCCATTTACATCTATTAATGAAATACTTCCAGCATAGGAATTAGATTGATACCACTGTCCACCAGAACCAGTAACACTGTCCTCAATAAGTACGCAAGCTAGTTTCCAGTTTCCATTTATTGCAGTTGTTACATCAACTGATAAAGAAACCTCTAAAGTTGTTCCAATTTGCTGAGCTCCATTCATAATAATTCCATTTGCAGGAACTACAATATCTTGTAAAAAATATTGTTCAAATTCTGAAGGATCAATAGCAGGAGAAGACATAACTCTGTTAACTACCCCTGAAGGATAACTCCCTCCATGGAATCCAAAAAGACCCGAATTATAATCCGTATTTTCCATAGGGTCTCCATCATGAACAGCAATTCCTTGAAAATAACCAGGATAATCTCTATCCATTTCATTTAGTGCAACAGCACCCCTTGGGCACCATCCACACCAAGTTCCTGTAGCTTCTTCTCCAATTACAAGCTTATTTTCTGCTGGTGTAATAGCAACAACCTGTGTTGTCATTACATCATCAGATGGATTATCATCCTGCAATGCTCCATTTACATTTGAAATAGTAGCAGTACCAATATTTGTTCCAGATATTAAAGTAATAGAATTTAGAAAATCAACTTGCATAGATGTTAATGATAAAAGCCCAAAACCCGCACCAATATTAGTTAGGTTTTCTGTCATTTGTGTTCCGTTATAATCAAAAGTAACATCACACGAATAAATAGGATCCGTTCCAAAATTTCTTATCTCAACTGAAGGATATCTTGTTTGACCTGTAAGCCCAGAAATAGTAGATATGTTTGAAACCTGTCCATTATTAGTAAATAAAGTTGCTGGGATATAAGAATAGCAAACATCATCTACATAATATTCATGACTTATATTAGGATAGAGATCTAATGAAGCAATTTGATTAATAGTATTTGCAAATGATCCTTGTGATTGTCCATCAATAAATACTTCCCAATCATTATTTGACAAATCAATATCAAACTTTATCTCAAACCAAGTGTTCATGGGATAAGAAAAAGGAAGATTCATTAATGTTCCACCTGTATTACGCATATCTATTGTTCCTGGATCCGTTGGATTATTAGGATCTGCGATAAATTCAACCTCTAAAGCCCAAAGTTGTCCTGGAGTATTTTCTGCTTGAAAATTAAAATAAGCTCCACCATTGGAAGGTTGAGCAGAACGTATATACATCATCTGTGAAAATGTAAACTCACCAACAACATAAGGAGTAGATAAAGAATTAATGTTAGATGTATTAATATTTAATGTAGGGTCAAACATGAGCAACACATCCTCAGGGCCTGCTGCCTGTGATCCAGGAAAATGTAATGAATTACTACCACTAACAGATTGAATAGAACTTACTAATGCATCATCTATAAAAGGAGCTATTGATCCATTCATTAATTCATCCCATGAATTCCAAGATGATGAAGTTTCTGCAATAGGATCTCCAACTATTAAAGCATCAAAATTTTCACAAAAACTCACCTGAGAATTTGCAGTTAAAGCTAGTAAACTAGCAAATAATAAAGTGTAAAGTTTTTTCATTGTTGTATTGTTTTTTATTTAGAGTACAATATTACAGAGTTTCAACAAGAATAAGAAATTATTTGTATGTTAAATAATCTTGTAAAATAATTGTAGCACTCACCTCATCAATTAAGGATTTATTTTGTCGTTTTTTTCTTTTAATTCCTGAGTCGATAATAGACTGAAATGCAATTTTAGAAGTAAACCTTTCGTCAATAGTAGTAACTTTAACCTTTGGGAATAAAATTGTTATTTTTTCTACAAAATTTTCTATTTCAACACTACTATCTGTTGCAGTTCCATCTAAGTTTTTCGCCTCCCCAACTACAATCGTATCTATATCTTCTTTCTGTGTTAAATCTATTAGAAATTTGAAAATCTCTATATTAGGAGTAGTACAAAGTGCAGTAGATATAATTTGAGTAGAGTCAGAAATTGCAATCCCAACTCTTTTTGTTCCATAATCTATTCCTAATGCTTTTGCCACTAATTTTTTACAATCTGATAGGTTATTCCTTCTGGCATTATTTTTATAGTATAAGTTCCTGCTGACTTTTCAGAAATATCAAATTTAATATTCTCTAAAGATTTCTCCAAATAAATTAACTTACCATTTACATCATAAATTAAAGCAGTATGACTTTTATTATCTGAGAAAGTAATTTCAAAACTTCCCATTGTAGGATTAGGGAATAATTTAATATCTGTAAAGTTATCTTTCAAAGAAACAGTACCTAAATCAATTGGAGGAAAAACAATATAATCAACAAAAGCACAATCTTGACCTTCCGACCAACCACCATCTTTTTCGTATTCCCACTTAAAAGTAGTTTGCCCGGCACTAACTGGAAAAGTAACCAAACTCCAAGACGCATCAATTCCAGACCACTCACCTACTTTTTGGCTATTTATTTTAAATTTTAAGAAATCATAATCTAGTTCGGAAGACATTTTTTTATAAAAAGAAATATCTCCTGCAGCCAATACATTTACATCTACTGATAACTCCGACTCTTGATTATCTGGTAAGTTATCAAAAGAACGAGAACAATTTGTTCCTTCATGCGGATTATTATTTGAAATTGACCAAGGATATTGACCTTGGATCCAAGCGTATTGCGTGAAATCTCCTGTTTCATAATCTTCATCTATTACACCAATAGTTCCCGAAAAAGTATTGGAGTGAGAATAAACACCATCTGTTAGATCAAAAGGAAATTCCGCTAAAGTTCCCATTGGAGTATTTGCATCAATTGTAATGTTAAATACTGTACTTTGTTGCTGAGTTGAATTTAAGTTTGATACCGCAACACCAAACGGGTTATTTACAGTTACATAAGAAGAAAGACTTCCTAAAACTGCATTTAAATTACTAATATCAGCATGTCCTGAATTTTCAATATCTACAATTAAATCCAAAGTTTCTCCTGCATCTAACTTTCCATTTCCGTTTCCTAGAGTTGCATCATCAATAGTAAACAATACATCTGTTAACACAGGAGCGTTTATTGTTACCGATAAATTAGAGTTCCAACTATTTCCTTGATTGTCTGTAATTGTTAAATTAAACATTACTAGATGCTGATCCGGAACATAAGCCGCAACTTGGAAAGTAAATGGAGAACTAATGTTTATTGTATTATTTGCATTTACAGTAGCAAGAAAATCCGTACTATCAATTAATGTTACATACATATCGGATGTAGAAATAACAACATTTACATTTTGTGTTGGTTGAGATCCAACATTATTCAATTCTACATCTAATTCTATTAACTCATTATAATCTACTTCTAAGTTATTATTTCCTGTTGGATCATTTATTGTATGTGTATTGTAAATGACAAATGGTGCATTTGATGAGATAACAGAAAGTATATTAATATATGGCTGTCGGAATTGTTTTGTAACAACAATGTCCGCATTTCCAATTACAGAAAGTGTAGGGAAAGTTAAGTTTACAATTCCAGAAGCTCCTGCAAGCTGTGCGTCTAATAAAACTCCATTCATGGAAATAGCGACATAAGCATTCTCTTCTGTAGTTACCGTAAATGAAGAGGTTCCAATTGGAGTAGCTCCTGCATGAGTTACAGAAAGAACTGGAGGAACTCCCAAATAAGGCATTACAGATGGATCTCCCATTAAATGATAGATTTCCCAATAGTATTTTTCGGAACCACCCGCTTGTGTTACAGCTAAATTTCCGGAATGAATTATTTGTCCTTGAGTAAAGAACCAATCCGCTTGAGCTTCTCCATTTTCATGAATCCAACTATCATAAATTGCTAGACCTGTAGCGGCGTAAGAAGGATTAGCTGTTATATTTGATGTATTCCCAACAGCCCACCAAAAATCTTCATCCCAATAGGTATTATTCGACCCTCCTACATATCCAACAGCTCCTTTATCTTCCGCTCTCAAAAGTGATTCTCCAAAACAAACTGGATCATCAAATTTGTTTGATAAACAACAATTTCCAACCATAAAACCGTATTGATCATAATTCTGAAGTCCAGATACATCAGAAACTTCAAATGAGGGATCTGACCAACCACTAGAACCACAATGTGCGGTATAGTTTGCAAAACCAACTCCATTACTTACATCCGAAATAATTGATGAAGATGCCTGTGACATATCAGAAGTAATTGGAGTTCCAGAACCGTATAAATAATTATGAACTGTAAGGTTATGTGCAATATTAAAATAGTTATCTGTTCCATAATTTATTTGTCCATTTCCATGTATAGGAGCAAAACTACCATCTACCCCAGCAACCAATACTACTTCCTCCAAATATGAAAAATCTGACAATAAATATTGTTCATATTTTAAAGTCTTCTCTACTTGATTCTGAACTTGTTCAATACTAATGCCTGAGAACCTACCATAATACATTTCAGGATAAAAATCTCCTCCTCCATCAAATTCGCAATAGTACATATCCGATACATGTGAGCCTGTTGTTCCACTAAAAGAAGTTACATTACCAAAATCTCCAACTACTAGTAAATAAGTTGGAGCAGGATTTTGTGGAGTAGCATTGTCGTACATATCTTTTATAAATGCATGTATGGATGCGGTTGTATTTCCTACTAGTGGATTATTTGTATATTCTTCTACTACCAAAAATCCTTTTTTCGTTTTCCAATCTACAAAAGGTTCTAATACTGTCTGAAACATTGGATCAGAAATAATTACATATTTTACAGGATAAGTCGTTATCACATCTTTTTCTGCAATTGGAGTGTGGTTTACACATCTTTTAAATAAAGATTCAAATTCTGACGAGTAATATTTCTTTCTATTTTCTATATCTTCCGATATATTTACATTTTTGAATATAATTTTAATCTCAACTTTAGTAACTACTTTCAACTGATTTGTTACTGGATTATAACTTATTGGAGAAACTGAAAGTCTGGCCAATTGTTGTCCTCTCATTTTTCCTAATAATTCCGTTTTCACCAAATTATTTCCCATAAAATCGTTGATGGTGTAAAACTGATTGTTGTAATAAAAAGGAATATCTTCTGCATTATCTCTTTTTGAAACTGAAGGTTGATTTGGAAAAACATCCAGATTATACCCAAAATCGGAAAGATTAATTATTTTTTCCTCTTTGTTCAATACTTTTACGATTATTTCTGAACCAAAAGGAACTCTTATTAACTTTTTCAAAACAGGTAATTCCGCATCACCAGATGCAGCGTCACTATCATATGAAGGAATTACTAATTTTACAAATTCTCCATTTTCAGTTTTCACAACAACTGCATCAACATCAGATAAAGAATTGATAAAAGTAAAGTCAGTAACTGACTTATTAGTAACAGAAAAATAGTTCTCCCCACTTGTAACCTCAATGTCTTTTGCAAATGTAAAATTTACAAAAACACACAACAATAACACAATCAGATTTTTTAAGTTTTTCATTTCAAATATTTTTTACAAATTTAGTGAAATTTATTTTAAAAGACAAATTGAGTTTACAACTTCTTATTCGTTCAAAAAAAATCCAAAAACTTTCGTTTTGGGATTAATTAAAGATTTAGACAGAATTATCTTTTCATGAAATAATAATGAATCTTAACTGCTCCATCAATAACTACTGTTGCATTCTCAAATTCCCAACCATATTCTGCAGATGCATTTACAGCTTGTGCCATCGATCTGAATTTCTTAGAAGATTCTATTAATTTTTGTACTTCTTCGTTTCTCAAAGAACCAACATCATAACTAAAATAAAAGCGTGATACAGGCTTTATATGTTTTTTCATTAATTGATCTAAAGAAACATCTCCAGCTTGAATTTCCGCTTCATCCATTCCTTCCTGAGTCATATCTACTTCTACTCCTTTAATTATCATAAAATTTGATTTCTCATTAGAAGATTTGTCTTTTGTTTCAGTTTTATCTGTTCCTTTTTTTGTTCTTTTTTGTGAGTAAGTTAAAAATGGAACCATAACTACCAACATAAGTAATATTAATTTTTTCATTTGTTTTTTAATTTTAATTTGTTAAACGGTTTTAATAACGCAATAATACGATTTTTTATTGTCCTCCTAATATAATTGGCAAATCACCATCTCCATTTCCAATTACTATTACTTTGGCATTTGTAGATTTTGCAATTTCTTGAGTCGCTTCTACTCCCTTCCATTTTAGTAGTTGAGGAGTAATAGTTTGATTTACAATATTTTGGAACTTAGAAATACCATTAGCTTCAATTTCTTTTCTTTCCGCTTCTTTTCTTGCCTTATCTATCTTAAACTCGTACTCTAACGATTCTTGTTCTTGTTTTAATTTTTGCTCAATTGCAGTTTTTAAAGTTTGAGGTAAGGTTACATCTCTAATATAAATTGCTGGTAAATTTATATTTTTATCAGCAACAATTTCATTTGTCTGATCATAAATTTCCTGTTCAATCTCTGTTCTTTTAGTAGAATAAAGTTCTTCTGGCAAATAGTTACCAATC